>JBOGZL010000316.1:0-7406 GCA_050697195.1 Solirubrobacterales bacterium
ACCCTCGGTGCTGCTCCTCGACGAGCCGCTCGGCGCGCTCGACCTCAAGCTCCGCAAGCAGATGCAGGTCGAGCTCAAGGAGATCCAGCGCGAGGTCGGGATCACGTTCCTGTATGTGACCCACGACCAGGAGGAGGCCCTCGCAATGTCCGATCGGATCGCGGTCATGGACGCGGGCGAGGTGCAGCAGTGCGGAGCGCCCGAGGAGATCTACGAGACGCCGCGGAAGACGTTCGTCGCCGGCTTCATCGGCGTCTCCAACCTGCTCCCCGGCACCGTGGAGGGCGAGGGGATCCGGCTCTCCACCGGTCAGCAATGCGAGGCGGCGGTTCCGAGCGACGTCGAGCAGGGCGCCTCGGTGCACTGCTCCGTGCGGCCGGAGAAGATCTTCGTCCAGGATCTCGAGGACGGGATGGTGTCCCTCGAGGGCGAGATCGTCGAGCGGATCTACCTCGGGACCACGACCCAGGTGATCATCGAGCTCGGCCCCGACGTGCGGGTGATCGCGCTGGAGCAGAACACCGCCCGCGCGCAGGCCGACGATCGCTGGGTGATCGGCGAGCGCATCAGGCTCGGGTGGCATCCGGAGCACGCGCTGGTGCTGCGTTAAATATCCTCCGCCTGACTACAAAGTCAGGAACAGGAGAGGAGCGCAGCTGATGGCCGAGATCCCCGAATCGACGACCCTGTACTTCGGGCCCTGGTACGGACGATCGCCGTACTTCGATGCCACCCGGCGCGCGGGGTGCTCTGCCTACGACGTCTACAACCACACCTACATCCCGGCCTACTACGACGATCCCGCGATCGAGTACCGCCACCTGCTCGAGCACGTCACGCTGTGGGACGTCGGCGTCGAGCACATCGTCCAGATCAACGGGCCGGACGCGCTCGAGTTCACGAACCTGCTCACGTGCCGCGACCTGACCAAGTGCGCGGTCGGGCAGTGCAAGTACGCGCTCCTGATCGACGCCGACGGCGGAATCGTCAACGACCCCGTGCTGCTGCGCCCCGATGAGGACACCGTCTGGCTCGCGCTCGCGGACAGCGACGCCGGGCTGTGGGCGCGCGGGGTGGCGTGGGGCGCCGAGCTTGACGTCGAGATCTCCGACCCGCCCGTGTACCCGGTCCAGGTTCAGGGGCCGAGGGCCAAGGACGTCGTGGGCTCGATGTTCGGCGACGAGGTGCTCGAGATGCCCTACTACCACTGCATGCACGCGGAGCTCGACGGGATCCCGGTCGTGATCGGGCGCACCGGGTGGACGGGCGAGATCGGGTACGAGATCTATCTCCGTGACCCCGAGCGCGGCGACGAGCTGTGGAACCGGGTGATGGAGGCGGGGGCTCCGCACGACATCCGGCCGATCGCCCCGTGCGAGGCGCGCCGGATCGAGGCGGGGATCTTCAATTACCGCTCCGACATGACCCTGGACAACAACCCGTTCGAGGTCAGCGGGCTGGAGCGGCTGGTCGAGGAGCAGGAGCGCTCCTACATCGGCAAGGACGCGCTCGAGCGGATTCGGGGCGAGGGCGTGAGCCGCAAGCTCGTCGGGATGGAGATCGAGGGCGACCCGCTCGAGTGGGAGCTGACACAGTTCTGGCCCGCGAGCAACAACGGCGACCGCGTCGGCCACGCGACGATCGCGATCCGCTCACCCGGCCTCGGCAAGAACATCGGCTACGTGTGGGTGCCGATCGAGCTCGCCGAGCCCGGCAACGAGCTCGAGCTCGAGCTCCCCGACGGGACGCGCCGCGCCGCGAAGACCGCCGCCCTGCCGTTCATCGACCCGAAGAAGCGCAAGCCGGCCGCCTGAGCCGACGCGTCATCGATTGCTCAGGCGGGCGAGCACGCCCGCCATGCCGTCGATCGTCGCGAACTCATCCGACAGCAGATCGTCCTCCGGCACCTCGACCTGAAACTCCTCCTCCATGAACGCGAGCAGCTCGGTCAGGCCCACCGAGTCCACGTAGCCTTGCTCGAACAGGTCGATGTCCCGCCCGAAGTGATCATCGCCGGGAGTGACATCGAAGCTGTCCCGGACGAAGGACTCGAGCCGCTCGGCGAGCTCAGGCTCGCTCAACGGAAGATCCTCGAATCGATGGGATGCGAGCTCGGTAGAGCCCCGCTCTGATGAACCGGTCCAGCGAGCTTCCTCCCGCGACGCCATGGAGCTGGGCGAAGCGCTGGCGGAGGGCCGACGCGTCGATCCCCCGGTCGATGCAAATCGCGAGAACTCCGCCTTCCGCTCCCGAGCCTCCGACCTGCGCCCGAGTTTTGTCGCGCATGAACACGTAGTCGGGAATCGCGTTCCCGAATATCGCCCGGCACAGCCGTTCCTTGCGGTCTCGGATCCGGAGGAAGGTGCCGGGGAGCCGCATGTATGTGTGGACGGCGACGGCGTACGGCTGGATCAGCGCCAACGCCCACGCTCCGAAAACCCCCACCTCGCGGTGGCACGTGTCGAGTCCGCGGACGAGCAGGGAGCGAAGGGCTACCGGCTCGAGCCGCGGGAGGGGATAGTAGGTCTTGTCCCCGTAGCGCTCGGGTTGGTAGTCGGCCAGGAACTCGTTGGCCAGGTCGCCGGTGAACACGAGCGGGCTCGGGCCGGCGGACTCGGTTGCGTCCGCGATCCCCCTCGCGAGAGCCGCGTTGACGAGCGCGGCGTGCACGTTGAAGTCGCGCCAATCGACACCCTCCCTGAGCACGATGTCGAGCGGCTCGAGGAGCTCGTCTGGCGTCACCGTGACCTCCAGCAGCGGGAGACCCAGGTCGCCGGCCAGGCGCGCGGCAACGCGGCGGTCCTCGCTACGAGCACCAGCGGGCCGGGTGAGATCGAAGCTGACCGCCACCGCACCCGGGAAGTGATCCGCGACAAGTGCGGCGATGCCAGAGCTGTCGAGACCGCCCGAGAGGCACACGAAGACCGAAGCGCCTGGATGCCGGTGCGCGACCGCGGCGAGGTAGCGGTCCAGCCGATCGCGGATCTCGCGACCGGCGACCTCGATGTCGATGTCTTCGGGAGGCGGTGTCGACCATGCATCGGGGACGAGCGATAGGGAGGACGTCCCGGACTCGGTGGAATCGACATCGAGCACGAGACCTCGTGGCACGGCGGCGATCTCGTCCAGCGCGTGTCCGTGCTCGACGAGCAACCACGGACGGGCCGCGACGAAGATCTGGTCGTTCGCTCCTGCCGCCCAGAACAGCTTGTTCAATCCGAGTGGATCGCGCACGATGCGCCAGCGCTCGCGCTCCGGGCTCGCCGAGACCGATGCCGCGGCCCCCGCGAGGCTCGACGGAGGATCGCGGTCGGGCGCGAGATCCTCCCCTTCGTAGAGCCGGACCCCATCCCAGGCGAAGCTCGGGTCCAGCTCTCCGACGACGCGCGGCGCGCTCACTCGCCGGCCATCTCCCCGAGGACCTCAGCCGCCTGGAGGAGCATGCGCTCGGAGCCCGTGAGGGAGACGCGGAAGTGGCCCCGGTGGTGGAAGACCGGCGCCGGCAGCGCTAGCACACCGCGCGAGGCGAGCTCCTCCACGAATGCGTAGTCATCGTCGAACCGAGGCGCGGTTCGCACGTAGACGAACAGCGTTCCGTCCGGTTCAGTCACCTGGTAGGCGCTGGCGCGGAGCGCCTCGATCAGCCGGGCGCGCGCTGGCGCGATCCACCCGTGATCGTGTCGGAGGGCGAGCAGTCGGGGCAGCGCGCGCTGCATCAGCGCCGTGGGGGTCGCGATGCCTGCGATGCGCGTCCAGCGCGACAGCTCGTCGGCCACCTCCGTGCGGTTGGGGTGTGTCGGCGAGACCGCGGCGTAGCCGAGCCTCTGGCCTTGCATGAAGTGGTACTTCCCGAACGAGTACACGATCACACTCCTGTCGACGTGGCCCGCCGCGCTGACGTAGGCGCCCGCTTCGACGAAATCGCGGTGCGTCTCGTCCGCGATCAGCGTGATCGGGCGCGAGCGGCTCGTCTCGGCCTCCTCCAACACGGTGCCCAGACGTTCCAGCTCGTCCCGCCCGTGGTTGCGGCCCGTCGGGTTTCCGGGATGGCTCAGCACGACCGCGCACGTCCGTGGGGCGATCACCTCCGCGATCGCGTCGGCGTTGAGCCCGAACCTGTCCGGGGCGAGCGGCACGAAGCGGGGGACCAGGTCCATCGAGCGCGCGTAGAGCGGGTAGTCGAGCCAGCACGGCACGGGGATCACCACCTCGTCTCCCGGACGGCCGGACGCCCGCAGCGCGACGTGCAGCGCCGACATCGCCCCCGGAGTCAGGACCACGTCCCGAAAGGCGAATGGCAGCGCGTGGCTCTCGCGCAGAGCGTCCGCGACGGCACGGCGTGCCAGCGTCTGGCCCCCGAACGGCGCGTACTGGAGGTCGAGCTGCCGCTCGTCGGCGAGCGCCTCCCGGAGCACGGCGCGGGCGGGATTCGGCACACCTTCGTAGGGGTTCGCATACGAGAGGTCGGCGAGCCGGTCGCCGAGCCGGACGGCGCGGCGGCGAATCGCCTCGAAGCGCTCTAGCGGCTCGAGCAGCCCCTGAAGCTCCGCGCTGATCATCCGCTGTCGCCGCGCGCTGCCGCAGCGTCGTGCTTTCCGGTCGCTGTCCGCGGCAGCGCGTCCCGGGGCTCGATCCGCGCGGGACGCATGTAGCGCGGGAGCTCCTCGGCGACGAACGCCTCGAGCCGTTCGAGGCTGCCGTCCGAGCGCAGGACCACGTAAGCAACGATGCGAGCGCCGAGCGCCTCGTCCAGCTCGGAAGTGACGACCGCCTCGACGACCTGGCCCGAGGCGTGAAGGACTTCGACCACCTCGTCCGGGCTGACCCGGTAGCCGAGCGTCTTGATCAGGTTGTCGGAGCGGCCGACGAAGAAGAGGTCGCCGTCCTCGTCGCGTGAGACGAGATCACCCGAGAACACGACCCGTTCGGCGTCCGGAGTCCCCGCGGGTCGCAGAGGATTGGTGCGGAACACGCGCTCGGTCGCGTCCCGGTCGTCCCAGTACCCGAGTGCCACCGTCGGTCCCCGGTGGACGAGCTCGCCGACCTCCCCGGCCGCGCACGGCGTCCCCTCGTCGTCGAGGACGAGGATCTCGGCCCCCGGAATCGCCTGCCCGATCGACGCCGGCTTGGCATCGACCCGCTCCGGAGCGAGGTAGGTGCTCCGGAAGGCCTCGGTGAGCCCGTACATGAGCACCAGGTTCGCTTCGGGCTGGCTGTCACGCAGCCCCCTAACCGCGTCCGTCGGGAGCTTCCCCCCCGAGTTGGTCAGCACGCGGAGCGAGCTCAGCGGGGTGGAGCGAAACGAGTCGGTATCGAGAAGCTGTAGCCACAGCGGCGGAACCGCCGCCACCACCGACACCTCCCGCGCGCCGAGGGTTCGCACGATGCGGGCTGGCACGGGTGAGCGCTCGACCACGAGGGAGGCGCCCGTCCCCGCGGCACACAGGACCTGGTTGAGCCCGTAGTCGAAGCTGAAGGGCAGCAAGGACGCAATGCGATCCTCCGCGGTGACCTCGAGGTAGGTCGTCACGGAGCGCATCCCGGCCCACAGATTTGCGTGGGAGACCGTCACGCCCTTCGGCTGTCCGGTGGAACCCGACGTGTAGATGATCTGCGCCGCGTCGCTATCGACGCGCGGCACGGGGGACGTGATGTCGGCATCGGCAAAGCTCGACAATTCGAGTAGCTGCGCGGTTGTCTCGAGCGGGCGGGGGAGCCGGCCCGTCACCTCGGTCGACTTCAGTAGGGCCGAGGCGGCGGAGTGGGTGAGCACGTACTCGATCTGACGCGGCCGGAGCAGGTCGTTCACGATTACGGCGATCGCACCGCTCGCGAGCACGCCGAAGAAGGCCGCGACCGCATCCGCGCTTCGACGCAACAGGATCGCCACCCGTTCGCCCGGATCGATTCCGGCTGCTGCCAACCCCGCGGCAACCCCGGCGGCTCGCTCCGCAAGCGCTCCGTAGCCCGTCGTCACGTCCCCATCGACGACCGCCGGGCTCTCGGGCGCCGAGGCACCGGACGCGAAGAGCATCCCGGAGGCATTTCCGCCCGGCGTCCGCCTGCTGCCCCTGCCGCTTGGAAGAATGGGTGCGTGCTCCTTCACATCCGGTCGGCTCGCACGGTGTTTTACCGCGTCGGCGACCCGAGCGGCTTACGACAGCGATCCCCCGGCGCCCGACGAGAGCCGCTCGTGTGAGCTCGATTCGGCCCCTCGAACGCGCCGACCTCGGACGGGTGACCGAGCTGTTCGAGCGCACGATGCGCTCCGGGCGCCCGGAGCCGCCCCCGGGGCTCGTCGGCTATTTCGAGCGCACGCTGCTCGATCATCCGTGGGCCGACCCCGAGATCCCCTCGCTGGTCTACGAAGCCGGCGACGGTCGCATCCTCGGATTCATCGGCTCGCACGTCCGCCGACTGGTCTTCGACGGGCGACAAATTCGGATGGGCTGCGCCGGACAGCTCGTCAGCGACCCCGAGCAGCGGCGTCTCGCGATCGGCGCGAGGTTGCTGCGGAGCTATATGGCCGGGCCCCAGGAGTTGACGATTACCGACGGGGCCACGGACGTGGTGAACGAGATGTGGACGCACCTCGGGGGCTACGCGATCCACCCGGGCTCGCTCGCCTGGACCCGCCTTTTCCGGCCCGGGCGAGCCGTGGGCGACCGCTGGCTCGAGCGCCGCGGAAGCGAGCGGTGGCGGAGGGTCGCCAGGGCGGCATGGCCACTCCTCGACGCCCCGGCGACCCCCGTAACGCGGCCGCCCGGGCCGGCCACAGACGTGGAGACAGAGGAGCTGACCCCGCGCGCGCTGATCGAGCACCGGCCCCAGGCTCTCGGCGACGCACGGCTGTGGGTGGACTACGACGAGCCTTTCCTCGAGTGGCTGTTCGGCGAGATGACGGCGGTGCGAACCCGGGGGGAGCTGAAGCGGCGCCTCGTGCGCCGCGGCGACCGCGTGCTCGGTTGGTACGTCGTCTACATAAGACCACGAGGCCTGAGCCAGGTGATGCAGATCGCAGCCGCGAAAGGGGAGCTCGAGACCCTGATCGACCGGCTGTTCGCGGATGCGTGGCGGGGCGGTGCGGCCGCGGTGGAGGGCCGGCTCGAGCCGGCGCTGTACGAGCCGATCTACGGCCGACGCTGCGTGCTCCGCTACTCGACCCCGGCGCTGTTTCACTCCGACGATCCAGAGCTAGCGGCCGCGATCTCGCTCGGCCGCTCAGCGCTCACCCGCCTGGACGGAGAGTGGTGGATGGGGCACCACACCGAGCCCTTCCGCTAGACCCTATGGAGCGGTGACCGGCCGCTCCGAAACTTGAAAGGCCGGCACCCCGCTCATAAAAGAGCGGGCGCTAGGTCGAAGGACGAGCCTTCGACCGACAACCCATTTATGGGAGGTGCCGA
>JBOGZL010000317.1:0-35183 GCA_050697195.1 Solirubrobacterales bacterium
TTTGGGAGGCCGCGGACGGAGGCGCGCGCATCGAGCTGGCCCTATCCGAGAAGGGTTGGGGCACGAACGTCTCGATCCGGATCGCCGGGGACGAGCACGGCGGCGGCGCCGGCTCTGCCCTGGAGGGTCTGCTCGATGAGCTCGGCTCACCCAAACGCCGCCCCTTCACCCGGACCTAGCGCCGAGCACGAGGGCGGGAAGTTCCTGCTGTGGGCGCTCGACGAGCGCCTGCCGGGCGCGCGCGAGCACGCCGACGCGACCGCGTCGTACGCGTTCGCCACCGCGGCGGAGCTTGGAATCGAACGCGACGGCTGCCTGCTCGTGCGCGAGGCGGCGCGCCTGCACGAGGTCGGAAAGCTCTACGTCCCCGAGCCTCTGCTGCGCCGACCGCGGGCGCAGCTCACCCCGCAACAGCTTCAGCGGATCGAGTCGCACGCCGCGGCCGGTGCCCGGCTCGCACGCGGCGCGGGGGTGCCCGAGGCGGCGTGCGAGTGGATCCTCGGTGCCGGGGAGCGATTCGATTCGGGCGCCGGGCTTGCGCTTCCCGCGAGGATCATCGCGGCGGCGTGCACGTACGACACCCTGCTCCGCCGGCGGTCGCAAGCAGGCCGGGCCGCGCAGCGCTGGGCGCTGATCGGGGTGATCGAGGAGGCGGGCCGCAGGCTCGACCCGATGGCGGTCGACGGCCTCGCCCGGGTCGTCGAGCGCGCGGCCGGTAGGATCGCCGGGTCGTGAACGACGCCCCGATCGCGAACAGCGACGTGGGGGAGGCGCTGTCGGTCGAGTTCCGGTCGGCCACGAAGCGCTACCCGGGCGCGACCGAGCCGGCGATCGACGACCTCTCTGTCGAGGTCACGGCGGGAGAGATCTGCGTCTTCGTCGGGCCCTCGGGGTCAGGAAAGACGACCGCGATGCGGATGGTCAACCGGATGGTCGAGATCACCGAGGGCGACATCCTCGTCGGCGAACGCTCGGTCCGGGACCGCAGCCCCGCCGAGCTGCGGCGCGAGACCGGGTACGTGATCCAGCAGATCGGGCTCTTCCCCCATCGCACGGTCGCAGACAACATCGCCACCGTCCCGAAGTTGCTCGGGTGGAAGCAGGAGCGGATCGACGCCCGGGTGGAGGAGCTGCTGCGGCTGATCGGGCTCGACGCCGGGCTCGGGGATCGCTTTCCGTCGCAGCTCTCGGGCGGCCAGCAGCAGCGCGCCGGCGTCGCGCGGGCGCTCGCCGCCAACCCCGGGGTGATGCTGATGGACGAGCCCTTCGGCGCCGTGGACCCGATCAACCGCGAGCGGCTCCAGAACGAGTTCCTGCGCCTCCAGGCCGAGCTCCGCAAGACGATCCTGTTCGTCACCCACGACATCGACGAGGCGATCAAGATGGGCGACCGGATCGCGATCCTGCGCGAGGGCGGGCGCCTGGCCCAGTACGCGACCCCCGCCGAGCTGCTGATGGCGCCGGCGGACGGCTTCGTCGAGGACTTCGTCGGCGCCGATCGGGCGCTGAAGCGGCTCGCCCTGATGCGGGTCGCCGACATCGACCTGTGGCAGGCGCCGCTCGCCTTCGTCGGCCAGTCGAGCGCCGAGGTGCGCGCGAAGCTAGACGGTGCCGAGGTGCCGCACCCGCTGGTGGTCGATCCCGAGCGCCGCCCGGTCGGGTGGCTGTCGGAGTCCGACCTCGCCCAGCCCACCGTCCCCGCGCGTCCCGACACGTCCCCGGACCCGCTCCTGGACCTCGACGACGTGATGCGCGACGCGCTCTCCGATCTGCTCCAGGCCGAAACCCGGTACGCGCCGGTGGTCGACGGCGACGGTCGGATCGCCGGCGTGCTCTCGGTCGAGATCATCTCCGAGTTCCTGACCTCCGAGGAGGCTCTGGTCGAGGAGCCCCCGGCGGGCGAGCGCCCGCTGGGGGAGGGCGCGGAGACCGGGTGACGGTCGCCTCGCTCACGGCGCTGCTCCCGCTGGCCCAGGGCCAGCATGAGGACTTCCTCCAGGAGCGAACGGGGCAGGGCTGCGTCCAGGAGAACGGCTTCTTCTGCGCCCAGTGGGCGGCCGACAACCTCGACCGCTACACGACTCCGACGCTCGAGCACCTCCTTCTCGTGGTCGTCTCCGTCGTGGCCGGGTTTGCGATCGCGCTCGGCCTCGCGCTGCTCTCCCACCGGCGCCGCTGGCTCGTCCCCCCGATTACCGGGTTCACCGGAGTCCTGTACACGATCCCGAGCCTCGCCTTCATCTTCATCCTGCTCTCGATCACCGGCTTCGGATTCGAGACGGCGGTGATCGTGCTCACCGCGTACACGCTCCAGATCATCTATAGGAACATCGTCGTGGGACTGGCCAACGTCCCCGGAGCGTCCAGGGACGCGGGCCGTGGCATGGGGATGACCGATCGCCAGCTCCTGTGGCGGGTCGAGCTTCCCCTCGCGGTGCCGGAGATCGTCGCCGGGCTTCGGATCGCAACCGTGTCGACCGTCGCCCTTGCGACGTTCGCGTTCTTCGCCGGGGCGGGGGGACTCGGCAGCCCGCTGTACGCGGACATCAACTTCAAGACCAACGTGATCATGGCCGGCGGCATCGCGATCCTGATGGCGATCGCATTCGACGCGCTGCTGGTCCTCATCGGAAGGCTCGTATCGCCGTGGCGAAGGGTGCGCGCGATATGAGTCTCGGCTACCTGCCCCTCGCGTTCCTGGATGCGTTTACGGGCGCGATCGACTTCATCTTCAACGAGCGCGAGGCGGTCCTGGGCGGCGAGACGGTCGGCGGGCTGTCGGAGATCGGCGCCCTCACCCTCGACCACCTCGAGGTGAGCGCGATCGCCCTCGCCGGCTCGCTCGCGGTCGCGCTGCCGGTTGGGATCTGGCTCGGGCATCGCGGAAGGGGGGAGCTGCTCGCGGTTGCGATCGGGAATGCGGGCCGAGCGATCCCCGAGCTCGCCCTGATCGCTTTCATGGTCGCGTTCGTGGGCGTCGGGCTGCTCAACGTCGCGATCGCGTTGCTCGTGCTCGGGATCCCGCCGATCCTCACCAACACGTTTGTCGCGATCCGCCAGGTGGACCGCGACGCGGTCGAGGCCGCGCGAGGGATGGGGATGAGCGAGGCCGGGATCGTCGCCCGGGTCGAGCTGCCGCTCGCGGTGCCGACGATGATGAGCGGCGTCCGGACGGCCGCGATCGCGATCGTCGCCACCGCGACGATCGCACCGCTCGCCGGCGTGCTCACGCTCGGCGACCTGATCCTGAACCGCAACGTGGTCGGCGACGACGGGGTCCTCGCCGGGGCGATCCTGGTCGCGATCCTGGCACTCGTCATCGAGCTCGGGCTGGCGGGAGTCCAGCGGCTGCTCACCCCGCGTGGCGTGCGCCTGGAGCGCGCGCCCGCCGGCGTGTAGTCGCGGGCCGGCGATCCCACCTGTATAGGATCTCGGCCTGGTCTGCATCCACCTCGAGGGGAGGAGCTCTCGATGAGCACAGATTCCAAGTGGCGTGCGCTTTTTGCTCTGCTCGCCACCGTCGTTCTCGCGGTCGGCGTCGCCGCGTGCGGCGGTGACGACGATGACGACGGTGGCGACGGCGGCGACACCAGTGCCAACCTGATCGAGGAGAACACCGACAACAACGGCGTCCAGGTCACGGTCGGGTCGAAGAACTTCACCGAGCAGTTCATCCTCGGCGAGATCTACGCCCAGGCCCTGGAGGCGGCCGGGTACGAGGTCAAGACCCAGCTCAACCTCGGCTCCGAGGTGATCGCGCTGCGAGCGCTCGAGGACGGCGAGATCGACGCCTATCCCGAGTACACCTCGACGGCGCTGACGTCCTTCTTCGACATCGCGCCCGAGGACGTGCCGGCGGACGCCCAGCAGGCCGAGGAGGACACCCAGGCCGAGTTCGAGGAGCTCGGGCTGACCGCGTTCCCGCCCACCCCGTTCTCGAGCGCGAACGCGGTCGGGCTGCTGACCGAGCAGGCCGACGAGCTCGGCGCGAGCACGATCACCGACCTCGAGGGGCAGTCAGAGGACCTGACGCTGTACGGCTCGCCTGAGTGCCGCCAGCGCGTGGACTGCCTGGTCGGACTCGAGGACAATTACGGGCTCCAGTTCGAGAAGTTCACGCCGGTGGACATCGGGCTGCGCTACGAGGTTCTCGACAAGGGCGACGCGGACCTGTCGATCCTGTTCACGACCGACGCGCAGCTCTCGACCTCGGACAAGTACACGATCCTCGAGGACGACCAGGGCGTGCTCCCGGCGGGCAACGTGCTGTTCGTCGCGCGGACCGAGACCGTGGACGAGGCCGGGCCCGACTTCTCCGAGGTTGTCGAGTCCGTACAGGGGGATCTCTCGCTCGAAGTGATGCAGGAGCTCAACGCGCGCGTCGATATCGACAAGGAGGACCCGGCGGAGGCCGCGGAGGCGTACCTGCAGGAGTTCGGCTACATCGAGTAGCTTCACGACATGACCATGGTACGATGACCATGGTCACATGGCCACGATCTCGGCCAGCCGGTTCAAGGCGCGCTGCCTCGCGCTCCTCGACGAAGTCGCCGAGGGCGGCGGCGAGCTGGTCGTCACCAAGCGCGGCCGCCCGGTGGCGAAGGTCGTCCCGGTCGACGACGACGCCTCGCTGCGCGGCAGCGTCACGTACAACGTCGGCGACGAGGAGCTGATCGCGCCTATCGACGTCGAGTGGGAGGCGGCGCCCGGCTCACGATCCTGACGCCATGGTCGTGCTCGACACGCACGCCTGGCTCTGGTTGACCGACGACCCCGCCCGGCTCAGCTCGAGGGCGAGGGAGGAGATCGCCGAGGCCGATCCGATCGGTGTCGCGGCGATCTCCTGCTGGGAGCTCGGGATGCTGTCGTTGAGCGGGCGGCTGACGCTCGACCGCGACGCCTCACGCTGGGTTCGCCAGGCTCTCGCCCAGCCCGGCATCGCGGCGATGCCGCTGACGCCGAAGATCGCATTGGATGCGGCGCTCCTCGAGCGCGAGGGCTTCGCGAGCGACCCGGCGGACCGCCTGATCTACGCCACCGCGCGTGACTCCGGCGCGCGCCTCGTCACCAGGGACGCGCGGATCAGGGAGTTCGACCCCCGCGGGACCGTCTGGTAGCCGACCGAGCGCCTGCGAGCCGTACCGCGCACTCGCCCCTCAGTGCGTATGCTGGCGGCGGTACGGATGACGGGGAACGCGGGAGTCTGCACGGAGGCGCGGGACGAGCGGCGGGGTCGCGGCTTCGCTCGCTTTGCCGCGCTCGCGATCGGCGCCCTGAGCGCCGTCCTGATCGCCGCACCATCGGCGCTCGCCGCGCCGCAGGTGAACGGTTCCTTCTCGGTCACCGGGCTGGGGACCAACAACCAGATCACCCAGGGGCCCGACAACAACATCTGAGTGACCGTCAACGATGGCACGAACGACGTCGCCCGCATCAACTCGCAGACCGGCGCGGTGACGAAGTTCAACCTCGACGATGTGACGGCGCCGGTGGGGATCACGAGTCAGGGCGGCCGTCTGTGGGTCACCGCCCCCTCCCAGGTGGCGCGGTTCCAGCCGGGATCGACAGATGCGACGCCTTTCGTGCTCCCCCAGATCGATTCTGGCGCCCGACACATCACCGTCGGCCCGGACGGAAACCTGTGGACGGTGAGCGGGGACGCCATCATCGAGATTCCTCCCGCCAATCCGACGGCCGCCAATGAGGATGTCGGCCAGATCGACGACGGCAAGCAGATCGTAAGCGGCTCGGGCAACACGCTGTGGGCCACGGGCGCGACCCTGCTTGCGCACTTCAACACCGCCGGCACAGCGTTGCCCGGGACGCCATACCTCTTCCTCGGGGCCGGCCTGCAGGGGATCGCAGCGGGTCCCGGCAACCAGGTCGCATTCGGCAACCCGGGCGGTTCGCCGCAGTCGATCGGCCGGATCACCCCCCCTGGCGCCGCTCAGTTCACCAACATCGGGAACCTCGACGCTGGGTTCGGGGTCGCGTTCGGGAACGACGGCGCCTACTGGATCACCCAGGCCAACGCGAACAACCTGCGCAGATTCACCCCGCAGGCACAGTCCACCTTCCTCGGCGGCCTCCCGCCCGCGCCAACCCGGGGCCCGCGCCAGATCACCAAGGGCCCGAACAACACGCTGTGGGTGACGCTGATCCCGAACGATCCGATGGCTTCCAGTAGCCGAGTCGCGCGCGTGACGGGCGTCGCGCCGCCGACCCCGCCGGCTCCGAACTGCACCGACAACACGTTCGAGCTCGGCAAGCCGGACAAGAACAAGCGCAAGGGGACAGCGAAGCTGACCGTGACCGTGCCGTGCCCCGGCGAGCTCGTGCTCGAGGGCAAGAAGGTGAAGGCCGTAACCGTGGACGTCGAGGCCACAGCCGCGGGGGCGCAGGATCAGATCGAGGTCAAGCTCAAGGTGAAGGCGAAGGGCAAGGCGAAGCGGAAGCTGAAGCGGTCCGGCAGGGCGAAGGTGAAGATGGACCTCACCTACACGCCGACCGGCGGCGAGCCGAACACTCTCACCGAGAAGCTGAAGCTGAAGAAGAAGCGCCGCTGAGCCAGGCGCCGCCGTAGAATCGGCGCGCCGTGCGCGAGAAGTTCCCCGAGACCCACGAGGAGAAGCTCGCCTATCTGCGCGAGCTGCGCGAGGAGGCGATCCACTCCGCCTCGGCCGAGGCCGTCTCCAAGCAGCACGCGAAGGGCAAGCTCACCGCGCGGGAGCGGATCGAGAAGCTCCTCGACCCGGGATCGTTCGAGGAGCTCGACACCTTCGTCCGCCACCGCACCCACGAGTTCGGGATGGACAAGCGGCGCCCGTACGGCGACGCGGTCGTGACCGGGTACGGGACGATCGACGGGCGCACCGTATTCGTGTTCTCGCAGGACTTCACGGTCTTCGGCGGCTCGCTCGGCGAGGTGATGGCGGAGAAGATGTGCAAGGTGATGGACCTCGCCGCCGAGGTCGGCGCGCCGGTGATCGGGATCAACGACTCGGGCGGTGCGCGGATCCAGGAGGGCGTCGTCTCGCTCGGCGCCTACGGCGACGTGTTCGTGCGCAACGTGAAGTGCTCCGGGGTGATCCCCCAGCTCAGCCTGATCATGGGCCCGTGCGCGGGCGGCGCCGTGTACTCGCCCGCGATGACCGACTTCATCTTCATGGTCAAGGAGACCTCGCACATGTTCATCACCGGCCCCGACGTGATCAAGACCGTGACCGGCGAGGAGCCGACCTTCGAGGAGCTCGGCGGGGCGATGACCCACAACACGAAGTCGGGCGTCGCCCACTTCGCGGCCGAGAACGAGGAGCAGTGCCTCGAGGACGTGCGCTACCTGATGTCGTTCCTCCCGCTCAACAACCTCGAGACGCCGCCGCGGGTGGAGCCCTACGACGAGCCCGACCGCCGCGAGGAGGCGCTCGACACGATCGTCCCCGACGACGCGTCGAAGCCCTACGACATGCGCGACGTGATCTCGCTGGTCGTCGACGACGGCGACTTCTTCGAGGTCCACAAGCACTTCGCCGAGAACATCGTCGTCGGCTTCTCGCGCCTCGACGGGTTCCCGGTCGGCGTGGTCGGCAACCAGCCGCGCCACCTCGCCGGCGTGCTCGACATCACCTCGTCCGAGAAGGCGGCGCGGTTCGTGCGCTTCTGCGACGCGTTCAACGTCCCCCTGCTCACCTTCTGCGACGTGCCGGGGTTCCTCCCCGGGACCTCACAGGAGTGGGGCGGGATCATCCGCCACGGCGCGAAGCTCCTGTACGCGTTCACCGAGGCGACGGTGCCCAAGCTCACGGTCGTCACCCGGAAGGCCTACGGCGGTGCCTACGACGTCATGAACTCCAAGCACATGCTCGCCGACTTCAACTTCGCCTGGCCGACGGCCGAGGTCGCGGTGATGGGTCCCGAGGGCGCGGTGAACATCATCTTCCGCCGCGACATCGCCGACTCCCCCACCCCCGACGAGCGGCGCGGGAAGCTGATCGACGACTACAAGGCGCGCTTCGCGAACCCCTACTCCGCCGCCGAGCGCGGCTACATCGACGACGTGATCGTCCCCCACGACACCCGCCCGAAGCTGATCCGCGCTCTTCACATGCTCCAGACCAAGCGCGTCGAGCAGCCGAAGCGAAAGCACGGGAACATTCCCCTGTAGCGGCGCGGGTGCACGGCTCTCGGCACGTTCCGAGAGCCACTCGTGCGTTCCGGCTGATCACCCTCCCCGGGTGATGGATATTTCATTCGGGGGCCGACGAAAAGGTCGATCAGCGACGGGAGCAGGAAGGTGGAAGGGGGGTACGGGTGTCAATGAGATCGCCGTGGGCCAGCACGGCGTGGTGGCCCGGCGTCAGCTCCTCGCTGCCGGCGTCGGCCCGAGCACCGTCACCCGCCTGACGAGATCAGGCTGGCTGCAGCCCATACACGCCGGGGTCTACCTGGTCGCCGGTGGGTCACTTACCCGCGAAGCAAGGTGGATGGCGGCGGTTCTCGCGGCTGGCGACGGAGCCGCCCTCAGCCACCGCAGCGCCGGCGAGCTCTGGGGTCTCGTGGAGTCGATCGAAGGGCCTTGCCACGTGACCGTGCGTCATGGTCGGCGAACCCGTGCAGGAGTAGTACTGCACACGACGCGGCACCCTCCTCGCCGCGTCGTCAGGAACCACATCCCGGTGACCACGGCCTCACGAACGATCCTCGACCTCGCCGCGGTGCTTTCGACCCGAGCCCTCGAGCGAGCGATCGAAGCCACCGACCGCCACCGCCTGCTCGACATCGCCGAGTTGACCCGGCTCTGCGAAACGAGCCGCGGCCGCAAGGGCACGACCCGCCTGTCCTCCCTACTTGCCCTCCATCGACCCCTCCCGGAAACGCGGTCCGAGCTCGAGCACCGCTTCCTGCGGCTGTGCCGCGAGGCCGGACTTCCCCAGCCCGCCGTCAATACCCCGATCGCCGGGATCGAGGTCGACTTCGTGTGGCCCGACGCGCAGCTCGTGGTCGAGCTCGACGGCTACGCCTTCCACCGCGACCGCGCATCGTTCGAGCGGGACCGGCGGCGGGATTCGGCCCTCCAGCTCGCCGGCCATAGGGTGCTCCGGGTCACGCACCGGCGACTGATGGAGGAGCCCTCCGCGGTGGTCGCCGAGCTGAGAGCACTTCTCGAACCCTGATCCGCACCTTTCTCCGTTCCCGCTTGTTGGGGGATCGGGGGAGCCGAGATGCCCCGAGGCAGGGGCGGAAGCAAAGGAGGCACCATGATCAGCAACCTGCGTCGCAGGCTGTCGTTCGCCAACGTGATGTCGGCCGTCGCGCTGTTCGTCGCGCTCGGCGGCGGCGCCTACGCGGCCTCGAAGGTCGAAAGCCGCGACATCGCCAAGGACGCGATCAAGAACAGGCACATCATGGAGGGCAAGCTGAAGAACAAGTCGCTCCAGGAGGACACGCTGGAGGGCGGCAAGATCAACGAGTCGACGCTCGTCGGCGTGGAGGCCGGAAACGTGCTCTCGGCCGTGATCTCGAATCCGGGCGGGCTGAGCAACGCGACGGTGGTGCGCGCCGGACAGCAGGGCACGACCGTGATCGAGGGTGCCGGCAACGCCGTGCACGTCGACTTCGCTCGCGACGTGACGCAGTGCACGTGGGTTGCGACCCGCGGCGCGCCCGGGACCGCGACCGAGGATCCCGGCTTCGCCCAGACCGCGCTCGGCAACACCAATAACCGGGTCGAGGTTCGGACCCGCGACGACGCCGGGGCGGCCGAGGACGGCAACTTCCATCTCCTCGCCGTCTGCTAGCTGAGGACTGCCGCCCCGCGCGCGATCTTGCGCGGGGCGGCATACTCCTTTTCGGGTCAGGGGCATCGACGAGCCGACCGTGGAGGAGGTTGTGAGATGCCGGAGAGGATCAACGCGGGACAGATCCTGGTGGTGGCGGGATCGGTCGCGCTGTTCGCCAGCCTGTTCCTGAACTGGTACGAGCCCCGCTTCACGGGCGAGGACGGGCTCAGCGCGTGGACCGCCTTCGAGCTCTTGGACCTCGTCCTCGCCGGCCTCGCGCTGGTCGCGATCGCAGCCGTGGTCCCGTTCCGGCGCGAGGGCGGAACAGCGACTCTGCTCGCGGGGCGCTGGCTTCCGTGGCTGGGGCTCGCGGCGCTCGCGTTCGTGCTCGTGTCGGTGATCAACGATCCTCCGGGCGCGCGGGACCGCGGGCTGGAGCTGGGCGCGTGGATCGGGCTCGCCGGCGCGGCCGCGATGGCGATCGGCGGACTGCTGAGCTACGCGCGGGTATCGCTGGTGATCAGCCTCCGCCCCGCCGACGAGCGTCCGACCGAGGAGACCCGGGCGACCCCGCCGACGACCGCCGGCAACGCGTAGACATCTAGAGGCGGATCGACTGCGCGTCCACGGCGCCGTCCCGCCACGCGTCGTACGCGGCGCCTGCTATCGCGAGGTCCTGGATTGCGAGGCCGGTGGAGTCGAACAGCGTGATCTCCTCGGGTCCGGCGCGTCCATCGGCGCGGCCGATCAGCACGTCGCCGAGCTGGGTCACCCGATCGCGGCCCACCTGCCCTGCCGACGCCGGGCCGGCGAGCTCCCCGCCGCCCGCCGCCTGCGTCCACTCGTCGCAGAACAACCGGCAGCGTGCGATCGCCTCCGGCTCCACCTCGGCCTTCCCGTGGGCGTCGGCGCCGAGCACGGCGAGATGCTGCCCCTCCCGGAGGTCGGACGCTAGCACCACCGGCTCCTCGCCGGGGGTGATGGTGATCACGATCTCCCGCGAGGCGGCATCGGCCCTGCTTCCGACGGTCCACCCAAGCTCATCCGCGAGCGCGCGGGCGGCGTCGGGGCTCGAGTCGGCGCAGACCCCCGGCCCGTACCCGGCGGCGACGAGGCAGCGTGCCGCCCACGCCCCGTTCACGCCGCAGCCGATCACGCCGACCGACCTCGCGCTCCGGGTGGCGAGCGCCTGCGCCGACACGGCGGCGGACGCACCGGTCCGAAGCCAGGTCACTGCGCGACAGTCCATCACCGCGCGCAACTCGCCCGTCGTGGCGTCGGAGAGCACGACCGCGCCGGCGACAACCGGGAGGCCGCGCTCGGGGTTGTGGGGAAACGAGGTCACCCACTTGAGAAGCGCGAGCCCGTCACCCCGCGCGGGCATCGCCCTGAAGTCGCCGTGCGGCGGGCTGTCGAGATACACCTTCGCCGGCATTTCCCACTCGCCGCGGGCGTGGCGCTCGAACGCCTCCCGGGTGCGCTCGATCGCGGTCCGGGCATCGACGGCGCCGAGCACCGCGTCGTTGTCGAGGACGGGGATCAACCGGGGTCATTCTGGCGCGGATAGGGTCCGCCGCGGACCCAGCGAGCGGCGAAAGGAACACAGATGCGATACCGAACCCTGAGCTACGAGCGAGACGAGCACGTCGCAGTCCTCACCTACGACCGCCCTGACCAGCGCAACGCGGTCAGTCGGGAGATGAACGCGGAGCTTCACGATGCGTGGCGGCGGTTCCGCGACGACGACGATGCCTTCGTTCTCGTGATCACCGGCGCCGGCGACGCGTTCTGCGCCGGGTGGGATCTCGCGGACGCTGCGGAGACTCGGCTCGAGGACTGGGACGAGTTCCGCACCCACATCCACAACTCGCCGGGCGACTGCGGCTATACGCGGCGAGCCGACGTCTTCAAGCCCGTGATCGCCGCGGTCAACGGGTGGGCCGTCGCGGCCGGCCTTGAGAACGCGCTTCTCGCCGACATCCGGATCGTCGCCGAGAACGCCGTCTTCGGTGCATTGGAGAGGCGCTGGAACATCACCGCCGGCGACGGGATGACCGTTCGCCTGCCGCTCATCGTCGGGTGGGGACGGGCGATGGAGATGATCGTCACCGGGCGATCGGTCGGTGCCGAGGAGGCGCTGCGGATCGGGCTCGCAAACGAGGTGGTCTCCGAGGGCAGGGCGTTGGAGCGCGCCCTCGAGCTTGCGGGCGAGATCGCGCGGCTTCCGCAGGGCGCGATCCGCTCCGACAAGGAGACCCTGGTCCGCAACGTCGGCCGGACCTTCGAGGAGCAGCTTCGCCAGGAGGCCGAGGCCTGCCTGTCGATGTTCATGCGGCGGGACTCACACGCCGTGGGCGCGCGGGCGTTCAAGGAGGGACGGACCCCCGAGTGGCCCCATCATGGGCTGTAGATTTCGCCCGTGAGCCGCAACGGCAGGCGCCGTCCCCCGCGCCCGAGGATCGAGGCGATCGCCCCGTCCCCGGCGAGCGCCGAAGCGGCCGCGATCACGGCGGCGATCGAGCGCTTCCTCGCCGATACCGCCCCTCCGCCGGCTCCCGCGCCGCAGCACCACAGCGCGTGGCAGCGGGCGGCGCTGCGCGAGGGGGTCTCGGGCCGCGCGGAGCTCGGAACGCGCTGGGGGTGGCACGGAGCGCCGATTCCGGATAGAACACCGCCACCGAAGTTCACCTAGAGGAGGGAGAGACCTTGGCCGTAGTCAAGATCATCGAGCTGGTCGGCAGCTCGAAGACGTCGACCGACGACGCCGCGCAGCAGGCGCTCCAGCAGGCGCAGTCCTCGCTTCGCAACATCCGCGCCGTCGACATCGTCAGCACGGGGATTCGCGGCGAGAACCTGGACGAGTTCCGCGCCCACGTCCGCGTCGCGTTCCTGATCGAGGGCACAGACGTCGACTAGCTTCGCAAAATAACCTAATCCCAGTCGGGATTTGCTAGTTTCCTCGGAGGCAAGCCCGCGAGCCGCGAGGAGGCGTTCCCGATGGAGCCAGTCTCGGTCGAGCCGAAGACCGACGAGAAGCCGAAGGCTGATCCCGCCGAGCTAGAGCAGGACGCCGACAAGAAGCAGACCGGCAAGGGTCGAGTGGGCTCGCTCGAGAACCCGGAGGTCTACGAGGACGTCCCGGGGCACGTGCTGCCGATCCTCGAGCGCGAGTTCGACGACTTCGACAACGCGGCCGAGAAGTTCCTCAAGGGGGACACCCCGGAGGAGAAGTTCATCGGCTTCCGCCTCAAGCAGGGGGTGTACGGCCAGCGCCAGCCCGACGTCCAGATGATCCGGGTCAAGCTTCCGTTCGGCGGCGTGACGCCGGAGCAGATGGAGGCGTTCGGCGACCTCGCGGAGACCTACACGCCGCTGCGCAAAGGCCACATCACGACGCGCCAGAACTTCCAGTTCCACCACGTCCCGCTCCCCGACGCCGCGAAGGCGATCCGGATGATCGCCGAGTCCGGGCTCTCCACGCGCGAGGCGTGCGGGAACACGGTCCGCAACGTGACCGGCGACCCGTGGGCGGGGGTGTGCGACGACGAGCCCTTCGACATCACCCCGTACGCGGCCGCGTACGCGCGCTACTTCGTGCGCCATCCGGTCACCCAGTTGATGCCGCGAAAGTTCAAGACCGCGTTCACGGCCTCCGACGAGGACCGCGCGATCACCGGGATCCACGACCTCGGCTTCATCCCCAAGCTCCGCGAGGTTGACGGCGTCGAGGTGCGCGGGTTCGAGATCCGGGTCGGCGGGGGGACCTCGATCATGCCCCGGATCGCGCCCACCCTGGCGGAGTTCGTCGATGCCGACAGCGGCGAGTACCTCCGGGTCTCGGAGGCGGCGCTGCGGATCTTCGATCGCCAGGACTGGCTGCGAAAGAACCGCGCCCGGGCGCGGATCAAGGTGCTCGTGGACAAGATCGGGATCGAGAAGTTCCGCGAGCTCGTCGACACCGAGCTCGAGGGCGAGTGGGCCTCGGAGCACGACTACGCCGCCGACCTCGAGCGGATGAAGCTCGAGCACGACGAGGAGGCGAGCGCCCCGGAGGTGCCGGCGAGCGCCGGGTCGCCGAACGGCGAGCGCTCCGAGTTCGACCGCTTCGTCGCGGCCAACGTCCGCCCGCAGCGACAGGAAGGCTTCTCGACGGTCGAGGTGAAGGTCTACCGTGGCGATCTCTCCCCGGAGCAGTTCCGCGGCCTCGCGCGGCTGATGCGCGACTTCAGCGGCGGCAACGCCCGCACCAGCATCCACCAGAACATGGTCCTGCGCTGGGTGCGCGACGAGGCGGTCTACGACGTGTGGGAGCGTCTCCGCGAGCTCGGGCTCGGAGAGGCCGGCGCCGACGAGGTCACCGACGTCGTCAGCTGCCCCGGGACCGACAGCTGCAAGCTCGGCATAACGAGCTCGATGGGGCTGAACAGCGCGATCCACGAGCGCCTCGCCGAGATGGAGATCGACGACCCGCTCACGAAGCGGATTCACATCAAGATGAGCGGCTGCCCGAACGGGTGCGCGCAGCACCACATCGGCAACATCGGCTTCTACGGCGCCTCGCTCAAGGTCGGCGACCGCCAGGTCCCCGCCTACATCCCGCACATCGGCGGCCAGTACGAGGGTGGCGAGGTCGCCTACGGCGAGCGCCTCAAGTCGCGCCTGCCCGCGAAGCGCGTGCCCGACGCCGTCGAGCGCTGGATCCGCTTCTACGAGGGCGAGCGCAACGACGGCGAGGTCTTCAACGCCTTCGTCGCCCGAGTCGGCGCGAAGCGCTTCCAGGAGCTGGTCTCCGACCTCTCGATGCCGGTCGAGTTCTCGGTCGAGAACCTCCTCCACTTCGTGGACTGGGAGCGCAAGGAGCCCTACAAGGTGGAGCGCGGCGAGGGCGAGTGCGCGGTGTAGCCACACCCGAGGCCCCGGCGCAACTCAACGGCCGCGCGGTCGACCCGCGGGATGTCTCGGCGCGCCTCGAGTCCCTCGATGCCCACGAGGTGGTCGAGTGGGCGATCGAGACCTTCCACCCGAAGCTCTACTTCGCGTGCTCGTTCCAGAAGACGACCTCGGTGGTGATCGACATCGCGCACAGGATCGACCTCTCGACGCGCTTCTTCTATCTCGACACGGACGTGCTGTTCGAGCAGACCTACCTCACCCGCGATGCGCTCGCCGCCCGCTACGGGATCGAGTTCGACCGCTACCACAACATCGGCCTCGATGAGCAGGCGCGGCTTTACGGCGATAAGCTTTGGGCGCGTCAGCCAGACGCCTGCTGTGAGATTCGAAAGGTCGAGCCGATGCGAGACGCTCTCGCCGGCGTCGATTGCTGGGTATCGGGTATACGTCGCGTCGACTCCCGGACCCGGGCCGGAGCCGCCAAGTTCGGTTGGGACAAGCGCTTCGGGCTGTGGAAGCTGAATCCGCTGGCGGACTGGACGGACGAGGAAGTGTGGAAATACATCAATGAGAACGACGTCCCCTACAACCCCCTCCACGACGCCGGATATCCGTCGATCGGCTGCACCCACTGCACCCGCCCGCCGGGAAACGGCGCCGCTCCGCGCGACGGCCGCTGGGCCGACGCCGAGAAGACGGAGTGCGGCCTCCACTAGTAGAGCACTCACTCGTAACGCGGGCATAGCGCGCGTTACGGAATGAAGTGCAGCTATGGCGACCGAGCAGGCCCTCTCCCTCACCCTGAGCGCCCGCCAGACGGCGGACTTCGAGCTGCTCGCCAACGGCGGCTTCGCGCCGCTGGGCGGGTTCATGGGCGCCGAGGACTGGCGCTCGGTCGTCGAGTCGATGAAGCTTGCCGGCGGGGAGACGTGGTCGATCCCGATCGTGCTCGCCACCGAGTTGGAAGTCGGCGCCGGGGACGTCGTCGAGCTGAGCTCCGCGGACGGCAAGCCGCTCGGTCGCCTCACCGTCGAGGAGGCCTTCGACCGCGACGTGGAGCGCGAGGCCGAGATGGTCTACCGCACCAAGGAGGACGCCCACCCCGGCGTCGCGGCGATCTACGGCGAGGGCAACCGCTGCCTCGCGGGTCCGATCACCTCAGACGCGCTGCCCGACCACGACGAGGCGTTCCAGAAGCGGCTCCTGTCGCCTGGGGAGTCCCGCAAGGCGTTCGCGGACCGCGGCTGGAAGCGGATCGTGGCGTTCCAGACCCGCAATCCGATTCACCGCGCGCACGAGTACCTGACCAAGGCGGCGCTGGAGATCTCGGACGGGCTCTTCCTCCACCCGATCATCGGGGAGACGAAGAAGGGCGACATCCCCGCGGAGGTGCGGATGCGCTGTTACGAGATCCTGCTCGAGCGCTACTACCCCCAGGACCGCACTGTCCTCGGCGTCAACCCCGCCGCGATGCGCTACGCCGGCCCGCGCGAGGCGATCTTCCACGCGATCGTGCGCCGCAATTACGGCGCCACCCACTTCATCGTCGGGCGCGACCACGCGGGGGTCGGCGAGTACTACGGCACCTACGACGCCCAGCACATCTTCGACGAGGTGGACATCGGCGAGCTCGGGATCGAGCCGCTGTTCTTCGAGCACACCTTCTGGTGCCAGGACTGCGAGGGGATGGCGTCCAACAAGACCTGTCCCCATCCCGATGACGCGCACCTGTTCCTTTCCGGGACGAAGGTGCGCGAGATGCTGGCGGCGGGCGATACGCCCCCGCACGAGTTCACGAGGGAAGAGGTTGCGGAGATCCTGATCAACGCGTATAGAGAGGAGTCGGACTGAGATGGCCTCTGAGCAGGGATTCACCCTGTGGTTCACCGGGCTCTCCGGGAGCGGCAAGACGACGATCAGCAAGCTGGTGGTGGCGGAGCTGGAGGCACGCGGATCCGCGATCGAGGTCCTCGACGGAGACGTAGTGCGTCAGAACCTCTCCAAGGGGCTCGGGTTCTCGAAGGTGGACCGCGACACGAACATCCGTCGCGTCGCCTTCGTCGCCGACCTGCTGTCCCGCAACGGCGTGCCCGTGATCACGGCCGCGATCTCGCCCTACCGGGAGATCCGGGACGAGGCGCGCCAGACAATGGACGGTCGCTTCATCGAGGCGTACGTGAAGGCGTCCGTCGAGGAGTGCGAGCGCCGCGACGTCAAGGGCCTGTACGCGAAGGCGCGGGCCGGCGAGATCAAGGAGTTCACCGGAGTCTCGGATCCCTACGAGCCGCCCGAGAACCCCGAGCTGCTGCTCGAGACCGAGGACCAGACCCCCGAGGAGTCGGCGGCGGCGATCATCGCCTACCTCGAGGAGCGGGACTTGATTCCCGCGAAGGGCTCCTAGCCGCCCCGCTTCGGGGGCGCCTTGGGCTCCCCGAGGCCGAAGGTGTCGTAGGCGCCGAAGCGCGAGAAGGTCTTGTGGGTGGGCCCGTGGAAGTCGGAGGAACCCGTGGGGGTGAGCCCGAGCTCGTCGCAGAGCTCGACGCAGAACGCGGTCTCGTCGCGGGTGTGCGAGGGATAGAACGACTCCACCCCCTCGAGCGGCAGGCTCTCGACGAGCGCCCGCACCCGAGCGGGGTCCGACACGTCCCAGAACGGGTGCGCGACCACCGCCGCGCCGCCCGCGGCGTGGATCAGCTCCACCGCCTCGGTCGCGGTCGGCCACCGGCGCGCGACGAACGCTCTCGCCCCCGGGACGAGGTACTCCTCGAAGAACGGCTTCATGTCGTCTCCCGCCCCGGCGGCTCGGGCGATGTGGGGTCGGCCGACCGAGAGCGCGTCGCCGGCCTCGGCGATCGCGTCCTCGATCGTGACCGCGACCCCGTGGGAGTTGAGCCGCTCGACGATCTCCTCCGCCCTTCGCACGCGCTCCTGCTGGGCGCGCTCGCAGGCGGGGGCGATCGCGTCGAGGTCGATCCAGTACCCGAGCATGTGGAGGTCGTCGGAGTACTCGTGCACGCACGAGAGCTCGACCGCGGGCACGCACTCGATCCCCGCGGCGCGCGCCGCCTCGACCGCCGCGGGCACGCCGGCGATCGCGTCGTGATCGGTGAGCGACATCGTCGTCACGCCGGCCGCGGCGGCAGCGTCGGCGACCGCCGCCGGCTCGAGCTGCCCGTCGGAGACCGTGGAATGGGACTGCAGGTCGATCATGAGGCGCTGAAGGAAAGCACATGAGAATTTCGGCGAAGGCCGACTACGCGGTGCGGGCGGCGCTCGAGCTCGCCGCCGCACCAGATGGACAGCCCGTGAAGGGCGAGCGGCTGTCCGAGGCGCAGGAGATCCCGCTCCAGTTCCTCGAGCACATCCTGCTCGAGCTCAAGCACGCGCGGCTCGTGCGGACGAAGCGCGGCGCGAAGGGCGGCTACTGGCTCGCGAGGCCACCGGAGGAGATCACGCTCGCGGACGTGATCCGCGCCGTCGAGGGACCGCTGGCGAACATCCAGGACGCCGCGCCCGAGGAGACGAGCTACCCGGGCCACGCGGAGCGGCTGCGGGAGGTGTGGATCGCGGTGCGGGCGAACCTGCGCGCGGTGCTGGAGAACGTCACGCTCGCCGACCTGACCGCGGGACGGCTCCCGCGCGAGGTCGCTCAGCTGACCCGCGATCCGGACGCGTGGCAGCACCGCTAGCGGGTCGGCGCTGCCCGGGCATGAGCGGGGGAGGCAGTCGCTACCATGCTTTGCTTGCTGTTTCACAGTAAATCGGTCAACAAAGTGGACTGCTGCTAGTGGATCCGGCGATCATCTTCTTCGGGCTCGGGATCGGAATCCTGGTCGGGATGACCGGGATGGGCGGCGCGTCCCTGATGACCCCGATGCTGATCCTGGTCTTCGGGATCTCCCCGGTGACCGCGATCGGCACCGACATCTTCTACGCCGCGATCACTAAGTCGGTGGGGGGCGTCCAGCACCTGCGCCTGAAGACCGTCCACCGCGGGCTCGCATTCTGGCTCGCGGTCGGGAGCGTCCCGTCGGCCCTCCTCGGCGTGTGGGTGATCGAGCTGCTCCAGCGCAGCTACGGCAACGACCTCGACAACCTCGTGCTCGGGATGCTCGGCGGCGCCCTGCTCGTGGTCGGCCTGGCGACGATCCTGCGCTCGGTGTTTTTGCGCCACGTGATCGAGGAGCGCTATGCGATGCACCTCTACACGCGCCACATCGTCGCCGCCGTGATCACCGGGATGGTGACCGGGTTCGTGATCGGGCTCACCTCGGCCGGGTCGGGGACGCTGATCGCGATCGCGTTGATCGCGATCTTCCGCCTCGTCCCGCAGCGGGTCGTCGGCACCGACGTGTTCCACGCCGCGGTCCTGCTGTGGGCGGCCGGGATCGCGCACTGGATCGGGGGAAACGTCGACTTCCTGCTCGCCGGGAACATCCTGATCGGCTCCGTGCCGGGCGTCCTGATCGGCGGGATGCTCGCGGTCAGGGCGCCGCAGACGTTCCTTCGCTCGGCGCTCGCGGTCGTGCTGGTCGCCTCCGGCACCACGCTGATCGTCAAGGAGGGGTCGCCGGAGGTCGTCGTCCCGGCGATCCTCGTCGCCGGGCTGATGATCGGCGTCCTGTTCGCGGCCCAGATCATCACCACCCGTGGGATCAGAGCCGGGCCACAGCCCGGCGAAGCGCCCGGCGGCTGACGCCCGCACGGCGGCGGCGGCGGCCGCCCACCGGGTAGGCTCCCGGTCGATGGACTTCGAGCTCAGCCCCCGCGTCGAGGAGCTTCGCGGTCGCGTGCGGGAGTTCATGCGCGAGCACGTGTATCCGGTCGAGCTCGAGGCGCTCCGGGCGCTCGACGAGGAGGTCCGCCCCGGCGTCCCCTATCCCGAGGTCCTGGTCGAGATCCGGGAGCGGGCGAAGGGCGAGGGCCTGTGGAACCTGTTCATGCCCGACGAGCGCTTCGGCGCCGGGCTCTCCAACGTCGAATACGGCGTCCTGTGCGAGGAGATGGGGCGCAGCCCCGCGATCGCTCCGATGGCGTTCAACTGCTCCGCGCCGGACACCGGGAACATGGAGATCCTAGCCGAGCACGGAACCGACGACCAGCGCGCGCGCTGGCTCGAGCCGCTGCTCGAGGGCGAGATCCGGAGCTGCTTCTCGATGACCGAGCCCGAGGTCTCGGGCTCGGATCCGACCACGCTTCGCACCGCGGCGGTGCTCGAGGACGGCGAGTGGGTGATCAACGGCCACAAGTGGTTCACGTCGGGCGCCGTCGGCGCCGAGCTGGCGATCGTGATGTGCGTGACCGAGCCCGAGGGGCACCCGTACGCGCGCGCGAGCATGATCCTCGTCCCGGTCGACAACCCGGGCTTCGAGCTCGTCCGCCCCGTCCCCGTGATGGGCCACGACGGGGGGCCCGGCCACTGCGAGATCCGCTACGAGGACTGCCACGTGCCGGCGTCCAACCTGCTCGGCGAGCGCGGCGCCGGCTTCGTGATCGCTCAGGACCGGCTCGGCCCGGGGCGAATCCACCACTGCATGCGCGCGATCGGGACCGCCGAGCGGGCGATCGAGATGATGTGCCGGCGCGCCAACGAGCGCGAGACCTTCGGCGAGAAGCTCGCCGACAAGCAGTTCATCCAGGACTTCATCGCGAAGTCGCGGATGGAGACCGACCAGGCGCGCCTCCTCACCCTGCTCGCCGCGTGGAAGATGGACACGCAGGGGAAGCGCGCCGCCCGCCAGGAGATCTCGATGATCAAGGTCGTCGCCGCGAACGTCGTCATGGATGTGCTCGACCGCGCGATCCAGGTCCACGGAGCCCTCGGGATGTCGGACGACACCCCGCTCGCGGGGATGTGGCGCTTCAGCCGCATGCTCAAGGTCGCCGACGGCCCCGACGAGGTCCACAAGATGGTGATCGCCCGCCGGGAGCTCAACCGTGCGGCGAAGCGGATCCAGGAGGAGCAGGAGGCCCAGCCGGCCGAGGTCGCCGGCTAGGGCACCTCACCCCCCGCACGGTTTAGCCCAGCCGTCGCTCGGCCGCGTCGGCCGCCTCGGCGAGCTGGTCGACGAGTGCGGCGCTCTCGTATCCGCCGTCCTCGCCCTTGCCGTATTGCCCGGCGGCGACGCGGGCGATGATCCCCTGGAGGATGATCGCCAGCTTCCAGTACCCGAGCGCGACGTAGAAGTCGATCTCGGAGAGGTCGCGTCCGGAGCGCTCGGCGTAGCGCGCCCGCACCTCGTCGCGGCCCGGGAAGCCCGGGGCGGTGGTCGGGAGGTCGGCGAGCGGGATCAGCTCGTCCCCCGGCTCGGACCAGTACACGAGCAGCATCCCGACGTCGGCGAGCGGGTCGCCGAGCGTGCACAGCTCCCAGTCCACGACCGCCGCGATCTCCCCCGACTCCGAGAGGATCATGTTGTCGAGCCGGTAGTCACCGTGGACGATCGTCGCCGGGCCCTGGTCGGGGATCCGCGCCGCGAGCCGATCGTGGACGTCGTCGATCAGCGGCACCTCGCGGGTCTTCGACTTCTCCCACTGGCCGTGCCAGCGGTGAAGCTGGCGCGCGACGTAGTCCTGCTTGCGCCCGAGGTCCCCGATCCCCACCTCGTCGGGATCGACCGCGTGGATCGCGACCAGCGTGTCCGCGACGCGATCGCCGATCGCACCGCGATCCGACTGCTCGAACTCCGCAGCCGATCCCTGGGTGCGAAGGATCGGCCCGTCGACGAAGTCCATGACGAAGAACGGCGCCCCGTTCACCGCCTCGTCCTCGCACAAGCCGACCGTGGGCGGGACGGGCACGTCGGTGGGCGCGAGCGCGCTCATCACGCGGTGCTCGCGCCCGACGTCGTGCGCGGACGTGAGCCCCTTCCCGAGCGGGGGGCGGCGCAGCGCCCAGTGCCCGCCGGCGGCGTCGGTGACCGAGTAGGTCAGGTTCGAGCGTCCGCCGGCGATCCGCTCGAACCCGAGCGGCAACGTGACATCCGCCACGTTTGCCTCGAACCACGCCTCGACGCCACCGCGGTCAATTCCCTCCGGAGCCTCCTCGGGCATCGGCCGGGAAGCATATGCTGACCGCCGTGCCCGAGCGGGATCATGCAAGCGGGCGCTACGTCGCGCTACTCGTGGACTTCGGTGGTGTTCTTACCACGAACATGTGGGAGGGATTCGACCACTTCTGCCGTAGCGAGGGAATAGAGCAGGGAATGGTTCGCAAGGTCTTCAAACACGACCCCGAGGCGCTCGCCGACCTGCGCATGCTCGAAACCGGCGAGATCGAGCCGGCGGAGTTCGAGCGCCGGTTCGGGCCGCGCCTCGGCCTCGCCGAGACCGACGGCCTGATCGCGAGGATGTTCGCCGCCGTTGCGCCCGAGGAGCGCGTCGTCGACGCGGTCCGGGCGGCGCGCGCCGCGGGCGTACGCACCGGACTGGTATCGAACTCGTGGGGAACCTCCATCTACGACCCCGACGCGCTCGAGGGCATGTTCGACGCGATCGTGATCTCGGGGGAAGTCGGCCTCCACAAGCCCCAGCCCGAGATCTACCGCCTCGCGGCAAAGCGGCTCGGCGTCGAGCCGGATCGATGCGTGTTCGTGGACGACCTTCGCGAGAACGTCCGCGGTGCGGAGGAGGTCGGGATGACCGCGGTGCTGCACCGCGACGCCGACGCAACGGTGAATCGCCTCGAGGAGCTCCTCGGGCTGTCGCCGTCCGCGGCCGGGGGCGGCCGGTGAGTCGCACCGTGCGCATCGCGGTCGTCGTCTGCGCGCTCGCGGTCGCGTCCCCGATCGTGGCGAGCGCGGCGGCCCAGGGTGAAGGCGATCGGGTCCTCGTCGCGACGACCGGTAACAACTCCGAGCTGCGCACGGCCGTCCCCATCTCGAGATCGAGCGGCAAGAAGCCTCGCGTGGTGATGTCCCTCGGCCCGGCCGGGGTCCCCAGTCTCGACGGCGGCGACAGGCTGAAGGTCACCTCCGAGCTCGAGGTGACCACGGACTGCCACGAGAAGAGCGCCCGCTGCGTGGGGAGGCCGTACTCATACAACCCGATCGTCCAGGTCCGCCTGGTGCTGGCGAACGGGCCGGGGGTGATCGGCGGCACCGGGGCGCTGGAGCTCGGCACCCAGCGGCTGAAGTGCCGCCAGAAGCTCCCCGATCGCGAACATCACTGCGTGGTCGTGTTCACCGACGCCGCGCTCGATGTCGCGGGCGCGAGCGAGCTTCCGTGTGGAGCGAGCTCGTGCCACATCAACGTGGTCGTCGACGCGCACAACCCGCGCAAGCCCAAGGGCAAGAAGGGAAGGCGCAACAAGCTCCTGATCGGCGAGGACGAGCCCGACGGCAGCGTCAACCCCGACAAGGGCCGGGTGAACGCGATCCGATTCGCGCCCGGCGACCAGCCCGAGGTCGCGCCCGAGATCACCAACACGCTGCTGATCCCCAGCGTCCCGGTCCGAAAGCAGGGCCGCAACGTGATCCTCTCGCAGGAGCTGACGGGCCTGGAGCGCAACGACCAGCTCGCCGTGTTCGCCGGGTTCACGACGACCATCGACAATCTGTCCTACAACGTGCTCAACCGGACCCGTGTCATCCTCGGTTCCTCCCCGACGGCGACGGCGCCCGGGAAGGAGGTCAAGGAGCTGACCGAGCCGAAGGGCGAGATCTCGGAGGCAAACGGCTACAACTGCACCCAGCGCAACCCGATCTGCCCGACGAGCAAGGTCGGCGTGATGACGATGCGCAGGGACGCCGAGAACGATGCCGGCGATCCGATCCCCCTGTACGCGAACGTGGTCTTCGACGCCGTGAAGCCCGGAGCGGTGGCCCCGGCCGGCGATGTGATTCCGATCCTCCAGGGGGGCGGACTGTCGGTCACCACCTATCCCGCGGACATGAAGGGCTGAGCGGCACCGCCACGCTGACCCCGGCCGACCTCGGATCGAGCATAGACGGCTTCGTACGCGCCGCGGAGGCGTTCTTCCGCAACCTCGCGGCGATCGGATGGGGCGGCTTCGCGGCGGCGCTCCTCCTCTGGGCGGGAATGCTCCTGGCGCGCTCGCACGGATGGGCGAACGCGCTCCGGGCCGCGTACCCGCGCTCGCCCGTGGACGAGCGCTTCATCGCCGCCTCGTTCCTCGCCGGGGCGGGCTTCAACGCGATCCTCCCGGCGCGCGTCGGCGACGCGATCAAGGTCCTGCTCGCGAAGAAGAGCATCCCCGGCTCCTCCTACCCCGCGGTCGCGTCCTCGTTCGCGGTCCTCGCGCCGTTCGACACCGGGATCGGGATCTGCGTGCTCATCTACGCGCTCACGCTGGGGCTTCTGCCCGCGCTTCCGAGGGTCGACGACCTGCCGGCCTTCGACATCGCCTTCTGGGCCGAGCACCCCGAGCTCCTGATGTTCTTCCTCACGGTGCTTGGAATCGGCGCCGTGGTCCTGTTCGTCGTTCTCGCCCGCCGTGCGGAGGCGTTCTGGGAGCACCTCAAGCAGGGCGTCGTGATCCTGCGCACGCCGCGGCGCTATCTCGCCGAGGTCGCGGCGTGGCAGATGGTCGGATGGCTGTGCCGGTTCGCCTCGTTCTGGTTCTTCCTCGAGGCGTTCCACATCGGCGGATCGGTCGAGAACGTCCTCGTGGTGATGGCGGTCGAGTCGGTCGCCAAGGCGCTCCCGTTCACCCCGGGCGGCGCCGGCGCGCAGCAGGCGCTGCTCGTCGCGACGCTCGCGGGTCCCTCCGCCGCCGCGGTCCTGTCGTTCTCGGTCGGGCAGACGATCGCGGTCGCGGCGTGGGCGGCGCTGCTCGGGTTCATCTCCCTTGCGGTCGTGTTCCGGATCACGGACTGGCGCACCCTGCTGCGCGAGGGTCGGGCGGCCCAGGCGGACGCCCGGCGGGCCGGCGGCTCCTGACCTTTGGCTGGCTGACCAGGTACGCTCCGTTGCCGACGGGGTGGACGCAGGGCAGCCGACATCCACAGGGATGCGCGCCGGCAGGCGATCCTTCGCGGTGGCCATCGCGCTCGCCGGCCTCGTCATCCTTCCCTCGTCCGCCTCCGCCGCCGTCGAGACCTTCACCCAGCGGGTCGGGCCCGTCCAGGTGGGCGGATACGAGGTGAAGCAGAGCGTGCTTCCCGCGCCGCACGAGGAGATCGACGGCTACGTCACCAACATGGAGGTCGACGTCGTCAACGCCGACGGCACGCCGGTCCCGATCCAGCGCCTGATGCTTCACCACATCGTGTTCGCGAACCTCAATCGCCAGGACGCGACCTGCGACAGCATCGTCGGGTTCGACGAGCGCCCCAACAGCCTGTTCAGCTCCGAGCGGTTCTACGCCGCCGGCGAGGAGCGCGCGAAGCTGGCCCTGCCGCCGGGCTACGGCTACAAGCTCAACGCCGACGACTTCTGGGGAATGCTGTACATGTTCATGAACCACCGCCCCGCCACCGACCGCGCCTACATCCAGTACAAGTACCGCGTCGTGAGCGGTGCCGCCGCCGCCGGCATGCGGGCGGTGGACCCGTACTGGTACGACGTCGAGAACTGCCGCGCCGACCCGATCTACAACGTCAAGGGGACGCAGAAGAAGGGCTCCACCGACACCGAGAGCACCGACTTCGTGATGCCCGAGGACGGCTACATCGTCGGGGGCGGCGGGCATGTCCACGGTGGAGCGCGCGAGCTGACCCTCACCCAGCCCGACTGCACCGGCAACCGCCAGATCGGGGACTCGCAGCCGACCTGGGGCCGCCGCGACCATCCCTTCTACAACGTCAAACCCGTGCTGCACGAGCCGGGGCCGATCGCGATGAGCGGATTCCAGTCGCGGTCCGGGATCCCCGTCGCCGAGGGCGAGCGGGTCCGCCTCAACGCCCTGTACGACAACTCCTTACCCCACACCCGTGTGATGGGGATCATGGTCGTCTACGTCGACCACAGCCGGGACGTGGGTCAGCGCTGTGCGCCCCTGCCCACCGACACGCAGACGCTGTTGCGTCCCGGAAGCATCGACGGGCGAACCGGTGGCCCGATCCCCTACACGATCCCGCTGACCGGCCTCGACGAGGACGGCAACGCAGTCACGATCCGCAAGCCGCCCGGGAAGGCGAAGCGGGTGAAGTCCGGCGACACGATCGACGTCGGCGATCGCTTCTTCGAGCGCCCGAACGTGAAGCTGAAGCGCGGCGGGAGCCTGAACTGGCAGTTCTCGGGCGACGAGCTCCACAACGTCACGCTGGCGAACGGCCCGATCGGGTTCGGTTCGCCGAACCTCGATGCGGAGCGCACCTTCAGCCAGCGCTTCACCCGCAGCGGGACCTACCGCTTGTTCTGCGCGCTGCACCCGGTGCAGATGAGCGAGCGGGTGGTGGTCAAGGGCAAGAAGAAGCGCAAGCGCAGCTAGGAGCGCGCCCGGACCTCAGCCGCGCGCTCGCTCGAGACGCAGCTGGCGCCCCTTGAGCTTCGTCCCGTCGAGGCGCTCGACCGCCCGCTCCGCGTGCTCCGCCTCCAGCTCCACGAACGAGAACCGTTCCAGGACTCGGATCGCCTCGATCGCGTTCTCGGGGACCACGGCTCCCTCGGTGAGCGCCCAGCGGAGGTCGTCCTCCCCGATCCCGCTCCGCCTGCCGCGGTTCACGAACAGCTTCACGACGCCGTTCGCCTGCGCCTCGGTGGCCGGCTCCCTCTCGCGGCGGCGAGGGCGCGGAGCGTGCTCTAGTCGCTCCTCTGGCGGCTCCCACGCCCCGATCGAGACCTTGGCCTCACGCTCGATCCGGGGGATCTCCCGCCGCTGGGTCGGCGTGACGAAGGTGATCGCACGGCCGGTGCGCCCCACCCGCCCGGTGCGCCCGATCCGGTGGATGTAGCCGTCGGTCGTGTCGGGCACGTCGTAGTTGATCACGTGGGTCACGTGCTCGATGTCGAGCCCCCGGGCGGCGACGTCGGTGGCGACCAGCAGTGGGAGCCGGTGCTCCTTGAACGAGATCATCACGCCGTCACGCGCCCCCTGGGTCATGTCGCCGTGCAGCGCCTTCACGTTCAGGCCGCGATCCCGAAGCGCCCGGTCGAGCCGGGCGGTGCCGATCTTCGTGCGGCAGAAGATGATCGCCTGCTCGGGCTCCTCCGCCCTCAGAACGTCCACGAGCCGGTCCGTCTTCTCCCGCCCGGGCACCTCGACGTGGGCCTGCTCGATCGCGTCCACGGTGGGCTTGCGCGGCGTCACCCTGATCGTGACCGGCTCGTACATGTAGCGTTCCGCGAGCCGCGCGATCGGCGGCGGGATCGTGGCCGAGAAGAGCCCGGTCTGGCGACCGGACGGACACATCCTCAGGATCCGCTCCACGTCCTCGATGAACCCGAGGTCGAGCATCTCGTCGGCCTCGTCGAGGACCACGTACCGGGCCGAGGTGAGGACGAGCGACTGCCTCGACATGAGGTCCTTCATCCTCCCCACCGTGGCGACGACCACGTGCGCGCCCTTGCGAAGCTGCGCCTGCTGGGAGCGGATCGGCGCGCCCCCGAACACCGCCACCACCTCGACCGGGAGATGCTCGGCGAACGCGCGCATCGCCTGGGTGACCTGGATGCAGAGCTCGCGGGTCGGGGTCAGGACGATCGCCTGGACCTCTTCGCTGCCGGAGTCGAGGTACTCGAGCAGCGGAAGCCCGAACGCGGCCGTCTTCCCGGTCCCGGTCTGCGCCTGCCCGATCACGTCGTGACCGGCGAGCAGCTCGGGGATCGCCTGCGACTGGATCGGGGTCGGCTCCTCGAAGCCGAGCTCGTCCAGCGCGAGCTGGATCTCGGGCGAGAGCCCGAGCTCGCGAAACGCGGTCACCGGCTCGGGTCTAGCAGCAGCTTGCCGTGGGTGCGGCGGGCCTGGATGTCCTCGTGCGCGCGCGCTGCGTCGCTGAGCGGGTATACCTCGCCGATCACGACCTCGAGCTCCCCTGACGCGACGGCGTCGAGCAGCTCGCCGATTCCCTCGCGCATCAGGTCCTGGCGATGGGCGACCATCTGGATCAGCCAGAAGCCGATCACTCCGCGGGTTGATCGCATCAGGTCGCCGGTGACGACCGAGTTCGGCTCGCGCGAGGCGATCCCGTAGGTGACCAGGCGCCCGAACGGCGCCAGCGCCGCGTAGCTGGCGTCGAACGTGCTGCCGCCGACCATCTCGAGCACGACGTCGACCTGCTTACCGTCGTTCGCCTCCAGGATCGCGGCCTCGAGGTCGTCGTCGCCCGAGTCGACCGTGGCGTCCGCGCCCAGCCGCTCCGCGAGCTCGCGCTTCTCCGCGCTCGACGCGGCCCCGATCACCCTCCCTGCTCCCATCCGCTTCGCGAGCTGCACCGCGAGCGTCCCGACGCCGCCGGCCGCCGCGTGGACGACGACGGTCTCGCCGGGCTCGAGATGTGCGGAGACCTTCAGCGTCGTCCACGCCGTCAGGCCCTGAAGCAGAAGCGCCGCGGCCTGGTCGTCCGAGACCTCGTCCGGGACCGGGACCAGGTGGCCCTGCGGCACCGCGATCAGCTCCGCGTATCCGCCGCCCGCGACCAGGGCCGCCACCCTGTCGCCGTCCGAGGTGGCGCCCGCCACCTCGCCGCCAGGGATCATCGGGAGCTGCGCGGGCGCCAGGTAGTCGTCGCGGCGCTGGTGGGTGTCGGCGAAGTTCACCCCCGAGCGCGCCACCCGGACCAGGACCTCGCCGTCCGCGGGCTCGGGGTCCGGCAGGTCGGTGTGCTTCAGGACCTCCGGCCCGCCGAACTCCGTGATCTGGATCGCCTTCACGGCGACGATCTTAGGGCGTGCGCGGCTTCGCTACAGCCGGGGGGCGATGCGCAGGATCCGATTCGAGAACACGGAACCGACGCACGGGCAGGGGTCCGCATAGCGGAGCTCGTAGGTGTGCTCGCCCGGCGGGCGCTGGAACAGCACCGGGCCCGGGGCGCCGGTCGTCAGGCAGCCGAGCGCGACGTCGAGCGCGGCCGGCGTCCCCGCCGTGATCGGGTTCCCGGGCGGCCCGCCCCCGCCCTCGACCAGCGCGAGCGAGTTCTGGACGTCCGGGTCGCAGTCGGCCTGGCCCGGCACCTGCTGGCCGTCCTCGTACAGGGAGATCGCGCCGCCGTCGGCGTCGGTCGTGTCGAACTGCGCCCACACCTCGATCATGCCGGACGCGGGGACGGTGACCGTGACCGTGGGGCCGCCCCTGGAGACGTAGCTCTCGGAGGTCGTCGTCACCTGCCCCGCCTCGGTGTCGGAGACGACCCTCGTGCTCTCCAGGTCCGCCTGGATCTCGCTCGCCAGCTCGCTCGCCAGCTTCGCCGTACGGTTTGCCTGCCTGGCCTTCCTCTTCGCCCGCTTGGCCTGCTTGAGCGCGCGCTTCGACTTCTTCGAGGCCTTCGATGAGACCGCGACGGGATCGGCGTTCTCGCCGATCGCCGGCACCGCGATGGCGACCGCCAACACCACCGCCGCAGTTAGGATCACGTACCTCCTGGCCACTGGCCGCGATCCTACCCAACCCCTCCGGGCACCTGGACAAATGTCACTCACCGTCGTCGGCTCGATCGCGTTCGACTCCGTGCGGACCCCGTTCGGGGAGCGCGAGCGCATGCTCGGCGGCTCGGCGGTGCACTTCTCGCTCGCGGCGAGCTTCTTCACCACGGTGCGCGCCGTCGGGCCGGTGGGGGACGACTTCGGGGCCGACGAGCTCGCCGTGCTTCAGGAACGCGGCGTCGAGACCGATGACATCGAGCATGTCGCCGGGGGCCGGACCTTCTTCTGGCGCGCGCATTACGACCACGACCTCAACGTCGCCCACACCGACGACACGCAGCTCAACGTGTTCGGGGAGTTCGAGCCGAAGCTCTCGCGGGCGTCCCGGGACGCGGACATGCTCTTCCTGGGCAACATCCAGCCCGAGCTCCAGCGAGGCGTGCGCGAGCAGTGCGGCGCCGGGCTTGTCGCGCTGGACTCGATGAACCTCTGGATCGATACCGTCCGCGACGCGCTGGTTCGCACGATCGGCGAGGTGGACTGCCTGATGCTCAACGACGCCGAGCTGCGGATGCTCACCGAGGAGCCGAACCTCGCGCGCGCGGCGCGCCGGGCGATGGAGATGGGCCCCGGGATCGTGGTCGCGAAGCGCGGCGAGTACGGAGCGGCGCTGTTCACGGGGGACGGCTTCTTCGCGATCCCCGGCTACCTGCTCGAGGACGTCCGCGACCCGACCGGAGCGGGCGACAGCTTCGCGGGCGGCTTCCTCGGATACCTCGACGCCGAGGACGCGGAGCGCCCCTCGCCCGAGACGATGCGCCGCGCGATGGCCTACGGGACCGTGCTCGCCTCCTTCAACGTCGAGGACTTCGGTACCGAGCGCGTCGCGCGGCTGACGCGCGATGAGATCGAGGAGCGCTACGAGGCGCTGCGGCGCCTCACCCACTTCGATCTCGCGGTGACTTAGGCGGTTAACAGCACGGTCGCAACGCCCCTGGCCCGGACCCCCAAACTGCGATACTGAGCCCAGGGGACAGCCAAGAACGCATGCCCGAGGAGGTGACGATGGCGAGCGAGCAGCAGACTGAGAACCCGCCGGTCGAGTCCGTGGAGGAGGAACGGGGATCCGCGGACGGCAAGCCCGGCGACAGCCTCACAATCACCGACAACCGCACCGGTGAGACATACGAGGTCGAGGTCACCGACGGCACCGTGAAGGCGATGGACCTGCGCCAAGTGAAGGTCTCCGAGGACGACTTCGGGCTGATGTCCTACGACCCCGCGTTCACCAACACGGCCTCGTGCCGCTCGGGGATCACCTACATCGACGGCGACGCCGGGGTGCTCCAGCATCGTGGGATCCCGATCGAGCAGCTGTGCGAGCACTCGACCTACCTCGAGGTCGCCTACCTGCTGATCTTCGGCGAGCTTCCAACGAAGGCCCAGCTCGAGCGCTGGGAGTACGACATCGTCCACCACACCTTCGTCCATGAGGACGTGAAGAAATTCCTCGAGGGCTTCCGCCACGACGCCCACCCGATGGGGATGCTGCTCGCCTCCGTGGGCGCTCTGTCGACCTTCTACCCGGACGCGAAGCACATCGACGACCCCGAGGAGCGCTACATGGCGGCGATCCGGCTGATCGCGAAGATCCCGACCCTCGCGGCGTTCGCGTACCGCCACAGCATGGGCCTGCCGTACGTGTATCCCGACAACGAGCGCAACTACTCCGAGAACTTCCTCTCGATGCTGTTCAGGATGGAGAACAGCTTCAACTCCGATCCGCGGCTGGCGAAGGCGCTCGACGTGCTGTTCATCCTCCACGCCGACCACGAGCAGAACTGCTCCACGAACGCCGTTCGCGCGGTGGGCTCCTCGGACGTCGACCCCTACTCCGCGGTCGCGGCGGGGGTGGCAGCGCTGTACGGCCCGTTGCACGGGGGCGCCAACGAGGCGGTCCTGCGGATGCTGCGGCGAATCGAGACGACCGAGAACATCCCCGACTTCCTCGAGGGGGTGAAGAATCGCGAGGAGCGGTTGATGGGCTTCGGGCACCGCGTGTACAAGAACTACGACCCGCGGGCCCGGATCATCAAGTCGCATGTCGACGAGGTGCTCGAGGCGACCGGAGACAACCCGCTGCTCGACATCGCGACGGAGCTCGAGAATCACGCCCTCGACGACGAGTTCTTCACCTCGCGCAAGCTGTATCCGAACGTCGACTTCTACTCCGGCCTGATCTACGAGGCCCTGGGCATTCCGACCGAGATGTTCACGGTAGTCTTCGCGATCCCCCGCACATCCGGCTGGGTCGCGCAGTGGATGGAGATGATCGAAGACCCGGAGAAGAAGATCGCCCGGCCGCGTCAGATCTACGACGGCCTCCGCGACGAGGACTACGTCACCGTCGCGGAACGCGTGGGCCCGGAGAAGATCGTCGGTCCGCCGGCGCGGCGCCCGAAGCGCCCCCGCCGCGGGGCTTGAGCTGGCGCCTGACGATCAGGCACGGCTCCGAGGTAGAGCGGGAGGAGCTCGACAGCCTCGACGAGGCGGTCAACGCCCTTAGATGCCGCGCTGAGGCGGTGCGGTCCGAGGGCGGGCTGCCGGAGGTGAAGATGTTCCGCACGTACGGGCCCGAGCGGCGGGTCGCCGCGCGGCTCGAGATCACCGGGCCCGGCAGGGTCCGCCGGCCCGAGGCCGGCATCGACGTGATGGGCGACGGGCGCCTCGTCGCCTACCGCGGCACGATCTTCAAGAAGGAGCTCGACCCCGCGCGCGGCGGCGACCCCTACGAGGCGCTGCGCGCCGCGCTGAAGGCGTGATGGCCGAGGGCCGGATCGAGATCGGGCGCACCGAGGAGGGCGTCGAGGTGGGGCGGCGCGTTCGGCTCCCCCGAGGGGCGGAGCCCCCGATCGCCGTGTTCGTCAACGGCGTCCGCCAGCGCGAGGGCTCCGAGTACCATCTCGACGCCGGCGCGGTCGTGTTCTCACGCCCGATCGTCAAGGAGGGCAAGGTAAGCGGCTTCCGCTGGCTCGCGATGCTGCTCGGCCTGTTCGGCACCTACCGCAAGCACGAGGTCGTGGACATCGAGTACCGGCTGCGTGGCGAAACGAAGCTCGCGTCGGACGTCGAGGTCCTGCCGGACTAACCGGCGACGGGCTCGGCGGCGAGGCCGACGAGGTCCGCGACGCGATCGCGGTGCTCGCGGGGGGTGCCCACGAGCTGCCCGGTGGTCCTCGCGCGCTTGAGGAGGAACTGGAGGTCGTGCTCCCAGGTGAACCCGATGCCGCCCAGGATCTGGAGCGTCGACGCCGTGACGCGCCACGCCGCGTCCGACGCTCTCGCCTTCGCCATCGCCGCGGCCATCGAGAGCGACTCGGGTTCCGCGTCCGCGGTCCAGCTCGCGTAATAGGTGAGTGAGCGCGCCTCCTCGGTGTCGAGCAGCATCTGGGCGCATCGGTGCGACACGGCCTGGTAGGAGCCGATCGGGCGCCCGAACTGCTCCCGCTCCTTCGCGTATTCGACCGCCATCTCCATCGCCCGCTGAGCGACTCCCGTCAGCTCGGCGGCGACCGCGACCGCGACGCGGTCGAGCCCGTCGCCAAGGTCTCCGGACAGCGCGTCGCCGCCGGAGGCGCCCACCCGTGTGTACGAGCGGGTCGGGTCGATCAGCTCGAGCTGCTCCACCTCGGCATCGGCGGGCTCGACGAGTCGGGCGCCGTCTCCTTCCGGCAGAACGAGCACCGTGGCGCCGTCCGCGTCGGGGACGATCGCCTCCTCGTCGGCGGTGAACGCCGCCGCGCCGCGGCCCTCGCCGGACGCGATCCCGGGTAGCCACCGCTCGCGCTGCTCGTCGCCTCCCGCCGCGTCGATCAGGAGTCCGGCGGCGGCGTTGGAGAGATACGGGACCGGCGCGCACGCGTAACCGAGCTCCTCGCACAGGATCACCAGCTCGACCATTCCCAGTCCCTGGCCTCCGTGGGCCTCGTCGATCGCGATCCCCGGCCATCCGAGCTCCCGGATCTCGTCCCAGAGCCCGTCGTCGTAGCTCCGCGACTCGGCGAGCTCGCGGACCTTCTCAGGGGTGAAGCGCGCGGCCAGGAACTCTCGCGCGGTGCGCTTGATCTCCTGCTGCTCGTCGTTGAAGCCGAAGTCCATCCCTACCTCAGCCTCGGCAGGCCGAGCACCCGCTCGGCGACGATGTTCTTCATCACCTCGGTCGTGCCGCCCTCGATCGAGTTTGCGCGGGCGCGCAGGAAGCGGTAGCTCCAGCCGTTTCGCTGCAGCCCCTCGGGGCCGAGGATCTCGGTGGCGAGCTCGGTCAGCGCCTGGTTGGTCTCCGCCCACTGCCACTTGGCGAGCGACCCCTCGGGGCCGGGGACCCCCGTGCGCATCGTCTGGGTGAGGGTTCGCAGGCCGCCGAGCCGCAGCGCCTCGGTGGAGATCTGAAGCCGCGCGACCCGATCGCGGATCATCGGATCGTCGGCGACGCCGCGCTCGCGTGCGAGGGCGATCAGCTCGTCGAGCTCGCGGCGCAGCGCCACGGCAGACGCCGCCCCGAGCCCGGCGCGCTCGTGCATCAGGGTGGTGATCCCGACCATCCAGCCGTTGCCGACTCCCCCGACGACGTTCTCATCGGGAACGTAGGCGTCCTCCATGAAGATCTCGTTGAACTCCGCCTCACCGGTGATCTGGCGCAGCGGGCGGACGTCGACCGGGTCCTGCTCCATGTCGAGGATGAAATAGGTGAGGCCCTTGTGCTTGGGGGCGTCGGGGTCCGAGCGCGCGAGCAGCATGCACCACTTCGCCTCGTGCGCGAACGTCGTCCAAACCTTCTGGCCCGTGACGCGCCAGCCACCGTTCTCGGGCACCGCCTTCGTCTTCAGCGACGCGAGGTCGGAGCCCGACTCCGGCTCCGAGAACCCCTGGCACCAGATCTCCTCGGCGGAGAGGATCGGCTCGAGGAAGCGCTCTTTCTGCTCCTCGGACCCGTGCGCGATCACCACCGGCCCCCCCATCACGAGCCCGAGCACGTTCGCGGGCCGGGGGGCCTTCGAGCGCGCCATCTCCTCGCTGAAGATCACCTGCTCGATCAGGGTCGCGCCGCGGCCGCCGTACTCCTTCGGCCACGAGATCCCGGCCCACCCCGCGTCGTGGAGCTTGCCCTGCCACTCACGCTCGAACTCGAACCGGGCCTGGTCGTCCCCCTCGGGCGAGGGGCCCGGGTGGTTGGCCTCGAGCCACGAGCGGACCTCGTCGCGGAAGCCCGCCTCCTCTGATGTGAGCGTCAGGTCCATGCGGTCGGTCTGGCCGACTGGCCAGTCAGGAGAGCCTAATTGAAGGCGTACAGCATCAGCAACGCCGTCGCCACCCACGTCCCGGCGGCGAAGATCATCCCCGGGTCCTCGGTGAGGATCGCCGCGGTCGAGCGCGTGTCGCGGCGGTCGTAGATCAGGTACAGGTAGCGGAAGATCCCGTACAGGACCGACGGCGCCGTGGCGAGCATCTCGCTCCCGATCTTCGGGCTCTGGACCGCGTAGATCGCGTAGCTGATGATCGCCGCCGCGGTGACCATCGAGACCATCTGGTCTAGGAACGGGATCGAGTAGTGCTCGAGGACGGGCCGGGTCATCTGGGATCCCGCCTCGGACCCGGCCGCGCCCGCACGCGAGCCTTCGGCTCGCGTTACCGCTCGCCCTTCGGGCTCGCGCGCGGAGGACCCGGGCGGCGATGATTCTTGCTCTTCCATCGCCTCCTGGCGGCGCTTCGTGAACCCGAGGAACAGCGCCAGCATGCCGGTGCACAGCAGCAGCCACTCGGACGCCTGGGCGTCGACGGCGACCGCCCCGGCGACCACGCGGAGGATGAACAGCGAGGCGATCGTCATCACGTCGAGGATCACGAGCCGCTTGAGGACAAGCGAGTAGGCGACCGTGATCACGCCGTACAGCGCGACCAGCCCCCCGACCTCCGACGAGACGGCGACGAGCGAGAGCACGATCCCGGCGATCGCCAGAAGCACGGCGGCGG
>JBOGZL010000318.1:0-9755 GCA_050697195.1 Solirubrobacterales bacterium
CCGCGCTGTGCGCAATCCTCGCAGTCCCCGCGGCGGCGCAGGGCGCGACCCAGGCGAGCGCGATCGCCCCGCTCCAGCAGTTCGCCGATCCCGTCCCGGCCGGGACCGCCGGCCAGCTCAACGACCCTTCGGGTGTCGCGGTGGACTCTGAGGGCAACGTCTACGTCGCCGAGGACGCCAACAGGCGGGTGTCGGTGTTCCGCAATGACGGATCGTTTCTCTACGCCTTCGGCAAGGACGTCGTGCCCGGCAACGCCGAGACCGGGTTCGAGGTCTGCACCAGCAACTGCCAGGCGGGCGCCCAGGGAGATCTCGCGGGCGAGTTCGTCTTTCCTCGGGCGTGGCTGTCCACGATGACAGCCTCTACGTCGGCGACTTCGCCAACACGCGCGTCGCTGTCTACACGCTCGAAGGCGCCTTCCGGCGCGCATTCGGCAAGGACGTCGTCCCCGGCAACCTCGAGGCCGGGTTCGAGGTCTGCACCGCCGTCTGCAAGACCGGGGTCGAAGGGAACGGGCCGGGGGAGCTCGAGACGCCGACCGGCCTCGCCACCGACGCCGCAGGCAACGTCTACGTCACCGAGTCCTTCAACAATCGGGTCTCGGTCTTCTCCTCTGAGCCGTCCTTCCTGCGCGCCTTTGGCCACGACGTCGTCCCCGGCAACGCCGGCACCGGGTTCGAGGTCTGCACGACCGACTGCAAGCGGGGGGTCGGGGGCGGACCGGCGGGCGCCCTCCACCTACCGCTCGGTGTGGCGGTCGGCGGCGGCGAGATCTACGTCGGCGACCAGTTCAACCACCGTGTCTCGGTCTTCTCGCCTTCGCCGGCCTTCCTGCGTGCATTCGGGAAGGACGTCGTACCCGCCAACCTGGAGATCGGGTTCGAGATCTGTATCGAGCAGTGCCAGATCGGCGCCGAGGGCAACGGGCCAGGAGAGCTCGAGCTCTCGACGCGGCCGAGGGCGGCGGCTCGGTCCCGGGGTCGGTCTCCGGGCACGGCGGGCGCGCGGTTCCTGGCTCGCCAAACTTCTGGACTCGAACGAATTCAGCTTCGGCAAGGTGAAGAAGAACAAGAAGAAGGGGACGGCGAAGCTGATCGTCCGCGTCCCGGCCCCGGCGAGCTCGCGCTCGAGCGGACGAGGAGGGTCAAGCGCGCAGGCGAGAGCGTCGGGGCGGCGGAGAAGGTGAGGCTCACGATCCGCTCGCGGGCCAAGGCCCACAACCGCCTCAACGCCAGCGGCAAGGCCCGCGTCCGGGCGCGCGTCACCTACACGCCGACCGGAGGTGAGCCGAACACGAACACGAAGTCGAAGCGGATCGGCCTGCGCAAGCGGAGGTGAAGACGTTCCAGGGGTAAAGTGAATCCCGGATGAAGCCGGAGCCCGTCACGGACCTCGACTGGGCGCCGGAGCGGGCCCGCGAGCTCGGCGAGGGCGCCCTGGACATCTGGGAGGAGCTGCTCGAGCGCCTCCGGGACCTGCCCGTCAGCCGCTACGAGGGCGTCGATCGCGTACGCGAGGCGGTCGCGCTCGAGGTGCCCGAGGACCCGCTACCGATGGACGACCTCCTCGCGTACCTGCGTGAGGTGGTTCTGGAGCGATCGATGTATCCGGGACATCCGCGCTTCATGGCGTATGTCACCGGGGCGGGGACGGTGCCAGGGGCTGTGGCGGATCTCCTCGCTGCGGGACTCAACGCGAACCTCGGCGGGTGGCGCCTCTCGCCGGCGGCGTCGGAGATCGAGCACCACCTAACACGGTGGCTGGCGCGCCGGTTCGGGCTTCCGGAGGGATCCGGCGGCATTGTGCTCTCCGGCGGCGCGATGGCAGGGTTCGTGGGCCTGAAGCTCGCCCGGGACCGGAGGGCGGGCTGGGACGTCCGGGCCGATGGGGTGCGACGAGGACCGCCCCTCATGCTCTACGGCTCGGAGGAGGTGCACGGCATCAACGCCCGTGCGGCAGACATGCTCGGGCTTGGCCGCGAGGCGGTGCGGATGCTGCCCGTCGACGACGACTACCGGCTCGACGTTGACGCGCTGCGAGAGGCGATCGAGGAGGACCGGGCCGCGGGGCGCCGGCCGATCGCGGTGGTGGGCTCGGCGGGCACGGTGGCGACCGGGGCGATCGATCCCCTGGCCGAGATCGCTCAGGCGTGCGAGGACCACGATCTGTGGTTCCACGTGGACGGGGCATACGGAGGCCCCGGCGTCCTCGCCGACGAGCTCCGGCCCATGTTCGACGGCATCGAGCGCGCCGACTCGATCGCCTTCGATCCCCACAAGTGGCTCTACACCCCGCATTCCGGCGGCTGCATCCTCGTCCGCGACTTCGAGGACCTGCCCCGGTCGTTTTCGATCGCGGAGCACGCGGACTACGTCCACGAGGACAAGGAGCGCACCGGCGCCGGGGTGGACGGGATCAACCTCGGCCCCCAGTTCTCGCGCGGGTTCTGGGCGCTCAAGGTGTGGGTGTCGTTGCTTGCGCACGGCCGCCGGGCATACGCGCGGCGGATCGCCCACGACGTCGAGCTGGCGCGCTACCTGCACCGGCGGGCGGCTGAGCGCGACGAGTTCGAGCCGATGGCCCCGGTGACGCTGTCGATCTGCTGCTTCCGGTACGTGCCGCCCGACCTCCCGGATGGGCAGGACCGGGAGAGCTACCTCGACGAGCTCAACGAGCGGCTGATGACCGAGCTCCAGATGAGCGGCCGCGTGTATCCGTCCAACGCCGTCCTCGGGGGCCGGTTCGTGCTCCGCGCCTGCATCACGAACTTCCGCACCGAGGCCGAGGACGTGGACGCGCTGCTCGACGTGGCCGCGGAGCTGGGCGCCAGGCTGGATGCCGAGCTGCGACCGGTCCTGGCCTAGGTGCGCTCCTTCGGCTCGCTCGCCTTTCGTCAGGTTCGCGCGCGCCGGCTGCGCGCGCTGCTGACGGCGGCCGGGATCGTGCTCGGCGTCGGGATGATCGTCGGGGTGCTCGTGCTCGCGGCGACGATCCAGCGCACCTTCACCGACCTCTTCGACTCGGTGTACGGGAAGACCGACCTCGTCGTCTCGGGGACCGACCAGACCTCGCTTCCGGGCTCGACTCTGCGCACGGTCCGGCGCACGAGGGAGGTCGCCGACGCCGAGGGCCGGGTCTCGACCGTGTTCGGCCTCGTCGACCGCTTCGGCCGCGCCGAGGCCGACCCGGGATCGCAGCTCAACGTCGGCGGGGAGGATCCCGACGCCGCCAACCTCACCGACGCGGAGACCGTCGCGGGCCACCGCCCCCGAGGCGGCGGGGAGATCATGCTCCAGCAGAGCTGGGCCGACGCCCAGGACCTCGAGGTCGGCGACCGCGCGCGGTTCGCGACCGCGGCAGGGCTCGCCCGCCTCAGGGTCGTCGGTCTGTTTCAGTTCGCGACCGGGCTCGACTTCGGCGGTCAGGGCTTCGCCACAGTCGCGCTCGGGCAGGCGCGCGAGCTGATGGAGAAGCCGCGCGCGTTCGACGAGGTCAACGTGGTCGTGGACGGGGGCGAGGACACGATCGACGACGTCCGCGCGCGGGTCAAGGACGAGCTCGGGGGCGGGGGTGCGCGTCCTACCTGATGGGCGCGCTCCGCAAGACACATCTGACCGGCCTTTGCACCTCGAGCCGCCGCCTCAGGCCCACAGAGCTCCCGGCCGACGCCAGCTCGGACATGCAGTCATCCCTCGCCCGTCCCGGGCGGCGGCGGAGCAGCACGAGGCTCTCGCCGCCATCGCTGCGCTGCCGGCGGATTTTCGCGCCGCCCTGGTCGCCGTCGACATCATTGGCCTCTCCTACCGTGAGGCGGCGCGCGCGCTGGGCGTTCGCGAGGCGACGATCGCGTCGCGTCTGTTCCGCGGGCGGCAGCGGCTCGCGCGCACGCTGAGCGCCGAGCGATGGCCGGCTGATATGGCCCTTACCGGCCATCACATCAAGATGGCCGATAAGGGCGAAGCCCGGATCGCGGTGGGGGGACAAACCTCCGCGCATCCGGATTCATCATCACGACAACTCGCGCTCGACCTCGTCGAGCCACTCCAGGTACGCGCCGAGGATGCGCCGGCTGAGGCGGTGGTTGAGGCGCAGGTAGCGCTCGCGGTGGGGAAGCGTGGAGGCGATCTCGTCGGCCCGCTCGAGCCACCTGAGTTGCTCGTCGATCGCGGGGCGGATCCCCTGCAGGCTCCGGACAACGCTGCGTTCATCCGCCGCCAGGTCGGCCCCGTTGAGCCGGGCCGCCGGCTCGTTCTGCACGCGGATGAATCCCGAGGGTTGCTCGAGCCACTCCGCCACGGCGCGACGGCCCTTCGCGGTCAGGGTGTAGCGGGTCCGCTCGGTCGTCTTGCCCGGCTCCCGGCGGGCCTTCAGGTACCCGAGATTCGCGAGGCGCTTCGGCTCCGAATAGAAGCGGCTGTCCGCCGCCGACCAGTAGATCCACTCGCCCTGACGATTCATCCGCATCAGGTCGTGCGGCGCCGCGCCCTGGTCTCCGACGAGGACGAGGATCACGTACGAGAACGGGCTGAGGCTGTTGCGCGCGGGCGTCATTCGAGAGGACACGAAGAAACGAGAAGTTATAGACTCTAATCTAGAGTCTAGGTGACGCGATCGCGCGGGTCACAGGACCTTCGCTACTGTCGCCTTGGTATGTCAAGGGAAGCGGGGTGAATGGTTCAGTGGGAACTCACCCCTTCATGTTGCAGACGCCTGAAGCGAACCCGTCGGTCCGGCCGGACGAAGACGAGGACGGGGCGCGGGCACCGGCCGACGAGGTTCGAGCAGCGGGAAACGGGGACAGGGGGGAGCTGTTGGGGCGGGAGATGGAGCTCAAGGCGATGGCCCGGGGCGTCGCGACGATCCGCGGCGGCGATGGAGCCGTGCTCGCGATCGAGGGAGCGGCGGGAATCGGCAAGACGGAGCTGCTGAAGGAAGCGCTTCGAGGAGCCCGCGAGAGCGGAACGCAGACGCTCCTCGCGACCGCGACGCCGCTGGAGACGTCCTTTCCGTTCGGCGTCGCGCGGCAGCTCTTCGATCCCGTTCGACGCGAGGTGGGCGAGGGCGCATGGGCCGAGCTCTCCAGCGGCGCGGCGCGGTTCGCCGCGCGAGCGCTGGACGAGCACGCGCTCGAGGCCGCCGATCCCGGCGACGACCCGTCCTTCGCGACGCTGCACGGCCTGTACTGGCTGACCGCCAACCTCACTGCAGAGAGCCCGTTGCTGCTCGCGGTCGACGACGCCCAGTGGGCAGATCGGCCGTCGCTGCGCTTCCTCTCTCATCTCGTCCGCCGTCTGGAGGGAATCCCGGCGGTGATCGTGCTCGCGGTCCGCAGCGGCGATCCCCCGACGGACACGCTCCTGCTGTCCGAGCTGGTCGCCGCGGCCGAGCCGGCGCTACGGCTCGGCCCGCTCGGCGAGCGCGAGGCAGTGGAGCTGGTGCGCTCCGGGCTTGGCGAGGCGGAACTGTCCCTCTGCGCCGCCGTCCACCGCGCCACGGGGGGCAACCCGTTCCTGCTCCACGCGCTCACCGGCGCGCTGGCCACGGGCGAGGTGGAACGATCGGCACAGGCGGTGGACTCGCTGCGTGGCGTCCGGCTCGAAGGCGTGGCGGACGCGCTGCTGCGCCGGCTCGCCGTGCTGCCCGAAGGGTCGCACTCGCTCGTGACGGCAGCCGCGCTCGGGAGGGATGCCTCGCTGGGAAGCGTCGCCGAGCTCGCCGGCCTCGACCCCGCCGCGGCCGCCCGCGCCGCAGAGGCCCTGCGGGAGGCGGGAATACTCGCCCGGCGCCCGTCGATCGCCTTCACCCACCCGGTCGTGCGCGCCGCCGTTTACGAGGGGATGGCGCGCGACGCGCGTCGCGACCTCCACCTCCGAGCCGTGGACCAACTCGCCTCGAGGGGCGCGTCGCCGGAGCAGGCCGCCGTCCACTATCTCGCGGTCGAGGGGTCCGGCGACCGACGCGCTGTCTCGGCGCTGCGCGAGGCGGCCCGTCAGGCCTCCTCACGGGGAGCGCCGGATGTCGCGGCCTCCTATCTCAGACGCGCCCTCGTCGAGCCTCCGGATCAGCGCGAGCGCCCGCGTGTCCTCGTCGAGCTCGGGCTCGCCGGCCTCGCGGCCGAGGAGCATGACTCGCCGGCGCATCTCGCGGAGGCCGTGCGCGGGATCCCCGATCCTCGGGAGCGCGCGGAGGTCGCGCTCGAGGCGGCGATCCTGCTCGGCTTCAACGGCGACAGCGCGGATGTCGTCTCCGCGTGCAACGCGGGACTCCGATCCCGCACGTCGATCGATCCCGATCTGGCGGCCCGGCTCGAGAGCGAGATGGCGCTGTGGAGCTTCCTCGATCCCTCGACCGTCGAATCCGCCGTGAACTGGGTCCGATCCGCAAGCAAGGACGACGACCCGCTGACCGCGCCGGCCGCCGCGATCGGAGCGGCATGGGTGCGGTTGGCCCTCGAGGCCCGACCGGCGCCGGGCGAGATGGACCGTCTGGTCGCGATGGTCTCCGCCGGCTCGCTCTTCAGCCGGCGCTCCGCCGCGCTCGCGATGGCGGCGACCTGGGTGCTGGTGATCGGCGGTCGGCCGGACCTCACGCGCGACGTGGGCGACGCGGTCGTGGCGATGGGCGAGGACCAGGGGTCGATCCTGCTCACCCGCGTCGGGAGGTTCTGGCGCGGAGTCGCGGAGCACGACCTGGGCCTGATCGCGGACGCCGCCGCCGACTCCATCGCCGCGTTCGAGATAGCACTCGAGGGTGCGGGCGGCGCCGAGGGCCTCTCCTACAGCCTCTCTTCGGTGATCAATTCGCTGGTCGAGGCCGGAGACCCCGATCGCGCCGAAGCGGCCCTGGCGAGCGCCGGGCTGCCGGAAGATCCCCCTCCGCGAATCGGGTTCGCGCTGCTTCTCGAGAGCCGGGGCCGGCTCCGCAGCGCGCAAGGTCGCCTGTCCGATGCCGCCGAGGACCTGCTGGAGGCCGGTCGACGGTGGCAGGAGCTGCGGGTTCGGAGCCCGGTGCCGACCACCTGGCGGGGCGACGCCGCACTTGTCCTGGACCGCCTCGACCGCAGGGATGAGGCGCTGCGGCTCGCGTCCGAGCAGCTCGCGCTCGCACGCGAGACGGAGGAGCCGAGAACGCTGGGCACCTCGCTTCGCACCCTGGGTGAGGTGAAGAGCGGAGCGTCGGCCCGTGCTCTCCTGGAGGAGGCGGTCGAGGTCCTGGAGGGCGCCCCCGCACGGCTGGAGCTCGCGAAGGCGCTGCTGTCGCTGGGCCGGGCAATGCGCAAGGAGGGGGCTCGGGCGGCCGCGCGAGAGCCGCTTGCCCGGGGGCTGGACATCGCCCACCGCGGGGGCATCGGCAGGGTTGCCGAGATGGCTCGCGAGGAGCTCCGCCTGGCCGGCGCGCGGCCGCGGCGCACCGTGCTGGTGGGACCGGACTCCCTGACACCGGCTGAGCGCCGGGTCACCGCGCTGGCCGCGGCGGACACCTCCAACCGCGAGATCGCGCAGCGCCTATTCGTCAGCCTTCGCACGGTCGAGACCCACCTCACCCACGCGTATCAGAAGCTCGACATCTCCTCGCGCGACGAGCTTGCGGGCGCAATGACCCGCGAGAGCTGAGCGCCGACGGAAAAGTTCGTGGTCGCGACCACGATGCGCGAGGGCGCTCCAGCACTCAAGATGGCGGCATTTGGCGGTTCTTGACAGCTCAGGCGGGCCGAGCCACGCCCTCGATCACGAGATCGACGACGCCCTCGATGAACTCCGGGTCCACCGGCTCGCCGGTGACCAGGAGGCGGAAGTAAAGGGGGCCGAGCACCGCCTCGATCATCGGGCCTGGTCTGGTACCGGCCGGGACCTCGCCGCGGGCGATCGCGCGCTCGACTATCTCGCCGTCCAGGGCGAGGCGCTGGGTCCAGAAGCGACGCGTCGCGGCGGCGAGCTTGGCGTCTCGAGGCGCCCCCGCCGCGACGGCGCGTGCGAGCGCCTCGACCTCGGGGGTGCTCACGGTGGCGGCAGATCCGCGCGCGAGCTCGAGCAGGTCGTTCCTCAGGGAACCGGTATCGCGGACCGGAATCCCCTCGGTCGCACGATCCAGCATCGCGTCGAGGACGAGTTCCTCTCGAGTTCCCCAGCGGCGGTACAGAGTCGTCTTGTGGACTCCCGCGCGACGGGCGACCCTCTCGAGGCTGAGCGCGGAATAGCCGTTGTCGGCGAGCTCCTCGAGCGCCGCCGTGAGTGCCGCGGCGCGAACGCGCGCGCTCCGTCCCCCCGGCCGGCGGGCTCTCGGGCGCCGAGCGTCTCGGGTCGTCGAAGCCACCGCCCGAGCTTATCGCAACGATCAGTTGCGTTTGTTACCATCAGATCCGCTGCGCCGCCAGCTTGCGTTTTGAGGCCGATGACCCACGAACACGACTACGAGCAGGCCGGCGTATTCCGGCGAATGGTGCGACGGACTGCGGCGACGCGCCCGATGGCGTGGATCTATGCCCGGATTCAGCAGCGAATCGACAGCTCGGTATTCCGGCTGACGCGAGGGAGGACCACCGTGTCGTCGTGGGTGTCCGGCCTGCAGCTGGTGATGCTCACCACGACCGGGGCCAAGACCGGCCGGCGGCGAACGCTGCCCGTGCTCGGACTTGTCGAAGGCGAGGAGATCGTCGTGATCGCGTCGAACTACGGCCGGCGGAGCAACCCCGCCTGGTACCACAACCTGCGCGCGCATCCCCGTGCGTCGGTGACCGTCGACGGCGCGACGCGGGACGTGGAGGCCCTCGAGCTGACCGGAGAAGAGCGCGAGCGGCACTTCCAGCGGGGAGTCGAGGTCTATCCCGGCTTCCTGCACTATCGACGCTGGGCGGCCAACCGCCAGATCCCGGTGATCAGACTCGACTCCGCGCCGCGCGCGGCCCAGCCGGGCGCCACCGACTGATCGACGTGTTGGGTCGGAGGCTAGAGCCGGAACAGCTGTCGGAGCATCTGGACCGCCTGTATCGCGCAGCGTGGGCGATGTGCGGGTCCCAGCACGATGCGGAGGATCTGGTGCAGGAGACGTTCGCGCGGGTGCTCGCGCGGCCACGCTCCCTGCGCCGCAGCGAACAGCTCCCGTATCTGATGCAGGCGCTGCGCAACACGCATCTGACGAGCCTGCGCACCGCGAGCCGCCGCCCGCGCACCACGGAGCTGCCCGCCGACGAGAGCTCGACGATGCATTCGAATCTGGCGCGGCCCGACGCGGCGCTCGAGCAGCACGCGGCCCTCGAGGCGATCGCCGCCCTTCCGGAGGACTTTCGCGACGCGCTCGTCGCCGTCGATATCGTGGGCCTCTCCTACCGCGAGGCGGGGCGCGCGCTGGGCGTGCCCGAGGCGACGATCACGACGCGCCTGTTCCGTGCGCGCCAGCGTGTCGCACGGTCACTCAGCGACGAACCCGCCGGCCGCCGGGAAGCAACCGGCATGATTAGGGGTCAGGAAGAACGAGGATGGCCGGTGAGGACGGAAACCTGAGCGATGCGCAGCAGGCAGAGCTAGCGGCGTTCGCCGATGGCTCGCTGCCTCGCCGGCGGCATGCGCGGGTCGCCGCCGCCGTCGAGCGCTCGCCTGAGCTGCGTGCGCAGGTCGAGGAGCAGCGCACGGCGCTCGCCGCCGTGGACGCGCTCGATGTGCCCGCGCCCCCGGGTCTGCGCGCCCGCGTGGAGGCTGGGCGACGCCAACGGGAGTCGCGGCCGCGGTGGCGCGGCGCGGCGCTCGCCGGTGGACTC
>JBOGZL010000319.1:0-7804 GCA_050697195.1 Solirubrobacterales bacterium
TCGCCGGCGAGGTCGACGCCCTGCGAGCGGCGGGGGCGCAGTTCCGCAACGAGATCGTCACCGGGAGAGGGGGCAAGCAGATACTGCTCGACGATCCAAGCGGCAACCCGATCGAGCTCTTCGAGCCTGGATGCCCCGGCGGTGATCGCGCCGACGAACGGTATCCGCGCGACCGGGGCCTACTGAACACTGCGGATAACATCCAACCCGTGTTGTGAGGCACACGCGGCTCGTCCTCGCCGCTCTCAGCTTCGCCGGGCTGGTGATCGCCGCCGCGGTCGCTTCGGGCGGCGGGCCGAGCGCTTCGGCGAGCGCGGCCGCCGCATCGCCGGCGTCCGCCGCCACCCACGCCCGATGGTCGCTGGGCTCCTATCCCGGCTGGGTGCAGGAGTACGAGATGCCGCCGCGCGAGGTCGACTACTCGCCCTTCACCCACATCCTGCATTTCGCGATGTATCCGAACCGGCGCGGGGGACTGCGAATCGGCGACCTGATCAGCCGTGAGAACGCTCGTCGCGCGGTCGCCGTCGCCCACGCGCACGGGCGCGAGATCGTCCTCGTCGTCGGTGGCGAGGGAATCGACCAGTTCGTCGCGGCGACGCGGGGCGAGCGCCGGGCGCGACTGGTCGCCGAGATCGTCGCGGCGCTCGACCGCTACGGCTACGACGGGGTCAGCGTTGACTGGGAGGAGCAGGTGGTGCCCCGGCGGCTGGTCGCGCTCGTCAGGGACATCCACGCCGCGCTCGCGGATCGTGATCCGCGAGCGCTGATCCTGCTCGACGCGATCTCCGGCCTCGTCCCGCCCTCGGCCGCGGCCCGCGTCGCCCCGCTCGTCGACTCGGTCAACCTGTTCACCTACTACCACGATCGCGGCTCCAGAATCAAGCGCCAGTTCGAGCTCTACACGAGCGCCGGTGTGCCGGCGGAGAAGATCGTCGCCGGGATCGGGATCTTCCCCCGCGCCCACGACCGCAGCGCGAAGCGCGTGCGCCGCAAGCTCGCCTTCGTCGTCGATCACGGCCTGCGCGGGGTCGAGCTGTGGAGCTTTCAGTGGGCGCGGTGGGGCGATCCGCGGATCGGCCTGATCCGCGAGTACGCAGCCGGGATCGGTTAGTCAGTCGTCGGACGTTCCCGCGATCCGGCGATCGGGCAGCTCCCGGAGTCGATCCCGGCCTGGATCAGAGCACGCGCGTTCAGTCGCCCGTCGGGACCACGCCGGCCGCCTCAACCATGACGATCACCGTCCGCTCCGGCGCGCTCGTCTTGTGCATGACCCCCCTCGGCACCGTGTAGCCCTGGTGGCGGCGGAGCCTCACGGTGTCCAGGCCATCCACCTCGATCACGAGCTCGCCCTCGAGGACGAGAAAGAACTCGTCCTGTTCGTCGTGCTTGTGCCAATGGAAATCGCCCTCGATCACGCCGAGCCGTACCACCGCGTCGTTCACTGTGGTCAGCGTCTGGTTGAACCACGGCGCGTGGGCGGCGGCCTCGGCCGCCGCGTCGATCAAGCTCAGGTGGCCGTACTTGTCGTCCAGCTCGATGTCGTAGTCGGTCACGAGTCCTCCTTGCCGTGCCAGCGCCGTCACGGGCATGGTAGAGCTGGCCGGAGCACGGACACCTCGCACAGGCGTGGGCCAGCGTGGGCGATGTAGCTGCTACGCTCGGGTGTATGACGCTACATGCTCGGGATTACAGGGTTGGGGTGCGAGAGCTCCACGACCGGCTCAGCGAACACCTGCATCGGGTCGAGAAGGGCACCGAGATCGTCGTTACCCGACGCGGCAGGCCGATCGCCCGGCTCTCGTCCATCGACGAAGACGATGCCCTGGACGAGCTCGTACAGCGAGGTCTCGTCACACGGCCGGCCAAGCCGCGTGGAGCGAGGCGGCCGCGCAGCAAGCCGCGAGGTTCGGTCTCTGACCTCGTGGCCGAGCACCGCCGCTGACGCTCTACTTCGACACCTCGGCGCTCGTGAAGCTCGTGGTGATCGAGGACGGCTCCGAGCTCGCCGCCGAGCTGTGGGCAACGCGGCACCCGGCCGCCTCGAGCATCCTCTCCTACCCCGAAGGCCGCGCCGCGCTCGCCGCCGCCCAACGCACCGGTCGTCTGACCGCAAGGGCGCACCGCAGCGCCCTCGAGGACTTCGAAGCCACGCACGGGCAGCTCGTGATAGTCGGGATCGATGCGGCCCTCGCCCGGCACGCAGGGGAGCTCGCCGACGCCCTCGGGCGACGGGGCTATGACGGCGTGCACCTCGCAAGCGCGGTCGCGTTTGGTGCGGAGACCACCTTCGTCACCTGGGATCGAGACCTCGGCCGCGCCGCGATGGAGATGGGATGCGCCGTTGCCCCCGTGCCCTGACGGAATGAAGCGCTCGGAGCACCCGGGATCAGGACGACTCGGGCGCGGCGGCGGCAGGTTCGGGCGGCCGCCCGAACGCCTTCGCTAGCGCGAGCGAGAGCTCGAACAGGCCGTAGAGCGGCGCCATCGAGATCAGCATCGTCACGGGGTCCGTGCCGGGCAGGAGCATCGCCGCCACCGCGATCACCAGCAGGGCGTATCGGCGGTTCGAGGCGAGCTGCTCGGGAGTGACGATCCCCAGCCGCGTCACGGAGAGCACCCCGACGGGAATCTGGAACATCAGGCCGACGGCGATCAGCGAGAGGACGAAGAAGCCGTAGTACTCGCTCGCCCGAACCTGGATGTTGAAGTCGTCGGCGTTGAAGTTGAGCAGGAACTGGGACGCGGCCGGAACGACGACGAGGTACGAGAACACCACGCCGGCGATGAACAGCACCGGCACCATCAGCAGGAAGGGGAGGATGACGCGCTTCTCGTGGGGGCTGAACGCCGGGAGCACGAAGGCGTAGGCCTGGTAGAGGAGGATCGGCAGCGCGAGCAGGATCCCGCCGTATATCGAGAGCTTCAGCGTCGTCATGAACGGCTCGGTGACGCCGAAGGTGATCGGCTCGAGCCGGCCTGGGAGCGGCGCGTTGGCGACCTCGAGCAGGAGGTGGTTCTGCCAGAACGCGAGGCCGCACGCGACGACGAGCACGGCCGCGCACACGACTATGCGCGACCGCAGCTCGTCGAGGTGGTCGACGAGCGTCATCGGCTCGTCGAAGCTGGCCTTTTGCAGCCGGGGCATCGGCCGCTATGAGCGGTCCGCGGCGACCACCCGGCCGTCGACGGGCCCGGCGTCGTCATCCGGCTTCTCTATTCCGCGCGGGGCGGGCGGATCGTCGTCACCCTTGCCTGTGATCGACTCCTTGAACTCCCGCATCCCCTTGCCCGCGGAGCGCCCCAGGTCGGGCAGGCGCTTCGGCCCGAAGATCACCAGCGCGATGATCACGACGATTGCGATTTCCAGGGGTCCGATGTTCGGCATGTGATCACTCCTTGGTTGTCCTATTCGACCTCGACGGTGCCCTTCATGAACGGGTGGAACTCGCACACGTACGCGTACGTCCCGGGCTTGTCGAAGGTCGCCTTGCCCTCGTCGCCCTCCTTCAGGGCGCCGGTGTCGAACGAGCCGTCCTCGCCGGAAGCGGTGTGGGCGGCCGAGTCGCTGTTGGACCAGCGCACCTCCGTGCCGGCTTCGACCGTGACAGTCGGCGGCTCGAACTCGAAGTCGACGATCTCGACCGCGTCGGTCGCCGTCGCCTCGCTCACCGCCGGGGTGGTCGTCTCGCTCGCGGCCGCCGCCGGCTCCCCTTCCTCGTCGCCGCCGCATCCCGCGGCGACGACGAGGGTGGCTACCAGAGCGCAGGCGATCGCTGTCAGGCGCGGGCGCGTCACGACTTGACGAACGGCTCCACTGCCTTCAGTACCTCGTCCTCGGTCAGCGTCGGGTCGAACGCCTCGGGCGAGGGGTCCTCGCCGGCGGCGAACCGGATCGTGGCGGCGTGGCGCGCCTCGACCTGGACGATCCCGCCAGCCGTCGCGAGCAGGTCCTTCGACTCGATCATCGGCGCGGCGCCGTTGTATGCGCTGACGCCGGTGTCCTCGAAGGTGATCGCGAGCGGGATCAACTTGTCGGCACTGTCGAACGCGTCGCCGAAGTCGACCTTCGGGGCCTTGACGGGCTTGCCGCCGAGATCCTCGATCGTCGCCGTCAGCGCGTCGACGTGCTCCTGCTCCTCCTCGCCGAACGTCTTCACATAGCCGGCGACCTCCTTGCTCAGGCCCGGAGTGTTCGCGGCCCCGTCGTAGAACGCGGCCTCGAGATACTCGAGCGTGAGCGCGAAGTTGAGGATGTCGATGTCACCCATCGATCCCTGCGCGAACGCACTGCGGACCAGCGGCGTCACCGACGCCGCCCCGTAGAGCGCACCCGCGGCGATCACTCCGCGCATCAGGAACGTTCCGCGGTTGACGTTCTCGACCTCGATCGCCGCGAGCTCCGGCGCGCTTTGCCGCGCGAGCCCGGGCGAGCCTGACTTCGTGTTCTTCATCTCGGTTCCTTTCTCTCGCTGAGACTTGCCACGCCCGTCAGGACGCGATGAACGGCTGCACCTCGTCAAGCACCGTCTGCATGTCGGCGGGCTTCGCGAAGGCGCCGTCCGGGGTCGGCTCCTGTCCGGTGAGCACGTTGAGCACCGCGGCGTGACGGCCCTCGACCGAGTGGATCGAGAGCGCCGCGGCGAGGATGTCGGGACTCTCGATATTCGCCGCCTGGCCGAGATAGGCCGCGGCGCCGAGGTTCTCGACCGTCGCCGCGAGGTCGAGCACGGACTTCGCGTCGTCGAGCGGGAACTCGGCCTTCGGCTGCTTCGCCGGCTTCCCGCCGAGGTCCTTCGCCGTCGCGGTGAGAGCCTCCACGTGCTCCTGCTCCGCCTTGCCGATCTGCTCGATCAGCGCGAGGTCGGAGCCCTTGAACAGGCCGCTCTTCGCGACGTCGTCGTAGAACGCGGCCTCGAGGTACTCGAGCGTGAGCGCGTAGTTGACGATCCCCAGATCGCCCTCGCCGAACTGCGAGGCGGTCTCCTCGGTCGTCGTCGCCGCGGTCTCGTCGTCGTCATCGTCGCCGCCGCAGGCGGCGAGCAGGGCGCCGGCGGCGCCGGTCCCGCCGGTGATCGCGAAGAACCGCCTCCGCGAGACCGGGTCCCGGGCGACGCGCCTCAGCGCGCTTCGCTCCTTGGGCGGGGAATGGCTCATCCTGCCTCCTCTCGGTCGGTTTGGCGGGAGCAGATCGCCTCCCGCTAGCCCCCCTCTACGAAAGGTCCGAGTGGGCGGATCACATCGTGCGTGTCGCGAGCAGTAACGGGGTAGGCGGGGCCGTGTAGAGGTTTCGGTGAGCGACGAACGCCTGGCGCACTACCACGCCTATACGCGCGAGCACGGGGTGAACTTCGTCCTCTACCTGCTCGTCCGCCTGATGGTCCAGCCCGCCTGTCTGGCGTGGTTCCGCCTCGCCCGCCACGGCCGCGAGCACGTCCGGGTCCGCGGCCCGCTGATCGTCGCGGCGAACCACCGCAGCTTCCTGGACCCGTTCCTGATCGGGATCACGCTCCCGTGGCGGCGCCCGATCCACTACGTCGCCAAGGTGGAGCTGTTCGAGCCGCGGTGGCAGGGCTGGCTGCTGTCGCGGCTCGGCGCCTACCCGATCCGCCGCGGCGAGGCCGACGCCGAGGCGATGACGACCTCGCGCCGGATCCTCGAGCGCGGCGGCGTGATCTGCATCTTCCCGGAGGGGACGAGGATCCGGGCCGGGTCGCTGGCCGAGCCGAAGCGCGGGGTCGGCCGCCTCGCGCTGGAGACCGGCGCGGCCGTTCTTCCCGTCGCGGTGTACGGCAGCGAGCACGTGCGGCGCGGGTGGCGGATCAGGCCCCGCAAGGTGAAGCTCCGCGCGGGACGGGCGATGACCTTTCCGCGCACCGAGCGGCCGTCCCCCGCCCTCGCCGCAACCGTCACGGCGCGGATCTGGCCCAACATCGAGCTCCAGTGGGAGTGGCTGGGCGGGCTCCCCCCGCTGCGCAAGGCAGTCGTGATCGGGTCCGGGAGCTGGGGCACCGCGATGGCGATCCTGCTCGCGCGCGGCGGCCTGGAGGTGCAGCTCGGGACGCGCACTCGCGAGGCCGCGGAGCGGATCGCCTCGGGGCGCGTCAACGAGCGCTACCTGCCCGGCGTCGAGCTTCCGGAGGGAATCGCGGTGAAGCGCGCGGCGGACATCGAGCTCGGCGGCGCCGACCTCGTCGTGCTAGCGGTGCCCTCCGTCGCTCTCCCGCCGGTGGTCGGCGGCCTCGCCGACCGGATCGGGGGTCGGTCGGCGGTGCTCGTGCTCACCAAGGGGCTCGTCGGCCCGATGGGCTCGCTGCCGAGCCCGTACGTGTCCGATCGCGTCCGCGCCCGCGCGATCGCATCGCTCGGCGGCCCGGCGCACGCCCGCGAGGCGGTCAGCGGCACCGCGGCGCTGGTGCTCGGCAGCGACGACGCCGACCTGCGCTCCCAGCTCGGCGGGGTCTTCGACCGCGCGGGGCTGGTGTGCGAGCGCACAGCGGACGCGGTCGGCGTCGAGGTGGCGGGAGTTGCGAAGAACGCAGCGGCGCTGGCCGCCGCTGCGGCGGAGCCCCACGGGCTGAACGCGGCCGGGATCGCCGCCGCGACCGTGTGGCGGGAGTGCGTCGAGTACGGGATCGCGGGGGGCGCGAGCCTCGAGACCTTCACCGGCCTCGCGGGGGTCGGCGACCTGACCGCGACCGTGATGGCCCCCGGCAGTCGCAACCGGCGCGCCGGCGAGCTGCTCGGGACGGGCATGCCGGCGGCTCAGATCCAGGAGCAGATCGGGCAGGCCTCCGAGGGGCTCGACTCCGTTCCCCTGTGTGCCGAGACCGTGGTGGCCGCCGGGGTCGAGGCTCCGGGGCTGGATGGCCTCGCGGCGCTGATCGAGGGACGGATCGACCCCGGCGCCTGGATCTCGACGCTGCGCCGCGCGGAGAGCTCGCGGCGGGCGGCCTAGCGATGCACGCCGGGCTACGCTTGCCGGGTGGCCGGCGCGAAGCCGAATCCCGCACAGAGCGAAGAGGAGAGGGTCGCGAAGGCGGATCTCGACCGCGCGTTCGAGGACCTCTACCGGGCGCATCTGCGCGACGTCTACTCGTACTCCTACTACCGGGTCGGCAACCACCACGACGCCGAGGACCTCACCGAGCAGACCTTTCTCCAGGCCTACCGGCACTTCGAGCGCGCCCGCCGCGAGTCGAACGGACGCCCGCTGCGCCCATGGCTGATCCGGATCGCGCACAACCTCGCCGCCAACTTCCATCGCGACCGCTCGCGGCGCCCCACCTCGACGCTGGAGCACGTCGAGCCGATCTCGCACCCCCACGGGACCGACCAGGTGGTCGAGGGGCGCGACGAGCTGCGGCGCGTGATGCGGGGCCTCACCGACCTGCCCGAGGACCGACGCGACGCGCTGATCATGCGCTTCGCGCTTGGGATGGACAACCGCGAGATCGCCCGCGCGCTCGGCCGCACGGACGGCGCGACCAAGGTCCTGATCCACAGGGCGATCAAGCAGCTCGAGGGAGAGTTGGAGGAGCAGGGTGATGGCTGACGGCGCGGAGCTGGAGCGCCTGCTCGCGGACGCCCTGCGTCCGATTGAGCCGCCCGAGGACCTCGGCGGCCGGGTCGAGGTCACGCTCTCGGCGGTGGCGGAGGCGGCCGCCTCCGAGCTCTCGGAGTGGGCGGACGAGCTCTCCGACGGCGAGCTGGCCGCGCTTCGCGACCCTCGCAACTGGGTGCGGCCCGTGGCGGCGGTCGCCGCCGGCGGGGTCGCGGGCACGGCGCTCGTCCTCCTCGGGCT
>JBOGZL010000320.1:0-7144 GCA_050697195.1 Solirubrobacterales bacterium
CGGCCGGCGCGCGCACTCTCCGCGCAGCGTCCGCTCGCGCTCCGCTACGAGCGCGGATGCCCTCGCTCCCGCCTCCTCCCCCGCTCCCTCCGCGACCTCGAGCAGGCCGAGCCACGGCGCGTCCGCGAGCTCCCCGGCGCGGGCCGCGCGCGCGCACGCATCCGCCCGAGCGCGCAGCAGGCGCCCGCCCTCGGTGAGCAGAAACAGCGCCCGGTCGGCGTCGCCGCCGCAGAGCCGCGCCGCGGCGCGGCGCTCGGCCTCCGGCGCCTCGCCGGCGTCAGCGAGCCGCTCCTCGACCGCCTCCGGCGAGAGCGCGGCGAAACGGACCGGCTGGCAGCGCGAGGTGACCGTCTCGAGCAGCGCCGCCGGCTCCGAGCTGAGCAGGACGAGGTGGGCGAACGGCGGCGGTTCCTCGAGCGTCTTCAGGAGCGCGTTCTGGCTCTCGTCGGCCATCGCGTCCGCATCCTGGATCACGAACGCGCGCCGTTCGCCCTCGAACGGGCGGTAGGCCGCGCCCCTGATCACCCGCTCGCGCACCTCCTCGACGAGGTGCTGGGTCCCGGGCGGCGCAAGCCAAACGAGGTCGGGATGCGGCGAGGGCTCAATCAGCGCCCGCCTTCGCGCGTCCTCGGGATCGGAGGCGCCGGCGGCGAGGAGCTCGGCCGCAAAGGCCCGCGCCGCCCTGCGCTTCCCGGTCCCCCGCGGGCCCACGAACAGGTACGCGTGGTGGGGCGTCGCCACCGCGGCCTCGAGCGCCAGGCGCGCGGCGGCCTGGTGCTCGGTGGCGTCCCCGACCGCGCTCATCCGCGCGCCGCCTCGACGGCCTTCATCACCCCCGCGTGCACCTCCTCCGGGGCTCGCTCGGCGTCCACGACCGCGATCCGGCCCGGATCACTGCGCGCGAGCCGGTCGTAGGCCTCCGCGACCGCGCGCTGGAGCTCAATCCCCTCGCCCTCGAAGCGGTCGTCCCCGAGCCCGCCGCGCGCGGCGGCTCGCTCGGGGTCGATTCTCAGCAGGACCGTGACGTCGGGCCTCAACCGCCTCGCGGCGAGCTCTGAGACGCTCACCGCGACCTCGACGCTCACCCCGCGGGCGGCCCCCTGGTAGGCCGCGGTCGAGTCGCTGAACCGGTCGCAGACGACGTCGCGCCCGTCGGCGAGCCGCGGTCGGATCACCTCGGCCACGAGCTGGGCGCGGGCGGCGCAGAACAGCAGCAGCTCGGTGACCGGCTCGAGCTCGATCGTCGGGTCGGCGACGAGCTCGCGAATCCGCTCGGAGGCCTCTGTGCCGCCGGGCTCGCGGACGAGCACGGTGTCGGGGCCGAGCGCGCGGGCGAGGAGCTCGGCCTGGGTGGTCTTGCCCGAGCGGTCGATCCCCTCCAGCGTGATGAACAACTAGATGGCTGATGCCACGGCCACGTGCGCCTGAGGGCGCGCACGGCCGAGCAGGTCGAGGACGCAGGGCGCGAAGTGTGCTCCCTGCACACGAGCGCCAGAGGACGAAGAGATGCGAAGGGCGTGGGCGACTCTCAGGCGGGCGTGGATCGTGGGATCAGTCATCTCAGCTAGCCCTTGGCGCGGGAGCCCGATCGGCGGGAGCCCGAGCGATTCGTGCTCCTCGAGCGGGAACGGCGCCCGTTCGCGGAGCGCTTCGCCCTCGTCTTCGTTCCCGCCGCGTCGACGTTGGCGCCATCGCCGGAAGCGCCGTCCTCGTCCATCTTCGACGCCGCCTCCTTCGCCGCCTTCGCGGCCTCGCGCTCCGCCCGGCGCTTTCGCATCTCCTCCATCGAGGGACACTCCTCGTTCAGGCACAGGTTCCACGGCCGGCCGCGGAAGGGCACGACCTTTAGCCTCGGGGTCTCGCCGCAGATCGAGCACCGCTCCTCGAGCCTGAACACGTCGCCGCGCTGGGGGAGCGGGAACGTCACGTCGCACGCGTCGGGGTTGTCGGCCTCCCAACCCTGGCAGCCGACGAACCGCTTCCCCGACTTGCGCGCCCGGATGATCCGGAGCATGTTCGGAGAGCCGTCCTCCTGCTTTCGCCCCGCGCGCTCGCACACGATGCACGGCCCGAGAATCCGGTCCTCGTCCATCCCCGCCCAGATCACCTTCGCGAGGTCCTCCTCCTTGTGCGCCATGTCCTCGTAGGTGCCGTGGAGCATCTGGCGGCTGATCTGGACCACGTCGTCCTTGGAGATCTCCCCGCCCGCGATCTGGTCCATGTCGGCCTCCAGCTCGGCGGTCATCTCGGGGGTCGCCATCCGGGGCACGTAGCGCTTGAAGGCCTCGTACATCGCGATCCCGGTCTCGGTCGGGGAGGGCGGATTGCCGAACACGTACCCGCGGTCGTAGAGCTTCTGGATGATGTCCGGGCGGGTCGCCTTCGTCCCCAGGCCGCGCTCCTCCATCATCTCGAGCAGCTTGCCCTGGCCGATCCGGGTCGGCGGCTGGGTCTCCTTGTCGAGGATCCACGGCTCACCGTCGAGCTCCAGCTCCTGGCCCTCGTCGAGCTTCGGGATCTCGTCGTCGGACGAGCGCGCGTAGGTGTAGATCGCCGCGTAGCCGGGGTCCACGACGACGCTCCCGCGCACGAAGTAGGTCTCCGACCCCGCCTCGATCTCCGCCCGCGTGGACTCGGTGATCATCGGCTTGCCGAACGTCGCGAGGAAGCGCCGCGCGATCAGCTCGTAGACCCGCTGGTGCTGCCCGTCCAGGCCACCGGGATGCACCGCCTGCGCGGGATGGATCGGGGGATGGTCAGTGGTCTCCTTCTTCCCCCTGGTCGGCTTCAGATCGCCGTCGAGCAGCGGCGCCGCGGCCTCGAACTCGGGGATCCGGACCAGCGAGGCGACCAGCTCCCGGGTCGCGAGCGAGCGCGGGTAGACCGTGTTGTCGGTCCGCGGATAGGAGATGAACCCGTCCATGTACAGGTCCTCCGCGACCCGCATCGCGCGCGAGGGCGTGATCCCGAGCCGGCTCGACGCCTCGGCCGCGAACGACGTCGTGTTGAAGGGAACGGGCGGCTTGCGGTTGACCTTCCTCGAGCCGATCTCGCTCACGACGCCGGGACTCTTGGTGCCGGCGACGGCGGCGTCGGCCTCGTCGCGCTTCCAGAACTTGTCGACGACGTGGTGCGCCTCGAAGGAGTCCTCGGGGTGCTGGAAGCGGGCCAGCACCTCCCAGTAGGGCTCCGGCTTGTGGGCGCGGCGCTCCAGCTCGCGCTCCACGATCAGCCCCAGGGTCGGGCTCTGCACCCGGCCGACGGAGAGGAAGTTGGAGCCGAAGCGGCGGGTGGCGAGCGATACGGCCCGGGTCAGTGTCGCGCCCCAGATCAGGTCGATGTCCTGGCGCGCCTCGCCCGCGTAGGCCAGCGGGTAGGAGAGCTCGTCGAGGTTCGCGAACGCGCGCTCGATCTCCTCCTTGGTCAGCGCCGAGTACCGGGCGCGCTTCACCGCGCCATCGCTCTCGACCGTCTTCTTGAGCTCCGGGTTGACCTCGAGGATCTCACCCAGGGCCTCGAGGCCGATCAGCTCGCCCTCGCGGTCGAAGTCCGTCGCGATCACGACCGTGTCGGCGTCCTTGGCGACCTTGCGCAGCGCCCGGAGCACGTTCTTGTCGGTCGGCTCCTTGATCAGCGTCGCGTCGATCAGCTCGTGGAGATCGGTCTTCTGCCAGTTCGAGTACCCCTCGGGGAAGGACGGGTTGAGCACGTGGCCCTTGAGCCCGATCGCGAGATGGTCCCCGTCGGAGTCCGACCACGTGTAGTAGGGGACCTTGTGGCTCTTGTCGGATTTCGCGCCGTCGCCGAGGATCTCGGCGATCCGCTTCGCGCTGTTGTTCTTCTCCGTGACTATCAGCCGCATTCGGCCGGCGAGGGTAGCAGGGGGTCTCGGCGGCGCTTTCGGCCTGGCGCTCGCCCACTACCCTGTCCGCATGCTCAACTCGCCTCTTTATATGGCGTGCCTGGTTCTCGAAGGCCGTCAGTGCCTCGTGGTCGGCGGCGGCGAGGTCGGCCTGGAGAAGGTCGACGGGCTCCTGGCCTGCGGCGCGCGGGTGACCCTCGTCGCGCCCGAGGCGGTCGAGGAGCTTGCCAGCTACGCCGACGAGGGCTCCATCGACTGGGCGCGACGCGAGTACGGCAGCTCCGACCTCGACGGCAAGTTCCTGGCGATCGCGGCGACGAACATCACCGACCTCAACACCGCCGTGCACGATGACGCCGAGGCGCGCGCGATGCTCGTCAACGTCGTCGACGTGCCGGCGCTGTGCAACTTCATCCTCCCGGCGATCGTCCGCACGAGCCCGCTGGCGATCGCGATCTCGACCTCGGGCGCGTCGCCGGCGCTCGCGAAGCGGATGAAGCGCGAGATCGCGGAGCAGTTCGGCGAGCCCTACGCGCGGCTCGCCATCCTTCTCAACGAGGAGCGCGGATGGGCGAAGGCGACCCTCCCCACCTACCAGGACCGCAAGCAGTTCTTCGAGTCGATCGTCAACGGCGACCCCGACCCGGTGGAGCTGCTGCGCGAGGGCGCTCGTGAGGACGAGGTGCGGGAGCTGATCGCGGTGGCGAAGGATACGCACGGCTCGCGCGTCGCGGCGGGACGCTTCGTCTAGGCAGTTCCGCCGCCACGTACACCGCTGCGCAGTCGGTTCTCGGCCTAACCGGCCGGCAGCGCGTAGAGCGCGATCGCCGCGAAGTGGGCGACCGCGGCGGCGATCACCAGCACGTGGAAGATCTCGTGGTAGCCGAACGTGGCCGGGCTCGGGTCGGGGCGCTGGCGTGCGTACACGATCGCGCCGGCCGTGTACAGGACGCCGCCGATCGCGATCAGGGCGCCGGCGCCGATCCCCGCCGTGACGACGACGGCGGGGAAGCCGAGGGCGCCGATCCAGCCCACGGCGAGGTAGACGATCGTCGACACCCACTTCGGCGCCTCGACCCAGATCAGCTCGACGACGATCCCCGCCGCCGCGCCGGCCCACACGGCGACGAGGAGCGCGTCGGCGAGCGTCCCGGTCAGGACGAGGAGGCAGAACGGGGTCGTCGTGCCGGCGATCAGGAGGAAGATCATCGAGTGGTCGAGCCGGCGCATCCACCGCCTCACCGCCGGGCTCACCCAGTTGACGCGGTGATACAGAGCGCTCACCCCGAGCAGCGCCGACAGGGAGATGGCGTAGATCGCGGCCGCGAGCGTCGCCCGGGGGGTCGGCGCGGCGACGACGAGTCCCGCACCGGCTATCAGCGAAACGAAGAACGCCCACTGGTGGGAGACGCCGCGCAGGCGCGGCTTCTGGCGCTCGATGAACTCAGCCGCGGCGTCCCTTGCGTCTGCGACGGCGTCCCTCGCGTCGGCGACCGCTCCCGAGGCGGTGAGCCTCGCGTCCGCGACCGCGTCCGAAGCGGCGCTGCGCGCGCCGGCGACCCTCTCGCTCGGGCGGGTCCGCTTCTTCATTCCCCCACTCACTCGTTGCGAGCCTAGCCGACCCGCGGGCGCCTTGCGTGGGTTCGGTCACGCTCAGGCGTAAAACACTACATATGGGGTTCGGAGCGGCGAAGGAGAACGCTAGCGATAGTAGAATCACATGTAATGGATTGCCCCAGCTGCAACGCTCCGACGCACGTCCTGGAGAGCCGCCGGGCCTCCGATGGCGACGCGGTCCGGCGCCGCCGCGAGTGCACCGAGTGCCGCCGGCGCTTCACCACCTTCGAGCGACGAGAGCCGGAGCCGCTCTATGTAAGGAAGCGCGACGGCGAGCGTCAGCGGTTCGATCGCGACAAGCTGCGCGCGTCGCTTCTTCGCGCCGCCCACAAGCGCCCCGTCTCCGCTGAGGACGTGGAGGCGATCGTCCGCCGCGTCCAGCTCGAGACCGAGAGCGCGGGCGGCGAGCTCGCCGCGGCGCGAATCGGCGAGCTCTGCATGGCGGACCTCCGCGAGCTCGACCCGGGCGCCTACCTCCAGTTCGCGGGCACCCTTCCGTCGGTGAACCCGGAAATAGCAGCCGCCGGCCCGAGCGGGTCCGTCCGGCCGGTTGGAAAGGATGCAGAGTTACCGCGCAAAGCTGCTTCGAGGAGAGAGACTTATGAGTAAAACCGCTGCAAAGGACGGACAGGCTGGGACACGGGGACTGGCGATCGAGCGTCGCTTCACGAACGCCGAGGTACGCCCCTTCGACGAGGTCGAGTGGGAGACCCGCGACGCCGTGATCGGCGATCCGGAGAGCCCCGCGTTCGAGCAGCGCGACGTCGAGTTCCCGAAGGCCTGGTCCCAGAACGCGACCAACATCGTCGCCCAGAAGTACTTCCGCGGCCAGCTCGGCTCGCCGAAGCGCGAACGCTCCGTGAAGCAGATGATCGGCCGCGTCGCCGGGCGAATCGCGGACGCGGGCCGGGACGCCGGCTACTTCGCCTCGGAGGAGGACGCAGCGGCGTTCGAGGACGAGCTGACCCACATCTTGCTCCACCAGAAGGCGGCCTTCAACTCGCCGGTGTGGTTCAACATCGGCTGGCGAAAGCCGGGGCAGGAGCAGGCCTCGGCGTGCTTCATTCTCAGCGTCGAGGACGACATGGAGTCGATCCTCGCCTGGAACACCAAGGAGGGGATCATCTTCAAGGGGGGCTCGGGTTCCGGGATCAATCTCTCGAAGATCCGCGGATCGATGGAGCCCCTGGCGAAGGGGGGAATCGCCTCTGGGCCAGTGAGCTTCATGCGAGGCGCGGACTCCTGGGCGGGGGCGATCAAGTCCGGCGGGGGGACTCGCCGCGCGGCCAAGATGGTCGTCCTCGACGTCGACCATCCGGACATCGAGGACTTCATCTGGTGCAAGGCCCGAGAGGAGGAGAAGGCTGCCGCGCTGCGGGATGCCGGCTTCGACATGCGGCTGGACTCCGAAGCGTTCGCGTCTGTTCAGTACCAGAACGCAAACAACTCGGTGAGGGTGACCGACGAGTTCATGCAAGCGGTCGAGAATGGCGACAAGTGGGAACTCACCGCTCGCACCACCGGCGAGCCGATCGCGACCGTCGACGCGCGCGAGCTGATGCGCCAGATCTCCGACGCGGCATGGCGCTGCGCCGACCCAGGCCTCCAGTACGACTCGATCATCAACCGCTGGCACACGTGCCCCAATTCGGGACGGATCAACGC
>JBOGZL010000321.1:0-5024 GCA_050697195.1 Solirubrobacterales bacterium
GCCGCGATCAAGCCGTTCCGTCACCTGATCGTCTACCCGAAGATGCTGCGAGACATGGAGCAGGAGTGGCGAGCGATCGCCGCCGATCCGACACCGGCGCACGGCTGAGGAGTCGATCGGGGCGACCCTCAACCGGTCCGACATCGAGATGGCGAACCGGGCTCGTGGGGGCCCTACCCGCGTGTCCTGAGGAACTTCCTCGCCTGCTTGCGCACGAGATCGACGAGATTTCCCTGCGCGATGTTGCCGTCCACGAGGTGGAGACCGAACGAGGGCGGGACCGGATTGAGCTCCGGCGCGCCCGGAGAGCCCACGATCTGGAGCACGTTCGCGTCGTCGGCGGACGAGCACTGCCCGGAGTACGCGCCCGGGTACTCGATCCACGGCGTCGAGACCGCGGGTGTGGGCAGCCCGAGTGCGGCGATCGCCCCCGCGATCGTCCCCGGCGCGAACGGCTCGCTCGGCTGGATCGTGTCCAGGGGCGCGGAACCCCCGCCGAGAGCGGCCGGGTTGTTGCACAGAACCTCGAGCCCCGGCGCGCTCGTGCGCCCGAACGCCGCGTCCGCGGGCACCGGCCGGCCGAAGGTCGAGAACGCGACCACGCACCCGAGCTGCCTGCGGGATCGGCACGCCGGGATGTGCCGGAAGTCGCCGCCCACGTCCCGTCCCTCCGCGACCGTGACGTCGCCTCCCAGCAGCAGCGCCGAGACGAGCTTGCGCCGCAGCCTGCGACTCGGGTCGATCTCCTCGGCTGCGAGCTCGCGGAGCATGTACGTGCCCTGGGAGTGGCCGAGCAGCACCACCCCGCGGCCGCGGTTGTGCTTGCGGAGGTACTTCCTCCACGCGTTGAGGACGTCCCCGTAGGCGATCTCCGCCAATTCCGGCGGCACCTTGCCTGAAATCCCGGACAGCGTGAGCTGGCGGTACGCCGGCGCGAACACCCGGCACTGGGTCGAAAACCGCGCCGCCTGGTAGAGCGCGATCGAGCGCAGGGCCGGGTCGATCTCGAGGTTCGCCTGCGGCCCGGGCTGGTCGCTCACCGTCGGATAGACGTAGAAGCAGTCGACCTTTCGGCGCTTCGCAACCCGCGCCTTGTCGGTGCCGATCTCCTCGCCCGTCGGCGAGAGCTGGGTCGCCTTGCGCCCGACCTCGCACGGGTTGTGCTCGATCCCCGGCTTGCACAGCCACACGGGCTTCGCCGCCCCCGAGAGGCTCGGAACCGCCGCGAGGCAAGCGATCGCGGCAAGCGCCCCCGCAACGAGAACTCGTGCCCTGCCCATCGGGGTGGGATCCTACCGCCGGGAATGCCGGCCGGCGTTCGGCGCCGATCTGGCTATGGCTAAGCTGAACCCATGGTCTTCGACGTCAACGAGGCCGAGTTCGAACAGCGCGTTGTCGAGCGCTCGCGGGAGCTGCCCGTCGTGGTCGACTTCTGGGCCGAGTGGTGCGGTCCGTGCCGGACGCTCAGCCCCGCGCTCGAGGCTGCCGCGGCGAAGCGCGAGGGCGATGTCGAGCTGGCGAAGGTCGACGTCGACTCCAATCAGGGCCTCGCGGCGGCGTTCGGCGTCCGCGGGATCCCCGCCGTGAAGGCGTTCCGGGACGCGAAGGTCGTCGACGAGTTCACCGGCGCGATCCCCCCCGCGCAGGTCGAGCGCTTCTTCGACACCCTGGTCCCGTCGGCCGCCGACCGGCTCGTCGAGTCGGGCGACGAGCAGTCGCTGCGCAAGGCGCTCGACGCGGACCCGCGCCACCTCGCGGCGGCGCAGGGGCTCGGGCGGCTTCTGCTAGAGCGCGGCGACGCCGACGAGGCACTCGCGCTCCTGGACGGCTTCGACGGCGACTTCCTCGCCGAGGGCCTCGCGGCGCGCGCGCGACTCGCCGAGGCCGGAAACGGCGCCACCGCAGATGCGGGCGAGCTCGAGGACGCCTTCCGCGCCTGGGACGAGGGGGACCACGGCACGGCGCTGGAGGCGCTCCAGGAGGCACTCGCGGAGGCGGACGACCCCGAGCGCAAGGACCAGATCCGCAAGGTGATGGTCGCGATCTTCACCGAGTTGGGGGCGGATCACCCGCTCTCGCGCGAGCACCGCCGGCGCCTCGCGGCCGCGCTCAACTGAGCGATGGAGACCGACCCAGCGGCCGGGGTCGGCATCCTCGCCGCGCTCGGGGCCGGCCTCGTGTCGTTTCTCTCCCCGTGCGTGCTCCCGCTCGTCCCGGGATACCTGTCCGCGGTCACTGGGGTCGCGGCCGAGGACATCGAGAACGCGAGCTGGCGCCAGGTGCTCGTCCCAAGCCTGCTCTTCATCGCCAGCTTCTCGGCGATCTTCATCGTCCTCGGGATGACCGCGACCGGGATCGGCGACCTCCTGCGCGACAACCGCGAGCTCCTGAACAAGATCGCGGGCGTCGTGATCGTCGCGATGGGCATCCTGTTCGTGGCCTCCGCCTTCCTCCCGAGGCTGAACCGCGAATGGCACGTCGCGGCGCTGATGGCGCGCGCGGGACGCGGAGGGCCGCTCGTCGCCGGCGCCGCCTTCGCGATCGCCTGGACCCCCTGCATCGGCCCCACCCTCGCGGCGATCCTCAGCGCCGCGGCGCTCTCGGACTCCACCGGCCGCGGCGCGTTCCTGCTCGGCGTCTACTCGGCGGGCCTCGCGATCCCGTTCCTGCTCACCGCGCTCGCGTTCACCCGGATGACGACCGCGTTCGACGCGGTCAAGCGCCACTACGCGGCGATCATCGCCACCGGCGGGGCGATCCTGGTCGTGATGGGCGTGCTCGTCTACACCGGCGAGCTCTTCCAGCTCAACATCGAGGCGCAGAAGCTCCTCGACCGGCTCGGGCTCAACGTCTGGGCCGAGATCTGATCGCTACTGAGCCGAGGGGCCCGGCGTCGGCACCTCTACCGGCTCCCCGATCGCCTCGGTCTCCTCGAGCTCTCCCCCATCACCCTCGCGCGAGCAGACGATCCGGAAGCGGCCGGTGCCGATCTCGGGATCGGGGACGATCGGCAGCCCGCGGATCTCCTCCCACCCGAGGCGCTCCACCTCGTACGGGTTCATGCGCACCTCCGCGGCCGGGAAGGGACAGCTGCGGTTGTGGTGGTCGATCGCCTCGGAGATCGCCTCGAGGTTCTTCGCGGCGGACGAGCTCACATCCGAAACCCTAGCGGGAGCACAGCGCTCGCCGTCACCGGCCGGCCGCGCGCTGCCGGACCTCCCTAACTGGAGGCCGCGCTGTGGGCCTTCCGGCGCTGGAAGCGTGCCTGCAGGTGCTGAAGCCGCGCCATAGCCCGGTCGGCGGCGCTTCCCACCGGCGCCAGGATGCCGAGCTGGCGAGCCATGTCGAGCGAGTCGTAGTAGGTCTCGTAGTGGGACATCAGCCCGCCACTGAAGGTCCACTCGTCGACGCCGAGCACGTCGATGCGACGCCCGGTGGCGGCGAGATTGGCGTACGGCCAGTCCCCGAGCATCGTCCCGGTCATCCGGTACCGACCGAGTACCCGCGGCTCCTCCGCCGAGATGTAGGGCCGCTCGAGCTCCTCGACGTGAAAATCGGCAAATGCGTGGGCGGTGGCGCGCACGAACGCACGCACTCCGTCACACCCGTGGGCGGGCTCGGGGAGCCCGGCGTCGTTCCAGACCACGTCCTCGGTGCACATCGCCGCGACGCCGTCAGCGTCGAGCGAGTTCCAGGCCTCCAGGTAGCCTCCGCTCCATTCCTCCACGAACGCCGGGTCGAGCTGCGCGCCGGCTTTGGTCGTGCCTTCCATCGATCGTTCCTCCTATGCAGCTTAAGGCCCCGAAGTCGAGGGGTGGCGCGCTCCAGCGGCCGAGTGGACGGTTGACCAGTCCAGGGCCGGGAAGAGTGTCCAATCGCTCGCCACCCAAGCGCCGCTTCCTTTCGCCCTGCTCCGGCCGCACGGCCACGTAGTCTCAACCGGATGCGCGACTGGGATCACGTCTACGGACACGTCGACATGGACGCGTTCTACGTCGCGATCGAGCTCCTGCGACACCCCGAGCTCCGCGGCAAGCCGGTGATCGTCGCCACCGGCACCGACCCGCACGCTCGCGGCGTCGTGATGACGGCGTCCTACGAGGCGCGCGAGCACGGGGTCCACTCCGCGCTCCCGCTCGCCGTCGCCCACCGTCGCTGCCCCGACGCCGTCCTGATTCCAAGCGACATCGAGCTGTATCGGCGCGGATCCCGTCGCGTGATGGAGATACTCGCCACCTACAGCGATCGCGTCGAGGTGGCGGGGCTCGACGAGGCCTATCTCGATCTCTCGGGTTCGCCGGCGCCGAAGGCACGCGCCCGCGATCTGAAGGCGAAGATCAGGGCCGACACCCGGCTCACGTGCTCGGTGGGGATCGCGCCCAACAAGCTGCTCGCGAAGATCGCCTCGGACCTGGACAAGCCCGACGGGCTGTGTGTGCTGGGGCCGGAGCGGATGCTGGAGGCCGTCGGGGACCGCCCCGCGTCGCTGCTGCCGGGCGTCGGCCCGCGCACCCAGGAGCGCCTCGCCGACATGGGGATCCGCACAGTGCGCGAGCTTGCGCACGCCCCCGAGACGGACCTGGAGCGGACCTTCGGCCCCCGGCTGGGTCGCTCGCTCCGCGGGACCGCGAACGGCCACGACGATCGGCCCGTGGTCACCGAGCGGGCGCCGAAGTCCGAGAGCCGGGAGACCACGTTTCCGGAGGACGTCACGGATCGGGCCGAGTTGCGCGCGACGCTCGACCGGTTCGCGGGCGAGGTCGGCAGGCGCCTGACGCGCGACGGGTACGCGGGCCGCACCGTGACGCTGAAGATCCGCCTGCGTCCGTTCCGAACCCACACCCGCTCCCGCACCCTTCCCCACCCGACCGCCGATCCGGCCGTGATTCGCGCGGTCGCGGGCGAGCTGCTCGAGCGCTTCGAGCTCGACGCTCCCGTGCGCCTGCTGGGCGTCGGCGTCGCCGGCCTGGCGAAGCCGGGCGAGGAGGCCGAGGACGGGCGAGCGGTTGCGGACGCGCCGCAAC
>JBOGZL010000322.1:0-3389 GCA_050697195.1 Solirubrobacterales bacterium
CGCTCGACCTGCGCGAGGCCGGGCGCTACGCGCGGCTCGACCTGAGCTGGGACGGCCGGCCGCTGGACGCGGAGACGCTGCGCGCCTGGAGCGAGGAGCCGCTCGACGCGGAGGGGTCGGGGATCCCCTCGAACGTGAACGCCGTGGTCGAGCGGCACGGCGGCGAGGTCTGGGCGCAGGCGGAGCCCGACGAGCGCGCACGCGTGCGCCTGCTCCTGCCGGCCGCGGAAGCGGCGCACAGCGGGCGGCCGGAGGCGGCGCGCCGGACGCAGGCGGCCGTTGAGAGCCGGCCGGAGTTCTACGACTTCGACCTCTTCCGCGCGGCCGAGCGGGGGTCGGGGTGGGATAAGCGTGGGCTCGACGAGCTCGCCTACACCGTGTTCGACACCGAGACCACCGGCCTTCAGCCCTCGAGCGACGAGATCATATCGATCGGGGCGGTGCGGGTCGTCAACGGGCGGCTGCTTCGCCAGGAGACCTTCGACCAGCTCGTGGACCCGCGGCGGGAGGTCTCGCCGCTGTCGGTGAGGATTCACGGGATCGAGGCGGAGCTGCTGCGCGGCCAGCCGACGATCGAGGAGGTGCTGCCGCTGTTCGCCCGCTTCTGCGAGGACACCGTACTGGTCGGGCACAACGTGGGCTTCGACCTTCGCTTCCTCGAGCTAAAGGAGGAGGTGACCAGTGTGCGGCTTGCCCAGCCTGTGCTCGACACGCTGCTGCTCGACGCGGTGGCCGAGCCCGACGAGGAGGACCACTCGCTCGAGGCGATGTCAGCGCGCCTAGGCATCAGCGCGATCGGGCGCCATACCGCGCTCGGCGACGCGATCCTCACCGGCGAGATCTTCCTCGCGCAGCTTCGGCTGCTCGCCGCGCAGGGCATCCGGACGCTTGACGAGGCGCGCGAGGCCGCCCACAGCACCTATCTGGCGCGGGTCAGCGAATCGCTCTACTCCGGCGCGTGACGGGCGGGCCGGATCGCGGAGTCTCCCGCGACTCCGATTCACTTGGGATGGGTCGGTTTAACCGCCGGCCGAAAGCCTGCATGTGAATGCGCTCCCGCCGGCGCCGGGACGGCCGATGGTGATCGAGTACGAGTACCGCCGCCGCGGCACCCTCGCCTACCTCGCCGGGCTCAACATCGGCCGACGGGGGAAGGCCACCCGGCGGCCGCGGATCTTCGGCCGCTGCGAGCCGAAGTCGGGCAAGGACTCGTTCGGGCGCCTGGTCAAACGGGTGATGAGCGCCGAGCCCTATGCCTCGGCCAAGCGGGTCTTCTGGGTCGTCGACAACGGATCCTCGCACGCCGGTCAGGCCTCGATCGACCGCCTCGAGGGCCACTGGCGGAACCTCGTGTTGGTCCACCTGCCCGTCCACGCCTCGTGGCTGAACCAGATCGAGATCTACTTCTCGATCCTGCAGCGCAAGGCGCTCACCCCGAACGACTTCACCGACCTCGCCGCGCTCGAGCGCCGCATCCTCGGCTTCCAGGAGCATTGGCAGTGCGTCGCGGAGCCGTTCGAGTGGACCTTCACACGCCGCGACCTCGACGAGCTGATGAGCAGGCTCGAGCAGCGCGAGTCCCGGCTACATCTTGCAGCGTGAAGCGACCGAACTTGCGGACGGGGTACTAGCCAGCGGTGTTCGTCGCTTGCAGGCGCTTTCGGTGTGTGCGGATCTCGCCCAGGATCCGCTCCAGGCGAGGCTCGTGTGATGTGTCCACGTGGCGCATCGCGCGCCCGATCGCCGGGTGCACCGACCCGATCTGCTCGTACATCGCCTGCGCGACGGCGCGGTAGGTAGGGTGACCCTCGCGGCCGGAGCGCAGCTCGCAGATATGCATCGCTCGCGGGCGTTGAGATCGAGGACGTAGCGGATCCGGTACCCGAGGCAGAGCGCGTACGGGGCGGCCTCCGCCAACCCGGCGGCCTCGAGCCGTTCGAACTCGAGCCGGGACAGCTCCAGGGCGCGCTCGTACTCGTGTCCCACCCCGGCCTGCCGGACCTCCTGCGGGACTCCGGCGCCGAGATCGGGCGACAGGCGCTGCCACTGGCAGGTCAGGAGCCGGTGGCGCTGCAGGTCGCGAAAGCCCCCGTGGTCGGAGACGATCTCGAACCTGTAGCGGACCCGCTCCCAGCCGCGCCAGGGCCTGTGGCTGGTAGGCTGCCGAGCCCGAGGGACGACGCAAGGGACAGGGAACGGCTTGATCTCGCAGGACCGAACAGGGAGGCGCCGGGCGGGCGCATGGCTCGCCGGGTTGGTGGTCGCCGTGCTCGCGTTGCCGGCCGTCGCCCTCGCGCACGTCGAGCGAAGCACCTACTGGCCCGACCCCGCTCCCGACCGCAGCGTCAAGCCCGCCGCCGGCGGCGAGGTTCCCGAGTACCGCCCGCTGCGCAAGGCGCTGAAGCGCAAGCCACCGGGCGAGACCCTGATCGTGTGCCAGGACGACTCGCTGAAGCTCGCCAAGAAGTCGATCAACAAGGCGAAGCGGAAGGGCTTCAAGCTGCGCCCGACCGAGGACAGGCGCAAGCTGAAGGGCAAGAAGGCGCGCAAGCTCCGCAAGCTGAATCGCAAGTTCGAAAAGAAGTGCAAGTACAGCGAGATCCAGCCCGCTGTCACCGACTCGGGCAACAACGATCGCGTCCTGATCATGCCGGGCACCTACACCGAGCCCACATCGCTCGAGAAGCCGGAGAACGACCCGGCATGCGAGCACCTCCGCGAGGACTCGGACCACGGCACCGGGGCGGTGTCATACCGCTACCAGGCGGCGTGCCCCAACGACCAGAACCTGATCGCGGTGATCGGGCGCGAGGCGAAGCCGGTCACGGACCCGGTCGTGAACCCGAACACGAACCGGCGCGGGATCCCCAACCTCGGCCCCTGCATCCGCTGCAACCTCCAGATCGAAGGCACGGGGGCGACCCCCGACGACGTCGTGATCGACGCCGGCAACGGGCCGATCGCTGAGGGCCCGCAGGCCGGGGAGGGCAAGGACGTCGGGATTCGCGCCGAGCGCGCGGACGGCTTCTACCTCCGCAACGTCACGCTCCAGCATGCAGAGGAGCACGGCGTGTACCCCGTCGAGACCGACGGCTACGCGATCGACCGCGTGAAGATGCTCTACAACCACGAGTACGGGCATCTCGCCTTCACCTCGGACCACGGCCTGATCACGAACTGCGACGCCGCCGGCAGCGGCGACGCCGGCGTCTATCCCGGTGCCTCGGCCCAGACCGGCGAGCAGACGGTGGAGGGCAAGCGCCGCTACAACCACGAGATCCGCAACTGCGATCTCCACCACAACACCCTCGGCCACTCGGGCTCGATGGGCGACGGGATATACATCCACGACAACAACGTCTACGACAACGCGCTCGGGATCTCGGTCG
>JBOGZL010000323.1:0-2115 GCA_050697195.1 Solirubrobacterales bacterium
CGCGCGGCGCGAGTGATGATGTCGATGTGGCCGTTGGTCACCGGGTCGTAGCTGCCCGGGCACACCGCTACGCGATCGCCGCCGGCCATCAGCGCGGCGCCCCATGGACGCGGATCAGGGTGTCGCCATAGCGACGCTCGACCTGGAGGGGCAGATCCAGCTCCAGGGGGCGGCGGACGTCGCTCTCGACGATCACGCGGCCACCCTTGGCGAGGCGGTTCGGGATGAGTCTGGTGAGCTCTGGTCCATGGCGGTCGGCGAGTTTATATGGGGGATCGCAGAAGACGAGATCGAACCGGCTGTCCTCGCCGGCCAGGTAGCGGACCGCGTTCGCGCGGACGACCGTGCACCGATCCTCTATTTCCAGCGCTTCGACGTTGCGGCGCGCCGTCCTGGGCTTCGTGTCCACGAGAACGGCTCTCTCCGCCCCTCGCGAGACCGCCTCGATCGCCAGCGCGCCCGTCCCGCAGTAGAGGTCGAGCACCCCCGCCCCCTCGATCTCGCCGATGATCGAGAACACGGCCTCCCGCACCCGATCCGCGGTCGGCCGCACATCGGCGCCCTTTGACGCCTGGAGGCGCCGCCCGCGAAGCTCACCCGCTACCACTCGCATCCGGGTCAGCGTAGACTGGCCCGTCGGTAGTCGAACAGGGAGCGGGAAATGGGACGACGTTTGAGCGACGCGCGGCCTTCGCCGGCGATCGTCGTCGCGGCGCTGGCGCTAGTCGCCGCGCTCGCCGGCACGGCGGTGGCGGGACAGGACGCGACCACCAGCGCGATCAACAAGAAGAAGGTCAAGAAGATCGCGACGAAGCAGATCGAGAAGCTGGCTCCGGGGCTGTCGGTGGCCAACGCGGACACGGCGGGGAACGCCAACGCTCTCAGCGGAAAACCGGCGAGCGCGTTCGCGGCTTCGGCGAGCGAGCTATATCGCAACGTCGGCGCGCCCGGCCAGCCGCCCTTCCAGAACAGCTGGCGGAACTACAACGAGGCCGTGAGCAGCGTGGCGTTCTACCGAGACCCGCTCGGGATCGTCCACCTCAAGGGCCAGATCAGGGACGGCACCAACGGTACGGCCGTTTTCACGCTGCCGGCGGGCTATCGGCCCGCGAAGCACCTGCTCCTACCGTTCACGAACCTCGGTGGAACGAACCAGGCCGCCAACCTGACCGTCACCCCCGACGGACGAGTTACGGCGTTCTGTGCAGGCGGGTGTGTGGAGGCCGGCATGGACGGAGTCACCTTCAGGGCGGGCTCCTAGCCGGGACCCGAGCGGCGTCCCTACACAGCGATCGGCTCGGCGCGCTCGTCGCCGAAGCGCAGCCGCGCGGCGTCCATCAGCGGGCCGAGCTCAATCGAGCGCCGCGAGCACCGCGCTGACGAACTTCTCGGCGTCGGCCACCACGGCCTCGGCGACCTCGGAGGCGATGTCGGCGGCGTCGTAGTCGGCTTCGTAGCGCAGGCGCTCGGTATCTCGCGCCTTTGCCGCCAGTGGTTGGTCGATGGTCCCATCCTTGACGAACTGCTCGCCAAACAGGGTCCAGGTTCCGCCGTGCGTCTTGGCGTTCAGGTCCCGCTCACTCAATGCGGCCCTGGCCGCATACAGCATCGCGTAGTAGGCGGTCCCGACCGCGACACCGAAATCACCGGCGTCGATCGAGTGGTGGGCGGCCGCAAGCCGATCGCGGGCCTCGGCCGCGAACTCCTCCGAGCGCGGGCTCACGGCTCGCCGAAGAGAACGATCTTGTCCCGGTCGACCTCCTGGATGAAGAATGATCGAATCGCGCGCCGCTGGCTGAGCCTGGCCGGATCCCAGACGACGGTCGTGAACGCGAAGGGATTCAGCCCAGCATCCCACGCCACTTGCCAGATCACCTCGTTGACCACCGGTCCGTCGGTCCTCGAGCCGCCCTCGCTGACGACGAGGAGGTCGACGTCCGACTCCGAAGCCGGCCGCTCGCCGCGCGCCCGCGATCCGAACAGCCACACCGAGCGCAGCCGCTCACCGAGGCGCTCGCGAAGCGCATCGACGAACCGCGCGATGACCATGCGCTCATCGTCAGTGAGGCTGGCTTCGGCGACGCTTGGCATACGCTCATTGTGGCGCAGCGCACG
>JBOGZL010000324.1:0-20829 GCA_050697195.1 Solirubrobacterales bacterium
CTCCCAGACCGTCTCGGTCGCGAACCTGTGGTAGTCACCGAGCGCCCACATCGCCCGCTCGGCGTCCTTGACCTCGATCTGAGAACCCATCGGCGCCAGGCTAGTCGCCAGCGCCGGGTCCGACATCGCCAGAACCGGCCATCTTGGCCCGTCGGGGCGCGTCGCCAGCCCTGGCTACGCGCCGGGTTCGTCGAGCAGGCCCGCACGTACGGCGTGGGCGGCTGCCGCGGTTCGCGAGGGAAGCTCGAGCTTGCGGAGGATGTTCGTGACATGGCGGTGGATCGTGTGCTCGCTCACCACCAGATCCCCGGCGATCTGCCGGTTGGTCAACCCCTCGGCGAGCAGGCCGAGCACCTCACGCTCGCGCGGCGTGAGCTCGGGGAGCGGCGGGCGCGATCCGTCGTCGCGGGCGGACGCGTCGAGGATCTGCCGCGCCCGTTCGCCCTCGAGCTCCGCCCCGAGCCCGAGCAGGGACGCCAGGGCGGCGCCCGCCTCGCGCTCGGCGCCGTCGGAATGTCCCAGCGCGGCCAGGGTCGTGGCGAGCTCGATCCTCGCCTGGGCGGCCTCGAACGGCGCCCCGGCCCGCTCGAAGCGGTCGAGCGCATCCTCGAGCAGCGTCCGTGCTCGCTCGTGTTCGCCGCGCGCAGCCGCCAGCATGCCCTCGGCGACGTCGGCGCCCGCCCGCAAGGGCGCCGTGCCAACCCGGCGCGCGACCTCGCGTAGCGCGACGACCGCCGAACCCGCGTCCTCCAACGCGCCGCGCGCGATTTGGGCGCGGATCAGAGCCTCGAGCGCCGGAGCGCGGTCGAGCGCCCGTCGCTCGGGCACCTGGCGCAGGAAACGCTCGACGAGCTCAACGGCGCGGCGTGCGTCCCCGCGATCGAGCGCGATCCGTGCCCGGCACAGCTGTCCGCTCTGCGCCGGCCCGGCCTCGTCGAGCAGCCGCGCCGCCTCGTCGCGGTGGCCCTGTCGCCGTCGCAACTCCGCGAGGGCCACGAGCGGGGACCGGACCCACGCGGGGCGCGAGTGCGAGAAGTCCTCGCGCGAGGCCTCGAGCATCTCCTCGGCCTCTTCCCAACGGCCGCGCCACACGTACACCGCGCCGTACTCGGCGCGGCAGAACGCGAGCATGTACCGGCTCCCGTACCGCTCCGCGAACTCGGCGATCCGATCGCACCACTCGAACGCGCGCTCGTAGTCGCGCACGGCGGTGCAAGCCGTGACCAGGAAACAGCACGCCCACGCGCTTGAGATCGGGATCTCGGCCTGGCCCTCGAGCGCGGCCGCGGTGGCCTCGTCGAGGCAGCGCATGCCCTCGTCCGTGCGCGCGCAGGCGACCAGCGTGGCGCCCTCGAGCGCGAGACCCAACATCTCCAGGTCGGGCACGTCCAGCCGCCGCCCGAGCCCCGCCGCGTGGCGCGCGAGCTCCCCCGCTGTTGCGGTCTCCCCGCCGGCGTGCGCCAGGAAGCCCTCGAGGAACGCGAGCCAGCCGTGGTCGGCCCCCGGCTCGAGCGGGGCGAGCAGCCGGTGCGCACGCGCGAGCCAACCCTTGGCGACCGCCACCGCGCCACGGAAGTCGAGCTGATCCGACGCGAGCCACGTCGCCATCCGAGCCGCGCCGGCCGCGTCGCCCCGCTTCTTGTAGAGGCGGTAGGCACGCTCCCGTGCCTCGAACACGGCCTCGGCGTCGTCGAGCCACCACTCCGCCCAGCTCAGACCCTCGAGCGCCTCCGGCGTCTCCTCCGCCTCGAGTGCCCGTTCGAAGGCCGTGCGGGCCTCCGCCCACCTTCCCTCGGCGAGCGCGCTCTGGCCCTGGGGGCTAGTGGCGGCGTACCGCGTGGCTGAGCCTCGTCTTCAGGTTCAACGCCCCGAGCATCGCCCGCTCGCCCGGCGAGCCCTGGGCCGGCATCACACCGAGCTGGCGGGCCATGTCCGCCGCGTTCATGTACGCGCGGTTGTCGACGATCAGGCCGTCGCGGATCGTGACCACGTCGCAGCCCTCCATCTCCACCGAGCTGCCGTTGGCGATCATCCCCTCGAAGTCGCCGCCGGTGAACGTCCCGGCGGCCCGCCACCGCACCGCCGCCTTGTCCCCCTCGGCGACGACGTCGAGGATCTCGAACTCGAGGTCCGGGAAGGCCGCGAACAGCCCCCCGAACCACTCGCGGTAGTTGTCGGGAGCGGTGAGCTCGACCATCCCGTGGATCGAGCCGCTCGCCCCCGGCTTCCAGTGGGCGACCATCGCCTCGAGGTCGTGCCTGGCGATCGACTCGAAGTAGGAGCGTGCGGTCTCGGCGACGCCGCGAGTTGTCGGCTCTGCTGCGCTCATCCAGAGGGAACCTACCCGACGGTGGTCAGCCACAGCTCCGAGAACGGCTCGATCGCGGTCGCCGAATCGATCCCCCTCACGGAGCGCTCGAGGCCGAGCACGTCGCCGCGGCCTCCCACGAAGGTGAGCAGCGGACTGCGCCGGATCTCGACGCTCGCGGATGCGGGGAGCGCGTCGGCGACCTGCACGGTTCCCGCTCGCAGGAGCGCGAGCCGCTCGGGGTCGGAGCGCACCACCCGAAGCTCGACCTGGTCGAGCGCCGGGCCGAGGCCGGCGCGCGTGCCCCACCACGCGACGTTGCGGGCGATCACGATCGTTTCTCCCTCGCGCTCGCGGAGCTCGAACGGGCCCGTTCCGGAGCGATCCTCGCGCGCCACAGCCCCGCCTCGTCCGCCGCCGCGGCGCATCGCCGCGGGCGAGACGATCCCGAGCCGGGGCGAGGCGAGGAGCCGCGGAAGGTCCTCCACGGGCCGCGCGAGGATGAAGCGCACGAGGTCGGGTCGGGGCGCGTCGGCAGCGACGAGGTTGGGAACCAGGGCGGGGCCGGGGTCCACCGTCCGCCACCGTTCGGCGTTCGCGAGCACGGCGCTGGCGTTGAACGGGGTCCCGTCCTGGAAGCGGACCCGGCGGCGGAGCTCGAAGCGCCAGATCTCGCGATCGCGGGATGGGCGCCAGGAGCGCGCCAGCCCCCGCTCGCCGTGGGCCTCGCCGTACGGCCCGCCGAGCCGCGCGACGAGCGGCTCGTGCACCTGGCGGGTGAGGATCTGGTCGGGACGGGTCCTCGCCGCCAGCGGGTCGATCTCGCCGGGGCGACCGGCGAGAGCGTAGGCGAGCCGTCCGGCGCCGCCTGGCTCGACGCCGACGACCTCGGCGACCCCGGGAGCGGGCTCATCGTCGCCACAGCCCGCCGCGACGACCGCCGCCAGCACCGCGGCGAGCGCGGCGCCACGAAGCCGGGCGCGCACAGGACCTAGATCTTGAGCAGGACGAGCGTGTTGACCGCGAACAGGATCGCGAAGAAGATCGTCCAGCGGTCGAGGTTTCGCTCCACGAGCGAGCCGCCGCCGAACGAGCTGCCCGTCTGGCCGATCCCGAACGCGCCCGAAAGGCCCGCGTCCTTGCCGGAATGCAGCAGGATGAGGAAGATCAGGACGACCGCGATCAGGACCTGGACTACTCCCAAGACCGTCTCCATAGGGTGCGCAGTGTAGCCACCCTCCAAGCTCGGATCAGCGGTCCGGACGCCGTGCCTGCGCGGCGTCGAGCTGCTTCAGGATCGCGATCGCCTCGCGCCGAAGCTCGGCGTCCTGGCGGCCCCACTCCTGATCCGTGATCTTCCCCGCCTCCCGGTCCATCGCCGCGTCGCGGATCTCCCGGTACTTCGCCTCCTTGCGGGCCTCGAGGTCGGCGATCCCGGGATCCTCGGGCGCGCCGTCGCGCTCGGGGCGTCGCAGCGGCAGAGTCACGAACACGATCACCGCAAGCAGGACGAGCGCTATGAGCACGAGCTCCATCGCCAGGAAGGCTACGAGCGCGGGCTATGCGCGCGACAGCTCGCGCGCGAGGCGTGCCGCGTACACGTCGGCCACCCTCCGGCGGCGCGCCTCCGCGGTCGGCCACAGCGCGATCAGCGCCCCGACGAGCGCCAGCAACCACCCGATCCAGATCCATGTCACGAGCGGGTTGACGTTTACGCGGAAGTTCGCGGGCGGCGGGTCCTCCTGGTAGCGCGAGGCGATCTCCCGGATCGCGCTTCCCTGGAGCGAGGCAAGCTGCTCGCGGGCGCCGGGGGCGTCCTCGGGAATGCGCTCGGCGACCGTGGCCAGGTTGTCGTCCACCCGCTCGATCACCGGGTCGAGGCGGGTGAGGTCGGGCTGCATCGCGGTCCAGAAATCGCCGTCGAGACCGTCCGTGCGGCCGACCTCGCTCGTCGCCTCGCCCTCGAAGAACCCGCGGACGGGCGCGCTCGGATCGGTGTCGCGGCTCGAGTAGAAGTTCCGCGACGGGTGCAGGGTGGCGAAGCGCTCGCCGTCCCGGGTCACCTCCAGCACCCCTCCGAAGGTGAGGCGCTGCTCGGCGCTGTCCACGTTCTGGGTCGGCTCGACGTAGCGAACGTCGAAATCGCCCACCGTGGCCGACTCGCCCGGCGACAGGAACACGTCGCGGCTCGTCTGAAAGGTCGAGGACGCCGCGACGCCCACGAGGAGCACCGCGATCCCGGCGTGGACGATGTAGCCGCCGTAGCGGCGCCGGTTGCGGGAGACCATCGCCAGCAGGGCACCGGCGACGGACCCTCCGGCGAGCGCCCGCCGCGCCGCGACCCCCTTCGCGAACTCCTGGACGAGCGCCGCGAGCGCGAAGGCCGCGAACGTGAACAGCGCGAGCGCCCACGGCTCGCCGCCGGCGTCGGTGAACGCGATCAGCGCGGCCGCCGCGCCGAGCGCGACGAGGAGCGGGGCGCGGAAGATCCGCCACACCGCCTCCCAGCTCATCCGCCGCCACGCGACGAGCGGTCCGATCCCGGTGAACAGGACGAGGACGATCGCGAGCGGCGTCACCAAGCGGTCGAAGAACGGGGGACCGACCGACGAGCGGGTGCCCGTGACCGCCTCGGACACGAGCGGGAAGAACGTCCCCCAGAAGATCACCGCGCATAGCCCGAGCAGGAGGAGGTTGTTGACGAGGAAGATCGCCTCGCGCGAGAACAGGGAGTCGATCCTCCGCTCCGAGCGCAGATCGTCGAGCCTCGAGACGATCAGGGTCGCCGACCCGAGCACCACGCACGCGATCAGGACGAGGATCGGGGGGCCGACCGTGGAGGCGCCGAAGGCGTGGATCGAGTCGAGGATCCCGGACCGGACCAGGAACGTGCCGAGAAGCGCGAGCGAGAACGCGGTCACGATCAGGGACGCGTTCCACACCTTGAGCATCCCGCGACGCTCCTGCACCTGGACCGAGTGCAGGAACGCGGTCGTGAGCAGCCACGGCATCAGCGAGGCGTTCTCGACCGGGTCCCACGCCCAATACCCGCCCCAGCCCAGCTCGCTGTAGGACCACCGCGCCCCGAGCGCGACCCCGATCGTGAGGAATGTCCACGCGATCAGCGCGAACCGGCGTGTGGAGCGGATCCAGCTCGCGTCCACGCGCCGCGTGACCAGCGCTCCGATCGCGAACGCGAACGGGATCGAGAGGAACACGTAGCCCGAGTACAGCATCGGGGGATGGATCGCCATCGCCGGGTGGCGAAGCAGCGGGGTGAGGCCGACGCCCTCGGCCGGCGCCGGATCGAGCCGGGAGAACGGGTTCGCCTCGGGCCCGGCGAGCAGCATCAGCCCGATGAAGAACGCGCCGACGCCCATCAGCACAGCCGTCGCCCAGGGGACGATCTCCCGCAGCTTGCTCCGGGTCGCGTAGAGCACGGCCGAGGACGCCAGCGACAGCACCCACGCCCACAGCAGCAGCGAGCCGCCCTGGCTCGACCACATCGCGGTCATCTTGTAGCCGGTCGGGGTGGTGGTCGATGAGTGGTCGGCGACGAGCCGGAAGGAGAAGTCCGAGCGCAGGAACGCGAGCTCGAGGATCACGACCGCGAGCGTGAGCAGGGCGGCGAGCGCGTACACCGCGCGGCGCGAGGAGTCGACCCAGCGCCGATCCCCCCTCGTCCCCGCGAGCGCGGCGCCCCCCGCGTACAGCGCCGTCACCAGGGCGAGGATCAGGCACGCGGCGCCGAGAACGATCACTCGATGATCACCTGGTCGGGGTTCTCCTCCGCCTCGTCGGAGAACTTCGACGGGCACTTGGTGATCAGGCTGTCGCGCTCGGCGAGGAAGGTCCCCCGCTCGAGCCGGCCGGTGACGATCACCTCGCGCCCCTCCCGGAACGGGTCGGGGACGGTCCCCGTGTAGTGGACCGGGAGATCCTCGGACCCGTCGCGGTCCTCGATCCCGAACCGCAGCCCGTCGTCCGTTCGCTCGACCGAGTCGGAGACGACCTTGCCGGTCAGGTCGTAGGTGTCCCCGGAGCTCGCGTCGAGGAGATCCGAGGGCTGCTTCGCCTCGGTCGAGGCGCTGAACGACGTGTAGACGAGCGCCGCGGCGAGCAGCACGGCTGCGCCGAGGGCCACACCGAGGCGAATCTTGCGCTTGCGATCAGGGTCCATCCGGAGAGGAGCGGCGAATTATCGCAGTGCGAGAATGCCGCGATGGCCGACGACCCAGTGCTGATGATCACCGGCGCGAGCAGCGGGATCGGCGCCGCGACCGCCCGCCGCGCCGCGGAGGCCGGCTACCGGATCGTGCTCGGCGCGCGCCGCAAGAAGGAGCTCGACAAGCTCGCGCGCGAGCTCGGCGGTCGGGACCGCGCGATCGCGCGCAGCTGCGACGTCACCGACTGGGCCGACGTCGAGGGGCTCGCCGAGGCGGCGCTGCAGCGGTTCGGCCGCATCGACGCGGTGTTCGCGAACGCGGGGTTTGGAGCGCAGCGAGGCTTCCTCGAGGAGTCGGTCGAACACTGGAAGGCGATGATCGACACGAACGTCCTCGGCGTCGCGCTGACGGTGCGAGCCACCCTCCCCCACCTGCTCGACCGCGACAGCGGCCACTACGTGATCACGAGCTCTGTCGCGGGCCGGCGCGTCCTCCCCGGGTCGCTGTACTCGGCGACGAAGTGGGCCGTCGCGGCGATCGGCGAGGCGCTGCGCCAGGAGGTTCGCCAGATGCACGACAGCGAGAGCATCCGGGTCACCCTCGTCGCACCGGGGATGACCGACACGGAGTTCTTCGACAACCGGCCGGCCAAGGCGCTGGACGCGGACGACGTCGCGCGCGCGATCGTCTACGCGCTCTCCCAGCCGCCGCACGTGGACGTGAACGAGATCCTGCTTCGGCCGTCGAGCCAGTCGGCGTGAGCGAGCGGCGCGATCCGGGCGCGGTCACCGGGGGGATGAAGGCGGGCGGGTTCTACGACGCCCACTCCGAGTACCAGCGTCGCGTGGTCGAGCGCGGCGACTCCGCGCTCCGATCGATCGTCGAGGCGATCGATCTCGACGCCGTCGACGGGGCGATGACGATCGCCGACTACGGTGCCGGCACCGGGGCGACCTCGGTGCACTCCGTTCGCACCGCGATCGCCGCGCTTCGCGACCGCGACCGTGAACTGCCCGCGCTCGCGGTCCACAACGACGTGCTCACGAACGACTTCACGACCCTGTTCGCCAACGTCGGTGGCGACGAGGGCTATCTCGACCTTCCGGGGGGACCGGTGTACGCGACCGCGGCCGCGGGCTCCTTCTACTCGCAGGTCGTGCCCTCGGCGAGCGTCGACATCGGGATGTGCTCGAACGCCGCGCACTGGTATCGCGACCAGCCAGCGGTCGACCTCCCGGGCTCGATGTTCTTCGCCGACGCGGAGGGGGACGCCCGGCGTGCGCTCGCCGATCGGGCGGCCGCCGACTGGCTCGCTTTCCTCACCGCGCGCTCGGAGGAGCTCGCTCCAGGCGGCCGGCTGTTCGTCCAGGGGATCGGGCGCGTCGAGGACAGCCCCGGCGAGCGCGTCTCGGCATCGTGGCTGCTGCGCGCGATGTGGGGTGTCGCCGAGAGCCTCGGCGACGACGGGATGCTCGACCGCGACGTGCTCGAGCGGTACGTCTTCCCCGTCTACTGCCGCGACGCGGAGGAAGCGACGGCGCCGGCGCGGACGGAGCTCGCGGACGCCTTCGAGGTCGTGTCCGCCGATGTCGACGAGGTCGCCAACCCCTACTGGGAGGTGCTGGAGCGCGACGGCGACCGGGCCGCGTACGCGTCGGCGTACACCGCCTTCGTCAGGGCTTTCTCGGAGTCGACGATGACGGCGCACCTGTTCGAGCCCGGCGCCCGCGGGGTCGGGCCGGCGGAGCTGTGCGACGAGTTCTTCGCCCGATTCAGGGCGGCGAGCCGCGCCGATCCGGATGCCGGCCGCTACGAGGCGTGGATCCTGCGCCTCGTGCTCGTCCGCAGCTAGCGCCCGAGCACCTGACCGAGCACGCCGCCGGCGCCGCTGGCGGCGCCGCCGCCCCCGGCGCGGCGCCCATCTCCCGGCCCTCGGAGGGCTGGATCAGGAGCCATCCCTTGCCCGAGTACGCGATCTGCACGGTCTCACCCGACCCGCGTCCGACCTGCGTCTTCACGTTGACGTCGGTCTTCACCGAGGTGGTGAGGCCGCTCGACCACGTGATCGCCGCCTGGGGGTCGGCGAAGGTCTCGGAGCCGTCGAGCTCGATCATCACCGGCGGGCCGTCGGAGACGAGCGCGACCCAGCCGGACCCCTTCAGCTCCATGTTGTAGAGCCCGCCCCCGAGCATCCCCGAGACGCCCTCGACCCGCGTGATGTCCCAGCCGATCCCGGCGTCGAAGGCGAGCACGTTGGCGCCGTTGGCGGTGATGGTGTCGCCGTCGAGCTGGAGGAGCTGCACGTCCTGGGCCATGTCGGCGAGGAACACCTCGCCGCTCCCCTCGATCTGCATCAGCTGCGTGCCCTAGTTGGTCACCGCCTTCTTGAGCATCCGCGACACGCCGCCCGACCCGGCGTGCGCGAACTTCACGTCTCCCTGGTAGGCGACCATCGACCCCAGCTTCGCCTGGATCGTCACCTCCGAGAGCTCGACCTTGAGCAGCTTCGAGTTCTGGAGCGAGAACGCGCCGCCGCCCTCGGTCTCCTTGAACTGCGCCAGCTCCTGCTCGACCGTCATCAAGCCCCCTCCTCGTTAGTGTCCAGGAATGGTGACGATAGCTTTCCGGTTCATGCGCCGCGCCATGCTCGCGACCCTCGCGACGGTAGCGCTCGCGACGCTGGCGTTCGCCGCCCGCGCCGACGCGTTCGTCTACTGGGCGAACATCGACACCGGGACGATCGGGCGCGCCGATCTCGACGGGTCGGGCGCCGACCAGAGCTTCGTCACCGGGGCCAGCCAGCCCGTCGGCCTCGCGGTCGACCCCACGCACATGTACTGGGCGAACTTCGAGACGAACACGATCGGGCGCGCCGACCTGGACGGCTCGGGGGTCGACCAGCGGTTCATCGCGAACTCCGACGTGATCCGAGGCGTGGCGGTGGACCGCGACCACGTGTACTGGACGAACCCGTTCGCGAATACCATCGGGCGCGCCGACCTGGACGGCTCGGACCCCAACCCGAGCTTCATCACCGGCGCCGCCGGCCCGGCCGACGTGACGGTCGACCGCGACCACCTCTACTGGACGAACCTCGACACGAACGCGGTCGGGCGCGCCACACTCAACGGCTCGCGCGCGAACCAGAGCTTCATCACCGGCGCGGCCGGACCGGTCGGGATCGAGGTCAACCGCACTCACCTCTACTGGACGCGAACCGACGCGAACGCGATCGCGCGTGCCGACATCGACGGCTCCAGCGTCGACCCGGGCTTCATCCCCGACGCCACGAGCCCCGTCCAGCTCGCGGTCGACCAGGCTCACGTCTACTGGACGAGCTTCACGATCGACACGATCGGGCGCGCCAACCTCGACGGCTCGGGGATCGACCGGGGCTTCATCACCGGCTCGAGCGGCCCCAGCGGGATCGCGGTCGGCCCACTGGGCACGGCGACGGCGAAGCGGACGCAAAGACAGCGGGGCAACCGGATCCGGGTCAGGGTCAGGGTGAGCGCCGAGGAGGACCTCACCGCCAAGGCGCGTGGCAACGTCAAGCTCAATCCCACCTACCGGCTGAAGCCGCAGGCGGTCGACGTCCCCAGCGGCCGGACCGAGACGCTGAAGCTGATGCCGAGGCGCAGGGCGCAGCGAGCGATCGCCAGGGCACTGAACAAGGGGAGCAAGGCGGTGGCGACGCCGAGGCTGAAGCTGACCGACGGCAGCGGCAACAGGAGCTCCGAGAGGCTGCGGGTGCGGCTGAAGCGCTAAGGGCCCGTCCCGACGGCCGTCGCAGTCCGGCGACGGCGACGTCCTCGGTGTCAGCGGTACGATCTCCGCACGCGAGCTTCCCGGCGGGAATGGAGCGGGAGTGTGGGGAGGCGAGCGAACTCGGAGCCGTTACCCCGCTCCACAAAGGAGATGTGGAATGAGGACGCTCACGGCCCTGCGCCCGTCGCCGGCGATGGTGGTCGCGTCGGCCGCCTTGATCGTCGCGCTCGGCGGTACCAGCTACGCCGTCGCGACCGGTTCAGTCGACAGCCGCGCTGTTGACAACAACTCGATCAAGTCCAAGGACGTCAAGGATCGATCGTTGACCAAGAAGGACCTCCGCAAGTCGCTTCGGGGCGCTCTTTGGCGCGAATGGGCTTGCGGAGCTCGAGGTGGTTGAGACCGAGACCCAAATCGGCACCGCGGTCGCGCCATGTCCGTCCGGCAAGCGCGCGATCAGCGGTGGCGCCGAGACCGTTCCGGACTCGAACCACCTCGTCCAGCCCCTGCCTCAGATCGACGGCAACGGGTGGGTGGTGTCGGCGGCGACCGAAACAGGAGCCCCGGCACCTGTTGTTGCCCTCGCGATCTGCGTGCCCGACTGACAAGCGGACGACAGCTTGAAGATCCGCGCCCCGCTTTCGCATGCGGGTGCCGACCCCGGTTGCTACCGCCGTCTGCTTCCGGTTGCACCGTCGGCGAGTCTGAGTCCGAGTGGTAGCAGCGCTGTCGCCGGGGCTCCGTGTGGGAGTCGCGACTGCCTGTATTCATGTCTAGGGCCCGGCGGCTTTTCGAACTAGTCGGACTTTATCAATGCTCGATAAAGCACGATAAGACTGATAAGCTCCCCGAATGAGGCCGCACGACAACCCCTACACGCCGAACGCTGGGGCGAGGCCTCCCATCCTCGTGGGGCGAGATGACCAGCTGGAGACTTTCGACATCCTCTTGGATCGCCTTCGCCGAGGACACACGGAGCAGTCCATGCTGATCACTGGCTTGCGTGGTGTCGGAAAGACCGTTCTCTTGACCACGTTCGAAGAGCGAGCCAGAGATCGCAGCTGGACCACAGTTGAGGCCGAGATCACCAAGAACTCGGATTTTGGTGGCCGCATGGCGCAGCTCGCGCGGCGGGCGTTGCTGCAGCTTGCGCCTCGCGCCCGTTGGAAGGACCGCGCGAAGCGTGCAGCCGCCGTCCTCAGGTCATTCCAGGTCACGGTTTCGCCGGACGGATCTGTGACAGCCGGCATCGGCGTGGACGCCCTGGAAGGCGTCGCTGACAGCGGGGAGCTTGCTGAAGACCTGACCGATCTGCTGGTAGCACTCGGAGAGGCTGCCGCCGATCACGAGACGGGAGTGGTCTTCCTCTTGGACGAGGTGCAGTTCCTCACCACCGTCGAGCTCGAGGCATTGATAGCTGCCCTTCACAAGTCGGTCCAGCGACAGCTTCCGATCACCCTGGTCGGCGCCGGGTTACCCCAGCTTCCGAGGCTTGCCGGTGAGGCGAAGTCATATGCGGAGCGCTTGTTCAAGTTCCCGACAATCGGTCGGTTGGCGTCCGAAGAAGCTGCGCGAGCGTTGGTCGAGCCCGCGAAGGAACTCGATGTCGCCTATGAGAGCGAGGCTGTCTCGGCGATCGTCCACTACACCGATGGGTACCCGTACTTCCTCCAGGAGTACGGCAACGTCCTGTGGGTCCTGACGGAACGGCCCCCGATATCGCTCAGCGACGTCGAGACCGCCCAAGAGGCGGTGGAAGCGAAGCTCGACAGCAGCTTCTTCCGTGTGCGCGCGGAAAGGACCACCGAACTCGAGCTGCGTTATATGCGCGCGATGGCTGAGCTAGGACCCGAGCCGCAACAGGCAAAGGATGTCGCAGCGCTCTTGGACCGGACATCCGAGCAACTAGGACCGACGCGGTCTCGCTTGATTGACAAGGGCCTTCTCTACACACCTGGGCATGGACTGGCCGCGTTCACGGTTCCCCAGTTCGATCGATACATCCGGCGCACTTACGATCTCTGACCGGAAGCCCTTGTCGACTCTCCGCCCGCTCCCGCTGCGGCCGTTGTGGCCTGGCGCAGCGTGACGGAGATCTTCCCCAGAGCGGACGACGGGACTTGAACCCGCTACCTCGAGCTTGGGAAGCTCGCGCTCTACCAGGTGAGCTACGTCCGCGTGGAGGAGCAATTCTAGGGCCGGTGCGAAGGGGGCGCTCTCTACCCTTTCTCGCGTGAGTGCGCGTGCGTTCGCCGTTTTCATCGCCGCCCTGGCCTTGATCGGGCTGCTCGGGTTCGGGCTCGCGACGAAGGAGAGCGAGGGGATCGCGGTGGGCGAGCCCGCGCCGGAGGCGGAGCTCTCGAGCCTGGAGGGCGAGGGAACGGGAAGCATCGCCGAGTACCGCGGCAAATGGGTGGTGGTCAACTTCTGGGCCTCGTGGTGCACGCCGTGCCGCGACGAGGCCCCCGCGCTCCAGCGCTTCTACGAGGAGAACCGCGACCGCGGCCTCGTCGTGCTGGGGATCGACACCCAGGACCTGAGCGAGGACGCGCTCGATTTCGTGCGCGAGTTCGACCTCACGTACCCGCAGCTTCGCGACCCCGACTCCGACAGCCCGCTCTCCGAGGAGGCATTCGGCGCCACCGGCCTGCCCGAGTCCTACGTGATCGATCCGCGCGGCGACCTCGCCTTGATCCGGCGCGGGCCGGTCGACGAGGAGTACCTGGACCGGTTCGTGGAGCCGCTGATCCGATGAGGCGGCTTGGGGCGATCGCAACGATCCTCGTCGCCGCCGCGGCGATCGCCGTGCCGCCCGCCGGCGTTGCCGAGCCGCGTGCGTCGCTGACCGACATCGAGGACGAGGTGATGTGCCCGATCTGCGGCACGCCGCTCAACCTCGCCGCCGCCCCGCAGGCCGAGCGCCAGCGCGCCTACATCCGCACCCTGATCGCGCGCGGTCGAACGAAGGACGAGATCGTGGACGCGCTCGTGCGCGAGTACGGGCCGGAGGTGCTCGCCACCCCGGAGTCCGAGGGGTTCGATCTCGCGGCGTGGATCGTCCCCGCGGGGGGCATCCTGATCGCCGCGCTCGCCGTGTTCGTGGGCCTGCGCCGATGGCGACGGCGCCCCGACGAGTCGGGCCGGCCGCCGGAGCCTGACTCCGCCGACAGCGAGCGGCTGCGCTCGGACCTCACTCGCTACGACCTATGAGCCGACGCTCGAGCGGTCCTTGAGCTCCTCGAGGACCTCGTCCGGGAAGCCCGGCAAGTCGTCGATGTCGTCCAGCGAGCTGAACCCCCCGCGGCGCTCGCGGTACGCGATCAGCCGCTTCGCCTGCGTGATCGAGAGATCGATCGAGCGGAGCTCCTCATAGGTCACCTCGTTGAGGTCGAGGGGCCCATCGGGCGCGCGCGCCGAGCTCAGTGGCTCCGTTCGCGCCGGTGTGGGCGTCTCCGGCCTCCGGCGCGCGGGACGCGGAGCCGCGCGGCGGGCCGGAGCCCTGAACGGGACCGTGCCGGCCTCCGCGACGGCCGCCTCGTGCGCCTGGATGTAGCGGTAGTAGCTCTCGTCGAACGGCTCGGCGAAGTTGGCGATCACGCCGATCACCGGGACGTCGTACTGCTCGAGGCGGTCGTGCAGCTCCTCGACCTCCTCCCTGCGATCCCGACCCAACCCGACCACGATCACGACGCCGTCCACGCGTCCGAGCAGCGGAATCGCGTCGGGAAGGATCGCCGCCGGCGGTGTGTCCACGATCACGAGGTCGTACTCGCGTTCGGCGCCGTCGAGCAGCTGCGCCATCCGTTCCGACTCGAGCAGCGGAGTGGGGTTCGCGGACGCGGCGCCGGCGTGGATCAGGTCGATCGATCCGGACACGCCATCCGCGCCGCTCGCCACCTCGACCGAGACCACGGCCTCCTCGATGCCGGCCTCACCCGCCAGCACGCTGGTCAGGCCGAAGGGCTGGGGCTCGGCGACGGCGGAGAGGCTCGGCTGGCGCAGGTCCGCCTCGACCACCAACACTCGATCCCCGGTCGTGGCTGCTGCCGCAGCGAGGCAGAACGCGATCGTGGTCTTCCCGTCACCGGCCTGCGGCGACGTGACGAGCACGGAGTCGAGCTCGCGATCGGCGTCGCGGTAGCGGATGCCCAGCCTCGCAGCCTGGAAGGTCTCGGCGTCGGCGGCCGGGAGGACGCGCAGCGACTCGCCGAGCTCGAGCGTCGGGCTCTTCGGGACTCGGGCGAGCACGGGCGCCCCGAGCAGCGCGTCGAGCTCGCGCAGGCCCGTGACCCGGCGGTCGAGGACGTCACGCAGGAGCGCGAGCAACAGGCCGCCGACCAGCCCCACGACGGCGCCGATCAGGGTGTTGCGAACCGTCCGCGGCGAGACCGGGTCCGCCGGCGCGTCGGCCTCCTCGACCACGGTCGCCTCGCCGGCGAACCGCCCGCCGAGCTCGTCGGCGTACTCGACGAACCGCTCCGCGAACGTCGTCGCCATGTCCGCGGCCGGGCCGGGCGTGTCCGAGCTCGCCGTGACCTCGTATGTGTTCGCCGCGGGGCCCTCCGCGACCGACACACGGCTCGAGACGAAGTCCTCGCTCGCGCCGCCGAGCTCCTCGCCGGTCCGCAGCGCGACCTCGTCCGTGTCCGCGAACCCGATCACGTCCGCGGCCGACAGCTCCTCCCCGTCGCGGGAATCCACCCTCACCGTCGCGGTCGCCTCATAGCGGGGCTCCTCGGTGAGCGAGACCACGAGGACCACGCCCGGGACGAGCAGGGCGCAGACCGCCACGATCTCCTTCCGACGACGGATGGCCTCGACAAGACCCATCAAGGCCGAACAGGGTAAGGGTTCGACTCAGCTCGCCGGGACGATCAGGGACGTGCCGGTCATCTCCGGCGGCGGCTCGATTCCAAGCAGCGCGAGCACCGTGGGTGCGACGTCGGCGAGGATCCCGCCCTCGCGCAGCTCCACGTCCTCGATCGTGACGACGAACGGGACCGGATTCGTGGAGTGGGCGGTGTTCGGCGAACCGTCGGGCTCGAGCATGTTGTCGGCGTTTCCGTGGTCCGCGGTCACGATGGACGCCCCGCCACGACCCCGCACGGCCTCGAGGACGGCGCCGAGGCAGCGGTCGACCGCCTCGACGGCACTCACCGCCGCCGGGATGATCCCGGTGTGCCCGACCATGTCGGGGTTGGCGAAGTTGATGATCCCGAAGCGGTAGGAGTCGCGCTCCCAGCGCTGGCGAAACGCGTCCGCCGCGGCCTCGGCGCTCATCTCGGGCCTATGGTCGTAGGTGGGCACGTCGCGCGGCGAGTCGACGAGGCAGCGCTCCTCCCCCTCCCACTCCTGCTCCCGCCCGCCGTTGAAGAAGTAGGTGACGTGAGCGTACTTCTCGGTCTCGGCCACGTGGAGCTGGCGCTCCCCGCGCGCCGCGAGAACCGAGGCCAGGGTGACGTCGGGGTCGCGGGGCGGGAACGCGACCGGGTAGCCCCACCCGTCCTGGTACTGGGTCATCGTCGCCACCTCGACGCTGGGAGCGGACCCGCGGGGAAACTCGTCGAACCCGGGCTCGGCGACCGACCTGACGAGCTGGCGCGCCCTGTCGGGCCGGAAGTTGAGGAACAGCGCCGCGTCGCCGTCCGCGGCGCCGTCGTAGTCGCCGATCACGGTCGGGCGGACGAACTCGTCCATCGCGCCGCGCTCGTGGGAGGATCGAACCGCGTCGAGGGCCGTTCGAGCGCGGAGGCCCTCGGCGTGCGCGATCGCGTCGTATGCGAGCTTTGTCCGCTCCCAGCGGTGATCGCGATCCATCGCGTAGTAGCGGCCGCTGACGATCCCGACCCGGCCCGCGTGGCGCAGCCATCGCTCGAGCTCTGTGAGGTAGCCGGGGGCGGAGTCCGGAAGCGTGTCGCGCCCGTCGGTGAACGCGTGCACGACGAGGTCCGGGACTCCCTCCTCCGCGGCGAGCTCGATGCAGGCCTCGATGTGCTCCCAACCGGAATGCACGCCGCCGTCCGACACGAGGCCAAGGAGATGAAGGCGACCGCGCGGGCCCGCGCGGGCCCGCTCGCAGATCCATTTCAGCGCCTCGTTCTCGAAGAAGCTGCCATCCGCGATCGCGTCGTCGATCCGCAGCAGGTCCTGCTTCACGATCGCGCCCGCCCCGAGGTTCATGTGGCCGACCTCGGAGTTGCCCATCTGCCCGTCGGGGAGGCCGACGTCGCGGCCCGAGGCCGACATCGTGGTGTGCGGATACTCGCCCCAGAGCCGATCGAAGACGGGGGTCTCCGCCTGGCTGATCGCGTTCTCCGGCCCGGGCGGGGCGAGCCCCCACCCGTCGAGAACGATCAACGCGACCGACGGGGCCGGCTCGATTCCGCTCACCCCGCCGCCGCGACGATCCGCGCGAACTCCTCGGGGTCGAGGCTCGCGCCGCCGACCAGCGCTCCGTCGATCTCCGTGCGGCCGAGGAGCTCGACGGCGTTGTCGGCCTTCACCGACCCCCCGTACAGGATCCTGGTCTCCTCGCCGGCCTCCGCGCTGCGCGACGCGATCAGCGAGCGCAGGAAGCCGATCGCGTCCTCCGCCTGGTCGGGGGTCGCGGTGCGCCCGGTCCCGATCGCCCACACCGGCTCGTATGCGATCACCACCTCCGCGAGCCGCTCGTCCGAGATCTCGGCGAGGTCGGCCTCGAGCTGTCGCCGCAGCACGTCCTCGGTCGCATCGGCATCGCGCTGCGACTCGGTCTCCCCCACGCACAGGATCGGCTCGAGGCCTCCGTCGAGCGCGGCCGGCACCTTGCGTGCGAGCGCCTCGTCGGTCTCACCGAAGTAGGTGCGACGCTCGGAATGGCCGAGCACGACGCCGTCCACCCCGACCTCGGCCAGCATCGGCGCCGCGACCTCCCCGGTGAACGCGCCCTCGGGCTCCTCGTGCATGTTCTGGGCGGCGACCTTGACGTTTGCCTGCGAGCACAGCTCGACGACCGTCTCGAGCGCGAGGTACGGGGGGCAGATCACGATCTCCGCCCCGCGCTCTCCCTCCACCCGGTGCAGGAAGTCGGTGAGGAACGCCTCGGCGTCGGCGATCGTCTTGTGCATCTTCCAGTTCGCCGCGAGGACCGGCGTCCTGGAGCTCACGCCCGGACCTCGCTTGCATCGAGGAGCGCCTCGATCCCCGGCAGCTTCCTTCCCTCCACCAGCTCGAGCGACGCGCCCCCACCGGTCGAAAGCCAGTCGACGTCGTCCGCGAGCCCGAACCCGGTCAGGGCGGCGGCGGAGTCCCCGCCCCCCACCACCGTCCTCCCCGGCGCGCGCGCGACGGCCTCGGCAACCGTGCGCGTGCCGGCGGCAAACGGCTCGAGCTCGAACGCGCCCATCGGGCCGTTCCAGAACACCGTCCCGGCCTCCGCGATCGCCTCCGCGTAGGCGGCCGCCGTCCGCACGCCGATGTCGAGGCCCATCCACCCGTCGGGCACCTCCGTGCCGTCGAGCTCGCGGCGCTCGGCGGCGGCGTCGAAGCTCTCCCCCAGCACGAGGTCGACCGGGAGGCGCAGCTCACAGCCGGAGTCCCGCGTGCGCTCGAGCGCCCGCCGCGCGAGCTCGACCCCCTCGTCCTCGACCAGCGAGTCGCCCGTCGCCACGCCCTGCGCGCGGAAGAAGCTGAAGCACATCGCCCCGCCGATCAGGATCCGCTCCGCCGTCTCCGCCAGGCGCTCAATCGTGCCGATCTTGTCGGTCACCTTGGCGCCCCCGAGCACCACAACCAGCGGCGGCGCGGGATGGTCCCGGACCGAGGTCAGCTCCTGGACCTCGCGCTCGAGCAGCAGCCCGGCATACCCGGGGAGCTCGTGGGCCACTCCCTCGGTGCTCGCGTGCGCGCGGTGGGCGGCGGCGAACGCGTCGTCGGCGTACAGCTCGGCGAGCGCCGCGAGCCCCGCGGCGAGCGCCGGGTCGTTCTCGGTCTCCCCCGGCTCGAATCTCGTGTTCTCGAGCAGCAGCACCTCACCCGGGCCGAGCGCCTCCGCCTCCCGCGCCACCTCGTCGCCGACGACCCCCGGGGCGAGCGCGACGTCGTCGTCGAGGAGCGCGCCGAGCCGTCGGGCGACGGGGGCAAGCGAGAGCGCGGGGTCGCGGCCCTCGGGACGACCGAGGTGGGAGCAGAGCACGATCGCCGCGTCGCGCTCCCGCAGCAGCTCGATCGTCGGCATCGCCGCGCGGATCCGGGTGTCGTCCTCGATCTCGCCGTCGGCGAGCGGGACGTTGAAGTCCACCCGCGCGAGCACACGCCCGCCGGCGGTGAGCGGAGCGTCGCGAACGCTCGCCTTGGTGAAGGGCAATGTGCTCAGGCGACGGCCGCCGGCTTCGCCTGGAGAACCTTCTCGGCGAGCTCGACGCAGCGGTTGGAGTAGCCCCACTCGTTGTCGTACCAGGCGACGGCCTTCACCAGGCTCCCCTCCATCACCATCGTCTGCTCCGAGTCGAAGATCGACGAGTGTGGGTCCTGGACGATGTCGGTCGACACGATCGGGTCCTCGGTGTAGGCGAGGATCCCGCGAAGGGGGCCGTCGGCGGCGGACCGCGCCGCGTCGTTGAGCTCCTCCGCGCTGGTCTCGCGCCCGACCTCGCACACGAGGTCCACCACCGAGCCTGTCGCGACCGGGGCCCGCACCGCGACGCCGTTGAGCTTTCCGTCCAGCTCCGGGAGCACGAGGCCGATCGCCTTCGCGGCGCCGGTGCTCGTCGGGATCAGGTTGATCGCCGCGGCGCGAGCGCGGCGGAGGTCCTTGTGCGGGAGGTCCTGGAGGCGCTGGTCGGCTGTGTAGGCGTGAATCGTGGTCATCAGCCCGCGCTCGATTCCGACGCTGTCGTTGATCACCTTCGCGAGCGGCGCGAGGCAGTTGGTCGTGCACGACGCGTTGGAGATGATGTCGTGCTGCTCGGGGTCGTACGCGGCGTCGAAGTTGACTCCCAGAGCGACGGTCACGTCGGGGTCGGTCGCGGGGGCGGAGATGATCACCTTGCGGGCCCCCGCCTCGAGGTGCTTGGCCGCATCGTCGCGCTTCGTGAACAGGCCCGTGGACTCGATCACGACCTCGACGTCCAGGTCGCCCCACGGCAGCGCCGCCGGGTCCCTCTCGGACAGGACCCTGATCTCGTTGCCGTCGACGACTACGGCCCCCTCGCCGGCCTCCACCCGGCCCGGGAAGCGCCCGAGGATCGAGTCGTACTTGAGCAGGTGGGCGAGCGTCTCGGGCTCGGTGATGTCGTTGACCGCGACGAACTCGAGATCCGTCCCCGCCTCGTGGGCGGCGCGGAACAGATTGCGGCCGATCCGGCCGAATCCGTTGATCCCAACCCTGACTGCCATCTGGTCCTCCTAGCTCGTCGCGGAACGAAGGGCGGTGGTCGTCTCAGTACCTAAGTTACCCGGCGACGGCGATCTCGATCCGGTACCCGTCGGGATCGCGCAGGTACCCCGAGTAGTAGCTGGTGCCGAACTCCGGCCGCTGGCTCGGCTTGCCGTCGTCGACGCCGCCGGCGCCGACCCCTCCCTCCCACGCGGCCCTGACCGCGATCACCCCGGAGGCGGTGAAGCAGATCGTCTCGGTGCCCGGCTGGACCGAATCTCCCGCCTTGGCGAAGAACCACGGCCTCGCGATCCCCCACCCGACGCCGCGACCGCCGTCGGTGTGGCGTCGCCATCCGAGCGGCGCGAAAACCGCGTCATAGAACGCGCCGCTGCGCTCGAGATCGGACACCTCGATGCGGACGTGATGGATCACCCCCCCAATCTACCCGGCCAGGGGCTACTCGGAACGCGGGGCCCAGCGGAACCACAGCGCCGCAGCCACAAGGCCGGCCGCGCCCCAGGCGGCGAGCACGGCGAGATTGCCGAGCTCGATCCCCGTCCCCGTGGTCGCGGGGTCGAACGCCGCGAGGAAGGCCTCGAAGAAGTGCCGGAACGGGAACAGGTCCGCGAACTGGAGCACGCCGTCGGGGATCTCGCTCTCGGGGATGAAGATCCCGGAGATGAAGTACAGCGGCAGCGCGATCGCGTTTGTGACCGCCGGCGCCGCGTCCACCGACGGGATCGCGATCGTGAGCGCGAGCCCCATGCAGGTGAATGCCCCGGCCCCGACGACGAGCGTGATCAGGAGCGCGGGCAGGGTGGCGCCCGGGATCGCGACGTCGTAGACGAGGCGCCCGATCACCGTCACCAGCACCGTCATCAGCAGCGAGATCACGACGGCGTTCCCGACCCTGCCCGCGATGAACACCCAGCTCGGCAGCGGGGTCCCGCGCACCCGCTTCAGGACCCCGTTCTCGCGATCCTGGGTGAGCGAGATCGCGGGGCTGACGAGGGTGGCGGACACCACCGCCAGGGTGAGGATGCCGGGAACGTAGTAGGTCGCCAGCCTGATCCCGCCGAGCTCGTCGATCGTCTCGTTTCCGAAGATCGTCGCGAAGATGAACAGGAAGACGAGCGGCAGCAGGACCGTGAAGAAGACCGAGGTCGGGTCGCGCCAGAAGGTCTTCTGGTCGTAGCGGAACTGGTGCAGGACGAGGGCGGCGGCGCTCA
>JBOGZL010000325.1:0-17587 GCA_050697195.1 Solirubrobacterales bacterium
AGGTGCACTGGGGACGGTGCCACGAGGGCGACGGTGCGCCGGCGTACTGGCCGTGGGCGCAGGCGATCCGTTCCTACGTGCGCGACGCGGACCCGGTCGCGCTCGCGTGGGAGCTCGGCCAGGGGTCCGGGGACATCGCCCAGCTCGCCCCCGAGGTCCGCGAGCGCCTCGGTGAGGTCCCCGAGCCGCCCGAGCTCGACCCCGACGAGGCTCGGTTTCGCCTCTTCGACTCGATCGCCACCTTCCTCACCAACGCCTCACGGTCCCGCCCGCTGGTCCTGATCCTCGACGACCTCCACTGGGCCGACGAGCCCTCCCTGTTGCTGCTCAAGTTCGTCGCCCGCCAGATGGGCGACTCGGGCCTGCTCGTGGTAGGGACCTACCGCGACGTCGAGCTCGGTCGCCACCATCCGCTCGCCCGCACGCTCGCCGAGCTGGTCGAGATCCAGGGCAGCCGGCGGGTGTCCCTGCGCGGGCTCGACACCGAGGCGGTTGAGCGCTACATCGAGATGACCGCGGGGGTCGAGCCGCCTCCGGGCCTCGCCGCCGCCGTCCACGAGCAGACCGAGGGCAACCCGTTCTTCGTCTCCGAGGTGGTGCGCCTGATGGTCAGCGAGGGGAGCCTCGACCGACCCGCCGCGGGTGGCTGGGAGGTGACCATCCCCCAGGGGGTGCGCGAGGTCGTCGGGCGGAGGCTCGACCGCCTCTCGGAGGACGCGAACGAGGTGCTGACGATGGCCGCGGCGGTCGGGCGCGAGTTCGAGCTCGACCTCCTGGAGCGCCTCGACGGCGTGCCCCGCGCCGAGCTGGCCGCGGCGATCGAGCAGGCGGTCGAGGGCCAGGTCGTCTCCGAGGCTGGGCGCTCAGGGGACCGCTACGCGTTCTCGCACGCGCTCGTGCGCGAGACCCTGTACGCGGAGCTGACCGGTCCGCGCCGGGTCGAGATCCACCGCCGGATCGGGGAGGCCCTGGAGCAGCTGCACGGAAGCGATTCGGACCCACCGGTCGCCGAGCTCGCTCACCACTTCATCGAGGCGGCACCCGGCGGGGAGTCCGCGAAGGCGATTGAGTACGCGGAGCGAGCGGCGCGGCGCGCCTCCGATCAGCTCGCGCACGAGGACGCCGCCTCTCACTACGAGCGTGCGCTCGAGGTGCTCGACCTGGCGCCCGACCCCGAGGCCGAGCGCCGACTGGGATTGCTGCTCGAGCTCGGTGTGGTGCAGCGGCGGGCGGGGCGGTTCGTTGGCTCGCGGGAGACGCTCGAGGCTGCAGCCGGGATCGCGCGGGAGCTGGGTGACATCGAGTCGCTCGCTCGAGCCGCGCTCGGTGTCAGCGCCCTGTCCGAGGCGGGGAGGCTCGACGACGCGATCGTCGCCCTGCTCGAGGAGTCGCTGGCCGCGATCCCCGACGGCGACAGCGCCCTGCGGGTCGAGCTCCTGGGCGGGCTCGCGCAGGAGCTCTACTGGCGCGATCCCCAGGGCGAGTCGGCTCCGCTCCATCGTGAGGCGGTGACGATCGCGCGGCGAGTCGGCGATTCCCGGGCGCTCGCGTCCGCCCTCGCCCGCCAGACCTTCGTGATTTCCGCCACCCCGGAGGCCGCGCGGGAGCGGCTCGCCAGCTCGGAGGAGCTCCTCGAGCTCGCCGAGCAGGCCGGCGATCGCGAGCTAGCGGTCCGCGGGCGCGCCTACCGCCTTGTCGCGTTGCTCGATCTCGGGGACGCGGAGGGCGCCGACCGCGAGCTCGACGCGTACGCGCGGCTCGCCGGGGAGCTCCGCCAGCCCCAGCACCTGTGGCACGTGCCGCTGATCCGCGGCATGCGGGCGACGATGGCCGGGCGCTTCGACGAGGCCGAGCGGCTGGCCGAGGAGGCCCGGCGCGGCGGCGAGCGCGCCCAGGAACCGCTGTCGGCGCAGTTCTACGCGCTCCAGCTCTCGGTGATCCGTCGCCACCGCGGCCGGGTCGAGGAGAGCATTCCCGCGGTGCGCGAGGTCGCCGAGCGCTACCCGGCGATCCGGGCGTGGCGGCTGGCGCTCGTCAGCCTGCTCGCCGAGACCGGTCAGCTCGCCGACGCGCGGGCGGAGTTCGAGCTCCTCGCGACGCACGACTTCGAAGACATCCCGCTCGACACGCAGTGGCTCCCGGCGATGGCCAGGATCTCGGACGCGTGCGCCCACCTCGGCGACGCGAGGCGGGCCGAGATCCTGTACGAGAAGCTGCTCCCGTTCGCCGGTCAGGCGATCGTCGCCGGGCGCGCGGCGGCCCTCGACGCGCCCGTCTCCGCGTACCTCGGCCGGCTCGCGCTGGCGATGGGCCGTCACGAGGACGCGATCGGCCATCTCGAGGACTCGCTGGAGATGTCCGCTCGGATGGGCGAGCGACCGTACGCGGCGGAGGTTACCCACTATCTCGCCTCGGCGCTGCTCGAGCGCGGCGCGTCCGGCGACCGCGAGCGCGCGCTCGAACTGCTCGGGAGCTGTCTCGAGGCGGCGCAGGAGATGGGGATGCGGCGGGTGGTCGAGCGTGCGCTCGCCCTGCGCCTCGAGGCGCAGGGCCTCGCCGCGGTCGACGTGACCACGTCGATCGACACCGTGATCTCGGCCGTGGAGAGCGAGCGACCCGACATCCGCTCCTTCGCATCGGCGGACGGGACGGTGACGATCCTGTTCAGCGACATCGAGGACTCCACCCTGATGACCGAGCGGCTGGGCGACGAGCGCTGGCTCGAGGTGCTGCGCGCCCACAACGCGGTCTTCCGCGAGCACCTCCGCGCGCACGGCGGCTACGAGGTCAAGAACCAGGGCGACGGGTTCATGCTGGTGTTCCCGGATCCCCGCCGTGCGGTGGAGTGCGCGGCCGCGATCCAGCGCACGCTCGCGGACCGCGAGGCGGCCGACGGCGAGCGGGTCCGGGTTCGGATGGGCCTGCACGCGGGGGAGGCGATCCGCGAGGAGGGGGACTTCTTCGGCCGCAGCGTGATCCTGGCCGCCCGGATCGCGGCCCAGGCCGAGGGCGGAGAGATCCTCGTCTCGTCCTCCCTGAGGGATAGGGCGGGGGAGTGCGAGCGGGTCTCGTTCGACGGCGGACGCGAGCTCGAGCTGAAGGGGCTCGCCGGAACCCACCGGGTGTTCGGCGCGAGCTGGGAGGAGCAGGCGACCGCCGCGTAGCCGCTACGCGGCGTCGGCGGCCCGCTCGAGAATCTCGCGGACCTGGTGAGGCTCGCCCTGCAACGCTCGCTCGTGCCCAGGCCACACCGTGCGGGGCTCGAGCGCGGCGAGCTTGCGAACGCTCGCCCTGGCGCCGTCGTGGTCGAGGTTCCACACGGGATGGGGGACGGAGGGCCCGTCGGCCGCGCGGAGGTGCATCGAGTCGACCATGTAGATCGTGTCGCTGACCAGCGCGACGCGATCGCTCTCCCGCCACAGCCCGATCAGGCCCGGCGCGTGGCCAGGGAAGTGGATCACCCTGAAGCCCGCGATCTCGTCGCCCTCGGCGACGGTGTCGGCGATCTTCACCGGGCCGCCGTCCCAGTGGCCCAGGAGCCACGGGTAGATTCTGCGGCTCCACCACACCGGGATCCGGTCGATGTCGAAGTAGTGGTAGCCGCCGTCGCCCTCGGCGTCGCCGAGCTCGTCCCGGTGGCAGAGGACCGGGACGCCGAGCCCGGCCGCGGTCCCCCGATGGTCAGGGTGGCTGTGCCCGAGCACGACCCGCGTCAGGCCGCCGAGATCCGCCGCCGCCCGCGCCGCTCCCTTCGTCATCGCCTCGGTGCCCGCGTCGAACTGGATCACCCCGCTGTCGTCCTCGATGAAGTACACGTTCATCGACTGGCGCAGGTCCCCGGCGTGGCGCCACACGCCGTCGGCGATCCGCTCCGTGGTGGGGGCGAGGGGGTTGCGCGGCACCGCGCCTAGTCTATGCGCCGTGGAGCGGGACGCCCGCCTCTACAGAACCGGCTGCGGGGCGGCGCTGATCGCCGGCCCGGCGCTGTTCTTCGTCGACAACCTGATCCACCCCGAGGAGCTGACGCGCGGCCACGAGTCCGAGCAGCTCGCCGTGATCGCGGCGGATCCGGCCCGGTGGCAGATCGCCCACCTGATCGGGTTCGCCAGCCTGCTGGTCTTCGCCGCCGCCCTGCTCGGGCTCGCCTACCTCGTTCGCGGCCGGATGCCGCGACTCGGGCTCGCCGCCGGAGCCGCGGGGGTCGCCGGGCTTATGGGGCTCGCGTTCGCGTTCGCGCTCGATGGCTTCACCTGGGGGGCGCTCGGGGAGATCTACGACGACCCCGGGGTCGACCCCGCCACCGCGGAGCTCGCGCTCCACGAGGTCCAGGAGTCGCCCTGGTCACTCCCCTACTACGCGCTGACGGCGCTGTGGGCCGCGGCGATGGTCGCGCTCGCGTGGGGCGCGGCGCGGATCGGGGCGTTGCCCGCCGCGTCCTCCGCGCTGCTCGCCATCGCGACGGTCGCGGTCGGGCTCGAGGGCGTGATCCAGGACAACGCCTACTTCATCGCCAGCTCGGGGCTGCTGCTCGTCGCCGGCACGTGGGCGGGATCGCTGATCCTCCGAAACCCCGACCCCTGGACCCGAGCGGGAGTGGTCCCCTGATGCTGAAGCTGTGGATCGCGATGATGGTCGTGCTCGTCGCCTGCCTGCTCGCCTCGATCGTGATCGCGACGGTCAAGCTCGCCTGATCCCCGCCCCAACGGACCGGGGTAGTATGCCCGCGGTTCCAGACCAAGGAGGAGTGAATGTTCGCCCGCATCGTGGTTGGCACCGATGGCTCCGAGACGGCCGAGGGGGCCGTCCGGCAGGCGATCGACCTCGCGAAGCTCTCGGGAGCCAAGCTCGAGATCGTGAGCGCCTATGAGCCGATCTCCCAGGAGCGGCTCCGCGGCGAGTCGGCCGAGATCCCGGGCGACGTCCAGCACACCGTCAACCCCCGCGAGGACGTGAACCTGATCCTCGACAACGCCCAGGGCGAGGCGAAGAAGGAGGGGCTCGAGGTCCAGGCACATGCCCGCGAGGGCGATCCGGCGGACGCGCTCATCGACGTCGCCGAGGAGGTCGACGCGGACCTCGTCGTGGTCGGCAACAAGGGGATGACCGGAGCGAAGCGCTTCCTCCTCGGCAGCGTGCCGAACAAGGTCTCCCACCACGCCCCGTGCGGGGTGTTGATCGTCCGTACGACCTAGGGCCCCGTTGCGGCTGCCGCGTCGAGCAGGCCCGCGCCGTAGAGGCGCGGATCGGCGAGCCCGCCGTCCGACCGCGTGGTCCCCTCGAGGCGCGCCTCGACCTCCCCCGGGGTCGGATCGCGGCCGAGGGTTCGCCGCAGCGCTGCCCACACGAGCGCCGCGGCTCCGGCGACGTGGGCGGACGCCATCGAGCTCCCCTCGTAGTTCGGGTACCCGAAGCGGGTGAACCTGCCCGACAGCACGTTGGTGAGCGTGAGCTGGACGATTCCGGGACCCTTCGCGGCCGGATCGCACTGCTCGCCCGCAAGGGCGGCATCGTCCCCGCCCCCCGGCGCGACGAGGTCGAGCCCCTCCCCGAAGTGGGAGTAGTCGGCGAGGCAGCCGCGGATCGTGGTGGCGCCGACGGCGATCGCGTGCGGCGCGTGGCCGGGGAAGCTGACCGAGCCCACGCCGCTGACGAAGCCGTTGCCGGCGACCGAGACGACGACCGTCCCCTTCGCGTGGGCGCGCGAGATCGCCGCGCACACGCTGGGCACGTCTTCGCACCCGTCGACGCTGCGGTCGAACTCGAGGCTGAGGTTGATCACGTTCGCGCCCTGCCTGGTCGCCCACCGGATCCCCCGCGCGACGTCGGACGCCTTCCCCTCCCCGAGCCCGTCGAGCACCCTGACCGGGATCAGCTTCGAGCGAAACGCGAGCCCGGTCACGAACTTGCCGTTGTTGGTGCGCTCGCCGATCGTCGAGGCGACGTGGGTGCCGTGTCCGTTCTCGTCGAGCGGCGCCCTGTCGCCCTCGACGAAGTCGCGCCCGCGCGCGAACTGGCCGCGCCTCAGGTCCGGGCTGCGGCGGAAGCGCTTCCCCTTCGAGCGGTGGGCGACGCCGCTGTCCACGACCGCAACCTTGATGCCCTTCGCACCCGGGGCCCCGACCTCGGCGAGGTTCTCCCATGCCCCGGGGGCGTCGATGCCGCCGAAGGACTCGAGCGCCTCCCCGGGGTCCTCGCTGCACTCGCTCCCGCAGGGCAGGAAGTGCCACTGCAGCCGCTGCCAGCCTCCCGCGGGCGCCGACCTTGTCCCCCTGTCGTTCGGAATCCAGACGGGCGCAGCGGCGCGGGCGATGTAGTTGGGCGCCGCCCACCTGATCCGCGGATTTTCCTCGAGGGCGCGCGTCGCCTCGCCGACGCCGATCCCCGGCGGGAGCTCGAGCTCGCGCTGCGGCGGCCCGCCGCGAAAGCGCGCCACCACCTCGCCGGGCGCGTAGGGGGACCCACCAGCGTCCGGTGAGGCCGCGGGCGCGGCGCCGCCGGATGCGGGGCCGGTCGGCGCGCCCGCCAGCGCCAGCACGAAGCCCGCCGCGATCGCGGCGCCGAATGTCCGAAGTCGCCGTCGTCCTGTCATTCCGGTCTCGTTCTGGTCGTGCGCCCGCCGCCGAGCGATCCGCGGCCCCCCGTCCGGGTGATGCGAGCGGACCGTAATTCCTAAACACTAGGAGAGGCGCTAAGTTGCCGCCGCCGTGGGCGAGAATCGCTTCTTCGGCCGTGACGAGCACTTCATGAGGCTGGCGCTGCGCGAGGCCGAGCGGGCGGCGGAGCACGACGACGTCCCGATCGGGGCGGTGATCGTCCGCGACGGAGAGGTGATCGCCGCGTCCGGAAACGAGCGCGAGCTTCGCGGCGACCCGACCGCGCACGCCGAGCTCATCGCGCTGCGCGAGGCCTCGAGCAAGCTCGGCGGGTGGCGGATCCCCGACTCGGTCCTGTACGTGACCCTCGAGCCGTGCGTGATGTGCGCGGGCGCGATCGTGCTCGCGAGGGTGCCCCGAGTCGTGTTCGCCGCCGAGGACCCGAAGGCGGGGGCGGCGGGGAGCGTGCTCGACGTGCTCGGCGAGCCGCGGCTGAACCACCGGCCGCAGGTCGAGTCCGGCCTGCTCGCCGACGAGTCGGCGGCGCTGCTCGAGTCCTTCTTCCGCGCCCGGCGCTAGGACGTGTCTCCTAAGAACTCCTAACAGACTGATCTTGGAAGCGGGTGCTGTTGCTCGCCGCCGAGTACGCCGGTCTCTTCGAGCATGCCGCTACGCCGCAGTACGCGGTCCGAACCAGGTGGTCAGGGCGTCAGTGAGCTCCAGGTGGGTGCGGTCTCCCACCCAGGCGACGTATCCGTCGGGACGAATCAACACGGCGGTGGGCGCAGTGACCGCCCCGAGTGCCGGAAGCTCCCACGCCCCAACGTATTCAGCGTCGACCAGCCGAACTCGATCCGCCCATGGAGTGATGTCGAAGCCGCCGGCCTCACCGAGGTTGAGCAGCACCGGCCGGGCATCGTGCAGCAGGGTGAACACCCGCAGCGCGCCGTTGGCGGTGACCAGGTCGAGGTCGGGCATGCGGCGCCCGAGCAGCGGGTGTCCCTCGCCGAGGTCGTAATGAATATCCAGGCCAGACATCATCGCGGCGAACCGCGTGCGAGGCTCGTCCATGCTGAGGAGCTCGGAGATGATGTCGCCCAACGCCTTCGTGCGGTCGTCTGGGCGGAGAAGCGCGGTTTGCGCCATCGTGTTGCGCAGCACGCGGGCAGCGACCGGGTGGCGCTCGGCATGGTAGGTATCCAGGAGGATTTCTGGCGATGTCTGGTTGACCACCTGGGCCAGCTTCCATCCCAGATTCACCGCATCCTGCACACCGGTGTTGAGGCCCTGTCCGCCCACCGGGTGATGCACATGCGCGGCGTCGCCGGCCAGCAGGACCCGTCCGTCGCGGTAGGCCGCGGCCTGCCGAGTCATATCGGTGAACCTGGAGATCCAGGTGGGACTGTGGATGCCGTAATCGGTCCCGTAGACGGCGATGAGCGCCTCGCTCAGATCCCGCAGCGTGGGTTCGCCCGCGGGTCCGGGGCGCCCTTCGGTCACCATGATCCGTACCGGTCCCCCATCCATGTAGACCACCTCGCCATCGCGGACCTCGTATTCCACCCTGCCAAAGGAATGGATGCCGCGGGCGTCCCGGCGGATGCCCAACTCCGGCTCCTCGGCCATCTCGGCCTCGGCGATCAGGGCGCTGGTCGTCGGATCCCACCCGGGGAACTCGATGCCGGTTTCTTTACGGACCAGACTGCGTCCTCCGTCGCACCCGACGAGGTATTCCGCCCGCAGCGACTGGCCGTCGGACAGCTCGACGTCGACGCCCGTGTCGTCCTGCGCGATACCCGTCGCCTCACGTCCGCGATAGATCGTCACCGCCAGCTCGCCGACCCAGCCGGCCAGTATGCGCTCGATGTGGTTCTGCCACAGCCCGAGCCCGTAGTCGTGCCGGGTGGGGAAGTCGCTGATGTCCAGAGGGATCGAGCCGAAGCCCCCGACCTGAGCCACCTGTCCCTCCGCGAGGATCCGATCGGCGATTCCACGCTGATCGAGGACCTCGATGGTGCGAGAGAGCAGGCCGCCTGCGCGCGAGCCGGCGAGGTCGTGGCTGGGGCGCCGCTCGACGATGGCGACGTCGACCCCCGCCAACGCCAGCTCGCCCGCCAACATCAGCCCCGTCGGACCTCCCCCGGCGATCACCACCGCGTGCTCGGTCATAGCCACACTCCGGCCGGATACGTCGACAACAACACTCGCATTTCGCTCCTCCCATTTCCGTAGGTGCCGGCTCTTGCGGCCGGCGATTATGCGGCACACCCCGGGGCTTGTTTCAAGGCCCTTGTCCGGTATAAATTGGGGTGGAAAGGGAGCGCGTACTCCCCTTTCCCTCTGTCGTCCGGCCGCGGTAGGCGTTCTTGTTGCTCTAGGTCACGGCCGCGTCGAGCCGCTCGGAGTACCTGACCGGATAGGGGTCGACCTCGTCCTCGGGCGGCCGCAGCGCGGCCGGGAGCGCGGTTAGCTGGCGGTTCGTCCTCGCGCGGATCTCCTCGAGCGTCTCGGCGAGCACGATCTCGCCTCCGCGCATCGCCTCGACGAGCAGCGGCTCGCCCGCCGCGCGCTCGTCCTCGGCGGCGATCACGTCGCCGGTCATCGTCCCCTGCTCGTAGGCGCGATGCACCTGCTTCGGGCCGGGGTGGGTCGCCTTGCCGGGAGAGCGCTTCCACACCCCGCGCCAGCGCCCGTCGTCGCGGTCCGCGACCAGCTTGTAGACGCCGTTCACGACAGGGGAGTCCCGGCTCGTGCCGAGGTCGGTGCCCACCCCCCAGAGGTCGATTGGCACGCCCTCCGCGACCAGCTCGGCGATCCGGTGCTCCTGGAGGTCGCCCGACGCGACGATCCTGGTGTCGTCCATGCCCGCCTCGTCGAGGATCCGTCGCGCCTCGCGCGAGAGCTCGAGCAGGTCGCCAGAGTCGAGCCTCACCCCGTCGAGCGGGACGCCCGTGGCACGCGAGGCGGCGATCGCCTTTCGGACGCCCTCGCGCGTGTCGTAGGTATCGACCAGCATCACGCTGTTGTCGGGGCAGTCCTCGCTGAAGGCGCGAAACGCCTCCTCCTCGTCGTCGAACGACATCACGTAGGAGTGGGCCATCGTGCCCACCGGGCGGAGCCCGTAGCGCATCGCGGCGGCGACGTTCGAGGTTCCGCCGCATCCCGCGACCGCCGCCGAGCGGGCGACCTTCATCGCGGCGTCGATTCCGTGGTCGCGGCGCGGGGAGAAGTCGATCACCCGGTCCCCGCCGCCCGCCTCGCCGCCGCCCGCCGCGAGCACCACCCGCGCGGCCTTCGTCGCGACCATCGTCTGGAAGTTGATCTGGTTCAGCAGCAGCGTCTCCAGCAGCTGGGCCTCGATCCGCGGCGCTGTGACCCGCACCAGCGGCTCGTTCGCGAAGCACACCGTTCCCTCGGGTATCGCGTGGATGTCGCCCGAGAACCGCAGCCGCGAGAGGTAGTCGAGGAACTCGTCGCGAAACCCGATCGAGCCGAGATAGGCGAGCTCCGGCTCCCCGAAGCGCAGATCGCGGACCAGCCGCAGCGTCGGTCCGACGCCCGCGGCAAGCAGCCACGTGCGGTGAGGAGGGAGCCTGCGGGCGAAGAGCTCGAAGATCGCCGGCTGGTTCATCTCCCGGCGGTGATAGCTCGCCGCCATCGCTACCTGGTACAGGTCGGTCAGGAGGCTCACCTGGGCGGCGCCGAGCAGTCCCGGGTCGTTCGCGTCGGGCGCCGCCGCCCCGCTTGCCCGGGAGCCGTCCATCGCCGCGAAGCCTAGACATGCCACCCGGCGCCGGGCACCGGGCGGCGATCGTTCCCACCCGTTCGGGAGAATGGGCTCGGGATGCGGATCTCCGCCAAAGCCGACTACGCGGTGCGCGCGGCGATCGAGCTCGCCGGGTCGCCAGACGACGGCCCGCTGAAGGGGGAGCGGATCGCCGACGCGCAGGCGGTCCCGCTCCGCTTCCTCGAGAACATCCTCGGCGAGCTCAGGCACGCGGGGCTGGTGCAGAGCCAGCGCGGCGCCGAGGGCGGCTACTGGTTGAATCGCCCCGCCGACGACATAACGCTCGCGGAGATCATCCGCGCGGTCGAGGGCCCCCTCGCGAGCGTGCGAGGCCAGCGACCCGAGGAGCTCGAGTACCGCTCCGGCACCGAGCCGCTCCAGCTCGTCTGGGTGGCGCTGCGGGCGAACATCCGCGAGATCCTCGAGTCGGTCACGCTCGCCGATCTCGTCGCCGGCGAGCTCCCGGAGCCCGTCGTGACTCTGACGGAGCATCCTGAAACGTGGCAGCCTCATTAGGGCGCTCGGGAGCGAGCAACCCAGCCTCGCGACTCTCCTTCACCATCGTCCGCCACGTGGCGCCGAGCACCAGGGCGAGCCACGCGATCAGGACGAACAGGAACGCGAAGGCGACCAGGCTCGCGAGCGTCACGCCGCGTGGAGCTCCTCCGTGCTCGGTGTGTCCTCGCCCTCCGGCCGGCCGTTGGTGAACACCTTCTTGCGGCTCGGCCGGACGTAGACGATGTGGCCGTTGTCGAGCTCGAGCTCCTCCGCCTCGACCCGGGTGACCTGGGCCCAGATGCTCTCGCCGTCGGCGAGCGTGAGCTCGACGCGGACCTCGAACCCGAGGTGGATCACGCGCTCGATCATCGCCTCCTCGAACCCCGGCTCCGGGGCGGTCGCGATGTCGAGGTCGTGCGGGCGGACGAACGCCTCGCCGAGCCGGTTCACCGGCCCGATGAAGCTCATCACGAACTCCGACTGGGGGTTCTCATACAGGTCGCGGGGCTCGCCGACCTGCTCGATCGCGCCCTCGTTCATGACCACGATCTGCTGGGCGACCTCCATTGCCTCCTCCTGATCGTGGGTGACGAAGATCGTCGTCACGTGGACCTCGTCGTGGAGCCGGCGGAGCCATTGGCGCAGCTCCTTGCGCACGTTCGCGTCCAGGGCGCCGAACGGCTCGTCGAGCAGCAGGACCTTGGGCTCGGCGGCGAGCGCCCGCGCGAGCGCCATCCGCTGCCGCTGCCCGCCAGAGAGCTGGGAGGGGTAGCGGTGCGCCATCCCCTGGAGCTGGACGAGCTTCATCAGCTCCTTGACACGGGTCTTGATCTGGTCGCGCGGGATCTTCCGGATCCGGAGCGAGAACGCGATGTTGTCGCGCACGGTCATGTGCTTGAACGCGGCGTAGTGCTGGAAGACGAACCCGACGCCGCGGCTTTGGACCGACACCTCGCTGACGTCGGTGCCGCCCAGCAGCACGGTCCCGGAGTCGGGTGCATCCAGCCCTGCGATCAACCGCAGGAGCGTGGACTTCCCGCTTCCGCTCGGGCCCAGCAGCGCCGTGAGGCCTCCGTCCGGCACCTCGATCGAGACGTCGTCGAGGGCGACGAAGTCCCCGAAGCTCTTGGTCACGTTCTCAACTGCGATCGCCATGCGGCTTCCTCCTTCGGAACAGGTTCATGGCCAGCAGCACGCTAAGCGCCACGAGCGCGAGGACGATCGCCGCCGCGTAGGCGCCGGCGAGGTTGAAGTTGATGTACTCGTTCTCGACGAAGAGCGGCAGCGTCTCGGTCTCGCCGGCGATCTTCCCCGACACGACGGCCACCGCGCCGTACTCGCCCAGGGCCCGGGCGGTCGCCAGCACGACCCCGTACGTGACCCCCCAGCGGATCGACGGGAGCGTCACGCGCCAGAAGGTCTGCCATCCCGAGGCGCCGAGAGTCTCGGCGGCCTGCTCCTGCTCGGTTCCGACCTCCTGCAGCACCGGCATCACCTCGCGGACGACGAACGGCAGCGAGACGAAGACCGTCGCGAGGATCAGCCCCGGGGCCGAGAAGATGATTCGAACGCTGGCGTCGAGCAACGGGCCGCCGATGAAGCCGTTGGCCCCGTAGACGAGGAATAGCGAGAGCCCGATCACGACGGGGGAGACGGCGAACGGAAGGTCTATGACGGAGTTGATCAGCGCCCTGCCGCGGAAGCGCTGGCGAACGAGGACCATCGCGCACAGCACGCCGAACACAGTGTTGAGGGGGACGGCGACTCCCACGCACACGAGCGTGAGCCAGAACGCGTGGATGCCCTCCGGGCTGGTGATCGCCTCGACCGCGTTGCCGATCCCGTCCTCGAACGTGCGGAAGAAGATCATCCCGAGGGGGACCACCAGCAGCGCGGAGAGATAGAAGAGCGCCAGGAACCGCATCCCGTATCGGGCGAGCGCGCTAGGCGTGCTCATGGCGGCTTCTCCACCGGCCGAAGTGGCCGAGCGCGAACAGGATGCCGACCGCGATCGCGAGCAACAGCACGGAGACCGCGGCCGCGGCCGCGGGGTTGTCCTGCTCGATGCGGGCGAAGATGTAGACCGAGGCGACCTGGGTGTCGAACGGGATGTTCCCGGTGATCAGCACCAGCGACCCGAACTCCCCGATCGCCCGCGCGAAGGCCAACCCGCAGCCGGCGATGATCGCCGGCGTGAGGTTCGGAAGCACGATGCTGCGGAAGATCCGGGCGTTGCCGGCGCCCAATGAGGCCGCCGCCTCCTCCATCTCCTGGTCCAGCTCGTGGAGCACCGGTTGCACGGCTCGGACGACGAACGGCAGGGTCACGAACAGGAGCGCGAGGCCGACCGCCACCTTGGTGAACGTGACGTTGATGCCGACCGGGCTGTCGGACCCGTACAGGGCGAGCAGCGTGAGCCCGGCGACGATCGTCGGGAGCGCGAACGGGAGGTCGATGATCGAGTTGACGATCCGCTTGCCGCGGAAATCGTCGCGGACCAGCACCCAGGCGATCATCGTCCCGAGAACGGCGTTGATCGCGACGATCACCAGCGAGGTGATCAGGGTGAGCCGCACGGCCGCCCACCCCTCGGGCTCCGAGATCGCGGTCCAGAACGCGTCGAGGCCGCCGTCCAGCGAGCGGACCACGACCGCGCCGAGCGGGATCAGGACGATGATGCTGAGCCAGGTGACGACGATCCCGCGTTGCATGGCGGCGCCGCCGAGGGGAAGCCTCAGACGGCCTCCCCTCGGCGGGCTCGCTACGGCTGTGTCGGCGGGTGCCAAGTGCGTGATCCCTCGGCCGCCTACTCGAGCGGCTCACCCTGCTGGCGCAGGATCTCGGTCACGCTCCCCGACGCGTCGTCGAAGAACTCGGTGTCGACCTTGTCCCAGCCGCCGAACTCCTCGATCGTGAACAGGCCGGGGACCTCGGGGAACTTGTCGGCGTTCTGCTTCAGGACCGACTCGACGACCGGGCGGTACCCGTAGTCGGCGAAGACCTGCTGGCCCTCGTCGGTCCAGATGAAGTCGAGCAGCGCCTGAGCCGCCTCGGGATCCTGGGCCTCTTCGGTCACCGCGGCCGGGTTCTCGATCAGGATCGTGTCGTCGGGGATCACGTACTCGAGCTCGACTCCCTCGTCCTGGGCCTGGATCGCCTCGTTCTCGTACCCGATCAGGACGTCGCCCTTGCCGCTGGCGAACGTCTGCACCGAGTCACGGGCGCTGTCGTCGAGCACGGACGTGCTCTCGATGATCTGGGCGACGAAGTCGAGCGCCTCCTGCTCCGATGCCCCGTTCGCGATCTGCGACCCGTACGCGGCCATGATGTTCCACTTCGCGCCGCCCGAGGTCGCCGGGTTCGGGGTGATGATCTCGAGCTCCCCGGTGACGAGGTCGCCCCAGTCCTCGATTCCCTCCGGGTTGCCCTCTCTAACCGAGAGGACGACCACCGAGTCGGTGATCTTCCCGTTGTACTGGTTGCGGTCCCAGTCCTCGGCGACCTTGCCGGCCTCGACGAGAGCGCTCATGTCCGGCTCCAGCGAGAGGTCGAGGAAGTCGGCGGGCTGTCCCTCCTCGACCGCGCGACGCTGCTCGCCCGAAGACGCGAACGAGGTCGAGACGTCGACGCCCCCACCGTCCGAGGTTTCCTCGAAGGCGGGGATGATCCCCTCCTCGAACGCCTGCTGGGGGGTCGAGTAGGCGACGAGGTCGATCGACCCGCCGCCGCCGTCCGAGGAGCCCTCGGAGTCGGTTCCGCCGCACGCGGCCACGCCGACGCCGAGCCCGACTGCGAGCACCGCGGCACCGAGCGGAGCGGCCGCCCTGTGACACGAATGCCTGCTTGGAAGGAAGCCCATTGGTGTCTTTTGACCTTTCTCTATCGGGTTAGTGTAAAACGCGGCGCGGCAGAGTAGCACACGACTTTCCGAATAGCCTCCCGGCGGATGGCGGAGCGCAAGCGGAGCAGGCGCCGCAGCGTCACCTACGAGCGAGGGAGCGAGGAGTTTGGTCGCGTGCTCGCGTTCAGCGACGGGCTGTTCGCGATCGCGATGACGTTGCTCGTGGTCGGGATCGCGGTCCCGAAGCTGACCGACGGCGACAACGTCGGGGACCTCGCCGACGCGCTCAACGACCTGATCCCGAGCTTCGTCAGCTTCTTCATCAGCTTCGCGGTGATCGGGCGCTACTGGCTCGCCCACCACGAGTTCATCGGCCGGCTGAGGGCGATGGACAACGGCCTGATCGGGCTCAACCTCGTCTACCTCGGGTTCATCGCCTTCCTACCGTTCCCGACGGCGCTGCTCGGGAACTTCTTCGAGAACCCACTCTCGGTCGCGAGCTACGCGGTCGCGGTCGGGGTCGTAAGCGGGATGGAGGTGGTGCTGTTCCGCCACGCCCACCGCAGGGGGCTGATGGCCGAGCGCATGCCCGAGGACGTGTACCGCTTCGGGGTCGCGGCGTCTCTCGCCCCCGTGCTCTTCTTCGCGCTCTCGATCCCGCTCGCGTTCGTGCACACGGGCTTCGCGGTTGCCTCGTGGTACCTCGTGATCCCGTTTGAAACCGTCGTCCTCAACCGCTTCAGGCCGGAGGGCGCCGAGGAGTACTACTGATGGGAGAACCGGGCGTTGGGCACGTTGCGACGAAATACGGGACGGAATATGCCCAACGTCCCAGGCCCCGGAGCGGAGAGGGTGGGATTCGAACCCACGAGGCAGCTAACGCCGCCCACGCGATTTCCAGTCGCGCTCCTTAAGCCACTCGGACACCTCTCCGGGCAGGAAAAGGGTAGTCAGCCCACAGACCACCCCGCGATCTGCTCGCAGATCGCGGGCTGTGTTCAGGTCAGGGCTGGAGCGTCGGGGAGACGCTCCAGGGCCTCCTCCATGTCGGCCTCCGAGAACTCGAGGTCCTCGAGCTCGCCCGCGAGGAACGCCTCGTAGGCGGACATGTCGAAGTGCCCGTGGCCCGAGAGCCCGATCAGGATCACCCGCTCCTCGCCCGCTTCCTTCGCCTCCTCGGCCTCGTCGAACGCCGCACGCAGGGCGTGCGCGGGCTCCGGCCGGGGGATGATTCCCTCGACCCGCGCGAACCGGACCGCGGCGTCGAAGGCGGGCGTCTGGTGGACCGCCTTCGCCTCGATCACGCCCTCCTTAACCAGTCCGCAGAGGCTCGGCGCGTCGCCGTGGTAGCGCAGTCCGCCGGCGTGCATCGGGGGCGGGACGAAGTCGTGGCCGAGCGTGTACATCGGCATCAGCGGGGTCATCCCGACGGTGTCGCCGAAGTCGTACCTGTACGCCCCGCGGGTGAGGGTGGGACAGGCGGCGGGCTCGGCGGCGACGAAGCGGGTCGTCGCGCCGTCGCGGAGGTTGCGGCGCACGAACGGATAGCTCAGGCCGGCGAAGTTGGACCCGCCGCCGACGCACCCGACGACGACGTCCGGGTGCTCGCCCGCGAGCTCGAGCTGGCGCAGGCACTCCTGCCCGATCACCGTCTGGTGGAGGCAGACGTGGTTGAGCACCGAGCCGAGCGAGTAGTTCGTGTCCTCGCTCCCGGCGGCGACCTGGACCGCCTCGGAGATCGCGATCCCGAGGCTGCCGGTCGGGTGCTCGGCCTGGGAGCGCCCCGCCTCGGTGAGGTCCGAGGGGCTGCGGTGGACGGTCGCGCCCCACGTCTCCATCATCACCCGGCGGTAGGGCTTCTGGTCGTAGGAGATCCCGACCATGAACACCTCGCACTCGAGGTCGAAGAACCCGCACCCGAGCGCGAGCGCCGACCCCCACTGGCCCGCCCCGGTCTCCGTGGCGAGCTTGCGGACCCCAGCCTGCTTGTTGTAGAACGCCTGCGCGACGGCGGTGTTCGGCTTGTGCGAGCCGGCCGGGGAGACGCCCTCGTACTTGTAGTAGATGTGGGCGGGGGTATCGAGCGCGCGCTCGAGCCGGTGGGCGCGGTGGAGCGGGGTCGGCCGCCACAGCCTGTAGATCTCGCGGACTTCGTCGGGGATCGGGATCTCCGGCTCGGTCGACACCTCCTGCTCGATCAGCCCGATCGGGAAGATCGGCGCGAGGTCGTCCGGCCCGACCGGCTCCTTCGTCGCGGGGTGGAGCGGCGGCGACGGGGTCCCGGGGAGATCGGGGAGCAGGTTGACCCACGTCTCCGGGATCTCGGACTCGGGGAGCGGGAACTTGGTCGTCTCGCCCATCGCCGCGATTCTATGCGCGGTCCAGCGGCTAGGCTTGGACCATGCCCTCGGACGGCGCCTGGAACGTCTACCTCTCGGGCGAGATCCACTCCGACTGGCGCGAGCGGATCGCGGACGGGATTCGCGACGCCGGTCTCGAGGTCGAGCTGATGGCCCCGGTCACCGACCACTCGGCATCCGACGACGTCGGCGTCGACATCCTCGGGGCCGAGCAGGAGGGGTTCTGGAAGGACCACAAGGGCGCCGGGGTGAACGCCGTCCGCACCCAGACGCTGCTCCGCAAGGCCGACGTGGTCGTGGTCCGGTTCGGCGACAAGTACAGACAGTGGAACGCGGCGTTCGAAGCGGGCTACGCCGCCGCGCTCGGCAAGCCGCTCGTCACCCTGCACGACGGCGAGCTCACGCACGCGCTGAAGGAGGTCGACCGGGCCGCGATGGCGACCGCCGAGACCCCCGAGCAGGTGGTCGAGATTCTCCGTTACGCGACCCGCGGCTAGCTCGACTAGCT
>JBOGZL010000326.1:0-3921 GCA_050697195.1 Solirubrobacterales bacterium
CGCAGATCGCGGCGGCCCGGGCGGCGGCGGCCGCCGAGGCCGCGGCGCTTGCGGACGCACGCGCCTCCCAGGCCGACGCCCTCGCCGGCCTGCGCTCACAGGTGGGCGACTGGACCGAGCGCGTGCAGGAGCTCGAGAGCGTCTCCGAGGCGCAGGCGCAGGAACAGGTCGGGGACTGGGTCGGCGACTGGGCGATCCCGTCCGCGATCGTGATGTGCGAGTCGGGCGGAAGCTTCGATGCCGTCAATCCCTCGAGCGGCGCCGGCGGCGCATACCAGATCCTCCCCTCCACCTGGGACACCTACGGCGGCGAGGGCGCGCCGCACAACGCCTCCCCGCAGCAGCAGCACGACATCGCGGCGCAGATCTGGGCCGACTCGGGCGGAAGCGCCTGGGTTTGCGCCGGGTAGCGCAACCGGCGCACGACGCTATTCGGATCGATATCGCGTCCAGGTCCCTGCGAAGAGAGGAGCCCTAAGGTTCCGCGCGTGGAGCCGCAGCGCGTCGCGATCACCCACGACTGGCTCACCGTGCCGGGGGGGTCGGAGAAGGTCCTGCTCTCGCTCGTCGAGCTCTTTCCGCAGTCGGAGCTGTTCACGACGATCTACGACCCGCGGCCGTGGCCCGAAGCGATCACCTCACGACCGGTGCACGCGTCGTTCCTCGACCAGGTCCCAGGGGCGCGCCGGATCTATCCGATGCTGCTTCCGTTCATGAACGCGGCATTCGAGTCGTTCGACCTCTCGGAGTTCGATCTCGTCATCTCGAGCAGCCACGCGTGCGCGAAGAATGTCCTCACCGGGCCCGGGACACCTCACATCTGCTACTGCCACACGCCGATGCGCTACGCATGGGACCCCGGGTTCCTCGAGGGTGAGGCGATCGGAGCGCTCGGTCGCGCGGCGGCAAAGCCCCTCCTGGGCCGGCTGCGCCGCCAGGATGCCGTCGCAGCTAGCCGCCCCGACGCATACGTCGCCAACTCCACCCACGTCGCGGCCCGGATCGCCAAGTACTACCGCCGCGCGGCCACCGTGATCCCGCCCCCCGTGGAGGTCGATCGCCTCATCGCCACCCCGAGACGGCCCGATGACTACTACCTTGCGTTCGGCCGCGTGGTCCCGTACAAGCGCGTCGATCTGGCCGTCGCTGCCTGCGCGCGCCTCGGCCGACCGCTCAAGGTCGTCGGCGAAGGGCGGGCGCTCAAGGATGCGCGGGCAGCTGCGGCAGGCAATCCCGACATCGAGTTCCTCGGCTACGTCCCGGATGCAGAGGTCCCGGGGATCCTCGCCGGCGCCCGCGCCCTCCTCTTCCCCGGCGAGGAGGACTTCGGCGTCGTGCCCGTCGAGGCGCAGGCTGCCGGCGTGCCCGTGATCGCGTACGGGGTTGGCGGGGTGACCGACTCGGTGAGCGGCGGGGAGACGGGCGTTCTGTATCAGGAGCCGACCGCGGCGGGGCTGGCCGGTGCGATCCAGCGCTTCGAGGGGTTAGGCTTCGACGAGCGCACGCTGCGCGACAACGCCCGACGGTACGCGCCCGAGCGGTTCCGAGCGGCCTTCACCGATCTCGTCGAGGAGGTGGCGGGGACAGGCGAGATCTGGGACGGCCGATAGGAAGCAATCGTGGCTGCAGAGCAGAACTTCGACAAGACGGAGGATTCGCAGCTCGTCAATCTGGCGCGCATCGTCCGGGAGCGCTGGTGGCTGGTCGCCTTGACGACCGTGGCGTGCCTCGGCGTGGCGCTCGTGGTCTCGGTGACCTCGGACGATGAGTACGAGGCCACCTCGAGGCTCCTGTTTCGCACCTCCGGGCTCGGCACCGCCGTGACCGGAACGCCGGTCTTCGAGCCCTCGATCGACCCGCAACGCGATTCGGCCACCAACGTCGAGCTGGTCGGATCGACCGAGGTCGCCGAGCGCGTGCGGGAGGACCTGGGCCTTGACCGCTCCGCGCAGGAGCTGCTCGACAGCGTGACGATCTCATCCGAGGAGAACGCCGACATCGTCGACGTCACCGCCCGCGAGATCAACCCGGAGCTCACCGCGGAGATCGCGAACTCGTTCGCCGACCAATACGTCCGCTTCCGCCAGAAGGTGGACCGCTCCGAGCTGCGGGAAGCCCAAAGGCTCATCGAGAATCGGCTCGATTCGATTCCCGCTGAAGCGTCGACCGAGCGGGGCGAGCTCGAGGAGGCGCTACGCACGCTGGTGCTGCTCGAAGCCGTGCAGACCGGCAATGCGGAGGTGACTGACACGGCCGACGTGCCAACTACGCCCGTGTCACCGAAGCCGATGCGGGACGCCATCCTCGGGCTGATCTTCGGCGTGGTGCTCGGCGTCGGCCTCGCCCTGCTCCGGGACATGCTCGACCGTCGCGTCAAGTCAGTGGAGGAGTTCGAGCGTCGCTACGGCCTCAGCGCCCTTGCAACGGTGCCGCAGCGCGCCTTCGACGCATCGACGGACGACCAACGCCTCGCGGCGGCGGAGCCGTATCGGATCCTCCGCAGCGCCGTCGACTACCGTTCCTCATGGACGCCGATCAAGAAGCTGCTCGTGACCAGCGCCGCGGCGGGCGAGGGCAAGACCACGGTCGCGGCCAACCTGGCGCTGGCGGCTGCTGTCGGAGGGCAGACGGTGGTGCTCGTGGAGGCCGACCTGCGGCGCCCCAGCTTCAATCGGCACTTCGACCTCAGGGGAGTCGGGCGTGGCCTCAGCACGGCGCTCGCCCGGGACATTTCCCCGAGGGGGATGCTGGTGTCGACCGAGACGGAGACGCTGAGGGTTCTGCCCAGCGGTCCGCCGCCGCCGAACCCTTCCGAGCTGATCCGGGGTCCGAGGATGAACGAGATCCTGCAGTCGCTCGGGGAGACGGCGGACCTCGTCGTCGTCGACTCGTCGCCGCTGCTGCCGGTGGCCGATACCCAGAGCCTGCTGGCGCCGCGGGAGTTCGACGCGTGCATCGTGGTCGCCCGGGCCTATCGCACGACGAGGCAGGAGATTCGCCGGGCGCTCGTGATCCTGCAACAGCACAACGTGCAGCCGATCGGCATCGTCGTCTGCGGCACGAGAGGTGGAGTCGACTACTACGCCGGCTATCGACCGCTCGCTCAACCCCAGCTCGCTGGCGCCAGCGCCGACCACGGCGAGGGCCCGTTGATGCCGCAGGGGCCGATTCCCAAGCCCGGCGGCGCGAGGTCGCGCGCGCGTCAATCCTAACCTCCGCTCGCCGCGGCCTGAAAGACGCGGTAGGCCGGCTTGTGTGAGCCGTCGAGGCGCTCGAGGCCGAACCAGCCCTCCTTGTCGGCGGGATCGTCGTCGGTGTCCTCGCGGTGGTAGACGAACGCAGCCTGCACGTACCCGGCATACTTCGTCCGCAGGAGCCCGAACATGCGCCGCAGGTAGGCGGCCTGCTTTCCCTCCGAGGTGCAGTGGTCGGGGATTTGGGGACAGGTCGACCAGCCGACCTCGGTGATCCACAGCGGCTTGTCCGCGGCGCCGTGCGCGACGAATCGCTCGCGCGCGGCGGCGAGGCGTGGGAAGCCAAACCCGCCGCGGGGATCATCCGGCCCCGAGCTCCCCGGGTAGGGGTGCACCGCGACCGCGTCGAAGTAGGAGCCCAGGTCGGGGACCGCCGCGTACATGTCGTCGATGAAGGAGTGGCGCGCATCGCCGGGCGGGGTGCGATCGGCCTGGAGCAGGAACCTCGCGTTCGGGTTCGCGGTCCGTCCGGCGGTAACCGCCGCCTTGACGAGATTGGCGTAACGGTGCGGCTTGACGCCCCCCGCCGAGAAGTCTTCGAGGTAGGGCTCGTTCCAGATCTCGAAGTGCTGGGGCGCGAACGCAGCGATCTCGGGGTGGGCCTCCCAGAAGCTCCCCCCCGGCCCGTAGCGCGCCACCACCTGGGCCGTGTACTCGGCGTACTCCG
>JBOGZL010000327.1:0-26714 GCA_050697195.1 Solirubrobacterales bacterium
AGCAGCCCGAGCATCGCCCGAGCGAGCGTGGACTTGCCGCACCCCGACTCCCCCACCACTCCGAGGATCTCGCCGCGGCGCCACTCGAGCGAGACTCCGTCGAGCGCCCGGCACGTCACTCGGCGGGACCGGAAGCGGATCGCCAGGTCGCTGACCTCCATCAGGGCTTCGGTCACGCCCCCACCTCAGTCGGACTCGAGGTTGGCACCTCCGGCCACTCCTCCCACGGCGCGAAGTGGCACGCCGCGGATTGGCCCGGGGCGACCTCGTGCAGCCGCGGGTCCTCGGCACAACGCTCGGCCGCGTAGGGACAGCGGGGGGCGAACCGGCAACCCGTCGGCATGTCGTCGGGATCGGGCGGGCCGCCGGGAATCGGCGCCGCCAGCCCACGGTCGCCCCCGATCACCGGCAGCGAGTCGAGCAGGCGCTTCGTGTAGGGGTGCTGGGGGGTCGCAAACACCGAGCTCACCGGCCCGGTCTCGACGATCCGCCCCGCGTACATGACCGCGATCCGGTCGCAGGTCTCGGCGAGCACGCCGAGATCGTGGGAGATCAGGATCAGCGCGAGCCCGAGCCGCTCGCGCAGGCGCTCGAGCAATTCAAGGACCTGGGCCTGCATCACGACGTCCAGCGCCGTGGTGGGCTCGTCGGCGATCACGAGCGAGGGACGGCAGGCAAGCGCGAGCGCGATCATCATCCGCTGGCGCTGCCCGCCCGAGAGCTGGTGCGAGTAGCGGCGACCGAGGCCCGCCGTGAGGCCGACCGTCTTCAGCAGCTCGGCGATCCGCTCGCGCACGTCCTTCGCCCCGGCGCGCGGCTCGTGCAGGCGGATCGCCTCCGAGATCTGGGCATCGACGCGCTGCACCGGGTCGAGCGAGTTCATCGCCCCCTGGAAGACGAGCGACACGTGGCGCCAGCGCACGAGCTGCATCCCCGCCTCGGTGCGCCGCCCGACGTTGATCGGCTCGTCGACCCCGGGCGGGCGCAGCGTGATCGTGCCGGACTGCGTAAGGCCGGAGGGCACCAGCTTCATCACGGAGAGCGCCGTGGTCGTCTTCCCGCACCCGGACTCGCCCGCGAGGCCCAGGGCCTCGCCGCGCTCGAGCGCGAGGTCGATGCCGTCGACGATCGGGTGGCCGTCGTGCTCGACCCGCAACTCGCTCACCTCGAGCAGCGCGCTCATTTGACCTCCATCAAGCGTGGATTCACGTACTCCTCGAACAGATAGCCGAGCATCGCGACCGCGAGAACCAGCGTCGTGATGCACAGGCCCGGCGGGATCACGTACCACCACGCCTCGGCGCTGGGCGCTCCAGCCTCGAACGCGCTCTCGAGCATCGACCCCCACGAGATCCGCGTCGGGTCGCCGAGGCCGAGGAAGGAAAGCGCGGCCTCCGAGAGGATCGCCACCGCGACGATCAGGACGGTGTTGGCGAAGATCAGCGGCAGCGTGTTGGGGAGGATGTGGGTCTTGATGATGTAGCCGTCGCCGGCCCCCAGGGCCCGGGCGCGTTCGACGAAGGCGCGCTCGCGCAGGGTCAGCACCTGGGCACGGACGATCCGTCCCGTGCCCGCCCACGAGGTGAGCCCGATGACGACGATCAGCACGCCCAGGGACGGATCGAGCAGCCTGGCGAGGACGATCATCAGCGGCAGCGTGGGTATGACGAGGAACCAGTTCTCCAGCGGGTCGAGCACGCGGTCGGTCCAGCCGCCGAAGTAGCCGCTCGCGAGCCCGACCGCGGCACCCAGCAGGGCGGAGATGATCGCGGCGGCGAAGCCGACGACGATCGACACGCGCGCGCCGACCAGGACCTGGGAGAAGACGTCCGCGCCGCTCTCCGTCGTCCCGAACCAGTGCTCGGTGCTCGGGGGGGCGAGCACATCGAGGCTCGACGCATTCGGGTCGTCGGGCGCGATCAAACCGCCGAAGAGGGCCAGGAACAGGAACAGGCCCAGCACCGCAAGCCCGAAGCGGCCACGCCACGTGCGCAGCAGGAGAGTGCGGGCGTTCCGCTCGCTCATCTCGACTGCACCCTTGGATCGAGGAAGAAGTACAGGCAGTCGGCTAGCAGGTTGGCGACGATCACGCCGGCCGAGAACACGAGAAACGTCCCCTGAAGCACGGGGAAGTTCTTATCGTTGATCGCCTCGAAGGTGAGCTCGCCCAACCCCGGCCAGGAGAAGATCGTCTCGATCGTGATCGCGCCGCCGACCACCGCCCCGAACTGGATCGCCGACAGCGTCACGAGCGGCAGCAGGGCGTTCGGCACGGCGTGGCGACGCACCACGCGCTCCCACGGCAGCCCGGTGGCGCGCTTGACCGTGATGAAGTCCTCGGTCAGCACGTCGACCATCGACGAGCGCATGATCAGGAAGTACTGGCCGAGCAGCATCAGCGTCATCGCCGTCGCGGGCAGGATCAGGTGCTCGGCGACGTCGAGCGCCTCCGCGAAGAAGCCCGAGAACTCGACCCCGGGGGAGACCTGCTGTCCGGCCGGCAAGATCGGTATCCAGACGGCCAGGGCGAGGATCAGGATGATCCCGATCCAGTACTCCGGCGCCGCGTATGTGAACAGGCTGAAGCCGAGCAGGCCGTCGTCAGCTTTCCTTCCCCGGCGCGTCGCGGCGACCACCCCCAGCCATGCGCCGATCGCAGTCGCGAGCAGCGTGCCCGTGCCGACCAGCAGCAGCGTCCACGGGAGCGCGTCCTTGATCTCCTCCGAGACAGGCTCGCGCGAGCGCTGGCTGATCCCGAGGTCGAGCCGGAGCGTGTCGCCGGCGTAGTCGACGAACTGTCCCACCACCGGCTTGTCGATCCCGTAGTCGGCCCGCAGCTTCTCGATCTCCTCCGGCGACGCGTTCGGCAGCCGGGCGAGCTGGGTGGTGGGGTCGCCCATCACCCGGAATAGGAAGAAGTTGAACACGACGACGAACGCGAGCGTCAGCAGCGCCGCCGCCGTCTTGCCGGCGAGCCAGCGCCCGCTCACGGGACGCGCCTCCGCGCTCGCGTCACATCCGCCGTCCTATTCCTCGACCTCCAGCGGCTCGCCCGCGCGCCGGCGGCGGGAGCGCACGAGGAAGAACGCGCCCGCGCCGAGGACGACCGCGGCCACGACGATGATCACGACCGTTCCTCCGCCCCCGCCGCCGTCGTCGCTCGAGGAGCCATCGGCCGGCCCGATCGACAGCAGCGGCTCGTAGGAAGTCTGCTCGCAGATCAGGTCGCCGCCCTCCTCCGGGCAGGCCGGGTCGATATTGCCCACACGGTCGGTCCGGTAGGCCTGGAGGTTCGGGTCGTCGGTCAGCACCAGGTAGGCCACGTCCTCCTGGGTGATCGCGACCATCTCCTGGATGATCTCCTTGCGCTGCTCGGTGTCGAAGCTGCCGAACTGCTGCTCATACAGCGCGTCGTACTCGGGGTCCGAGTAGAAGCCGTCGGAGAGCCCTCCGATCTCGTCAGTGGTCAGCAGGCTGAGCAGGAAGCTCGGGTCGTAGGGATCGCCACCCCACCCCCAGATGAAGGTGTCGAACTCCGGCGCCGGCTTGCCGTCCACCTTGCGCACGGTGAGCTCGGTCAGCTTGTCGACGCTGACCACCTCGACGTTGAACTCGATCCCGACCTCGGCCGCCATCTCGGCGACCAGCTTCGCCGCCTGGATGTTGTACGGCGACTCCGAGCGCACCAGGAGATCGAACGAGAGCTCCTCCCCGTCCCTGGTCCGCGGACCGTCGCCCTCCCGCTCCCAGCCGGCCTCGTCGAGGATCTGGTTGGCCATCTCCGGGTCGTACGGATAGTCCTGCTCGGGAACCTCGTAGAACGCCTTGTAGAACGACGGCAGGATGCCGTGGCCGACGAACGAGGTGCCGCGAGCGGCGATCTCGTTGATCCGATTGCGGTCGACCGCGTAGGCAACCGCCTGCCGGACGTCGACGTCCTGGACCGCGGGGTTGAACTCGGCATCGGGGCAGAGCTTCTCGGGGCAGAGGTTGAACGCGAGCTGCGTATACGAGGGTGAGGGGCTCGAAAGAGCCTCGATGTTCGGGTCGCTCTCGATCCGCTCGAAGGTCGAGGACTCGACCTCGACCACCATGTCGACCTCACCCAGCCGCAGCGCGCGCTCGACCGCGTCCTGGTTGCCGTACTTGATGTACTGGACCTCGTCGAACTCCGGCTCGGGGCCCTGCCACTCCGGATTGCGCTCCATCCGGATGATCCGTCCGCGGCTGAACTCGGTGACCACGTAGGGCCCGCTGCCGACCAGCGGCACCTCCGGCTGGAAGGACCCGGTCAGCTCGTCGATCGGGGTCTTCGACCAGATGTGCTCGGGAAGTATGTAGACGAACAGCCCGCCGACGAGCCGAGCGTCCGGCTGCCTGGTCTTGAGGACGACGGTCTCGTCGTCGGGGGTCTCGATCGAGGTGACGCTGTCCGTGTAGCCGGCGAACAGATCGCCCTCCTCGCCGAGCGTCTCGAACGAGAACTTGACGTCCGCGGAGGTGACCGGCTCCCCGTCGGACCACCTGCGCTCGGGGTCGAGCTCGAAGGTGACGGTCCTTTCGTCCTCGGAGACCTCCCAGCTCTCCGCGATCCCCGGCGCCGGCGAGAGGTCCTCGGGGCTGAAGTTGACGAGCAGGTCCCAGTTCAGCGCCCAGACGTTGTAGTTCTCCTCGTCGAGGGCGACGAAGGGGTTGAGCGTCTGGGGGTCCTGCGCCCAGCCGATCCGGAGCACCTTGTTGTCCTGCTCCGAGTCCTGCGCCGCGGCCGGCAGAGCCGCGACGGCGACGACCAGCGCCGCGATCGCGATCAGCAGTCCCGTCACCGTCCCGAAGCCCCTGTACCTCATATTCAGTCTCCTCCTCGTTGTTGGTCCGTTGCCGGTTCCACCGCCGCCTCGAGTACCTCGAGGGTCTTCGCGTCACCGTCCACCCGGACGGTGACCCCGAGCGGCATCGTCGCCATGTGCTTGCCATGGCCGACGGGCACGTTCGCGATCGCCGGAATCCCCAACGGCCCGATCAGCTCGTCGAGCATCTCCTCGATCGAGAGCGTCGACTCGACCTCCTCGGGCACGGTCTGCCCCTTCAGGTTCACGTCCGTCCCGAACACGAACCCCGCCGCGTTGTCGAGCTTGCCGGCCCGGATCAGGTGGTTGAGCCGCGTGTCGATCAGGTACGGCTCGGTGTTGAGGTCCTCGACCATCACCACGCACCCGTCGGTCTCGACCTCGAACGGCGTCCCGATGCTCGCGCACAGCAGCGTAAGGCACCCGCCCGCGAGCGACGCCTCGGCCGCCCCCTCCCCGACCGTGAGCACGTACGGGTTCTCGGGGTCCTCGAACACACGGCCCAGCGGCTCGGGCCGAAACGCGCGGTGGAACCACTCCTCCGTCTCCTTGGTGAGCGGATAGGAGTCCTTGCGCCGTGTGAAGCGGAGCAGGTTGGGGCCGTAGAACGTCACCCACCCGGCATGGGCCGCGAGCGCGAGGTGCAGGGCGGTGATGTCGCTGTACCCGCACACGATCCGCGGCTCGCCCAGCGCGTCCCAGTCGATCCTGTCGTACAGCCGCGCGGTCCCGTACCCGCCCGTGAGCGCGAGCACCATGTCGATCCCGGGCTCCGAGAGGGCCCACTGGAGGTCGGCGGCCCGCTCCTCGTCGGTTCCTGCGAGATACCCGTGCACCTTGCGGAGGTTGGGTCCGAACACGAGCCTGTGGCCGCGCCCCGCGAAGTACTCCGTCGCCTGCTCGATCTCCGAGCGCGTCTGCGGCGAGCTCGCCGGCGCGACGACCGCGATCGTCGCCTTCTCGGGGAGCGGCGGCGGCTTGATCCGGGCCATCGTGCGCTACCTCCCCACCGCCGTGACGGGACGGCGCGAGACACCGTCGATCGCCTCGGCGATCAGCTCGCCGGACGCCTGCAGCGAGCCGAGCACGAGCTCGACGTGGAGCTCGGCGACCTCCTCGATCTTCAGCGGTCCCTCGGGGCCGAACCAGAGTGCGACCCCGGTGCACTGGAGCAGGATCGCGTACGTGGCCACGTGCGCATCGGAGGCGCGCAGCGAACCGTCCCGGATCCCGTCCCTGATCCACTCGCTGAACATCGCCTGGTAGTCGTCGCGCTTCGCGATCAGCGCCCTCCGCCGCTCCTCCGTCAGCGCCCTGATCTCGCTGTCGGTCACGAACGCGGCCTTGGAGTGCAGTCCATGGAAGACGACGTGCTCGCGCACCGCCGCGGCCAACCGCATCGCCGGGCGGTCCTGGAGCTCGACCGCCGCGAGGACGTTCTCGGTCAGGCGCTCCATGAAGTCGTCCTGGAACTGGACGAGGATCGCCTCCTTGCTCGGGTACCAGTGGTAGATCGCCGCCGGCCGCACCCGAGCCGCGGACGCGATCGCCCGCATCGAGGTCGCGTGGTAGCCGCGATTCGCGAACAGCTCCAGCGCCGCCCGATGGATCTCCTCCCGCGTCTCAGCCAAGCCGGAGCAGCTCCTTCGTCTGGTCCTGGGTAGCGACCTCGCGCCCGAGCGTGCCCGCGAGCCCGATCGCCATCTCGACAAGCGCGGCGTTGGAGGCGGCGAGCACGCCGCGCTTCAGATAAGCGACGTCCTCGAGCCCGGTGCGGATCCCGGGCGCCCCCATCAGCAGCGCGAGCCCGAGGAGGCGCTGGTGATGGCGACCGATGCAGGTCACGGTCCAGAACGTGCGCTCGGGCAGCGGGCGGACCATCGCGGTGAGGGCCTCGGGGGTGGCGTCGATGCCCCCGGGGACCCCGAACACGAGGTTGATTCGCATCGGCGCCGGGAGGATGCCCTGCTCGAGCCACCGGACCGCGCTCGCCACGTGCCCGACGTCGAACGCCTCCACCTCGAGCGCGATCCCCGCCTCGGTCGCGCGCTCGATGATCCCGCGGCCGGCCGGCAGCGGTGTGATGAAGGTCTCGTCGCCGAAGTTCATCGACCCCGACTCGACCCCGGAGATGTCGGGCTTCGCCTCCAGCCCTGTGGTCCGCTCCTCGATCGTCATGTCGTTGGCGCCGCCCGTCGACACCATCGTCAGCAGGTCCGACCCCGCGCGAATCCGGTCGATCACGTCCACGAACAGCTCCGGGCGGCCGCTCGGGGTGCCGTCGTCCTCGCGGACGTGGAGGTGGACGACCGTCGCCCCGGCGCCCCCCGCCTCGACGCTCGAGTCGGCGATCTCCTCGGTCGTGTAGGGGATGTTGGGGTTGTTCTCCCGGAAGACGTCGGCGCCGGTCACGGCCACCGTGACGACGACGGGATCGCTGTTCCAGCTCATTGGGCAACCTCCCCGGAGCCCGCCAGGGACGCGCGCTCCTTATCGGTGATCGGTCGTGAGCCCCGCTCCCCCGGGTCCCACAGGACGAGGCCGAACTCGGCCTCCACGACGACCGTGCCGCTGTCGTCGAGGATCCGCTCGCTCGTCGTCATGCTCGAGCGCCCGAGCTCGCGCACCGCGCACTGCACGGTGACCGACTCGAACTCGGGATCGATCTCGCCCTCGAAGCTGACCGAGCAGCGCCCCACCACGTACTCGTCGCGGCGGATCCCGTGCCGCCGCAGGAACGCGTCCCGCCCCTCCTCCAGGTAGGTGAGCACGACGGTGTGGTTGACGTGGCCAAGCCCGTCGATGTCCTGCCACCGCATGTGCACACGATGTCCCTCGGCGGCGGTCATGCGGGCTCCTCGACCGCGACGCCCAGCGCCTCGCGCAGGGCCGGCGAGCGGCGGAAGAGGTCGAGCGCGTACGCGCCGCCGTCGGGGGCGTATCCGCTTCCGACGAACATCCGCACCTCGGACCCGATCCCGTCCGCCGCAAGGGCGGCGCCCGAGAAGCTCGTCGCCATCGAGAAGAACATCACCGTCCCCCCCTCGGCGGTGAGTAGGATCGCACCGGCCTCGCAGCCCGTGGCGTTGACGACGACGACCGTGAGATCGGCCGGACCGACCCCGGCGCCGCGCGCGGCATCGAGCGCCGCGAGCGGGTCGCGGAGGTCGGTCGCCACGCCGACGTCGCAGAGCGCGAGCTCCGACACGCGCTCGACGGCCTCCGGGTCGACGTCGACCGCGACCACGGTCCCGCCCTCCATCGCGTCGCGGGCGGCGGCGAGCGCGAGCTTGCCGGCGTGCCCCGCGCCGAGCACGCAGACCGTGCCCTGGGCGGGCGCGAGCGCGCGCGTGTGCGAACCCGCCGAGCACACGTCGTAGAGCTCGAGCGCGGTCGAGAGCGGCACGTCGTCGGGGACCGGCCCCCACGCCGCCCGCTCGAACACGTACGCAGTGCCCGCGACCTCGACCTGGGGCGAGTCCGGGTCGAGGCCCGTGACCGCGTCCAGTCGCAGCGGCGTCAGCGTCAGCGAGCCGAGGGTCACGATCCGCTCGCCGACGGCGGGGGGAGATTCGAGGCGCTCGCCCGCGGCCGCGACCGCTCCGACCAGGATCCCTCCGGAGTCGGTCTCGGGATTGTGCATCTTGCCCCGGGACTCGACGATCTCCGCGATCCGCGCGGCCATCCGGGCGGCGTCGCCCCCCGCGCGCTCGCGGAGGTTCCGAAACGAGGTCGAGTCGAGGCACAGCCGCTCGACGGCGAGCTCGAGCTCGTACGGTCGGACCGGCCCCGACGGGTCGAGGCGGGCGGCCGGTTGAGGCAGGGCGCCGGGCGGCTCCTCAACCCGGTCGGCGCCCAGCCGCTGCCCCAACTCCACCCTGTCCTCGCCCTTCATGAACGGTCGTTAGAACCTATTCCCGGCTGTTATCGCCTGTCAAGGGCCGAATTCGAGTTCCTCCCGAATGTACGACCGTTCAGGGGGAGTTATCCGAACCGGAGCGGCATCGGTCCCGCCCGCCCCTCCGCGAGCGGATACGGTCCTCGGGGTGGGCCTCGCGATCCCCGTCGTGTGGAGCGACCGCCACCGGCTGCACGAGCCGGACGGCGAGGTGTGGGTGGGCGTCCGGACGCCCGGAACGGAGCTGCCCGCGCGCGCGGAGCGCATCCGCGACGCGCTCGCCGACGCGGGGGCGGGGTTCGTGGACGCCGAGCGGCATCCGGACGAGGCCGTCCTCGCCGTCCACGACCCCTCGCTGCTCTCCCACCTCGCCCAGGCATGGGACGAGTGGGAGGCGGCGGGGCTGACCGACGAGCCGGGCCAGGACCGGGTCGTCCCGTACGTGTTCCCGCTCCCGGGACTGTTCGCGCACGGCTCGGCCGAGATCCCGGCGGCGATCGGCGCCCGGGCCGGCTACTTCGCGTTCGACACGATGACGCTGATAGGGCCGGGCACGTGGGAGGCGGCGCGGTCGGCGGTCGACGTCGCCCTCACCGCAACCGACCTCGTGCTCGCCGGCGAGAGCGCCGCGTACGCGTGCTGCCGCCCCCCCGGCCACCACGCAGCGCGGACCTGCTTCGGCGGCTCCTGCTACCTCAACAACTCGGCCGCGGCCGCGGCACGGCTTCGCGCCGCCGGCGGCGGCCCGGTCGCCGTGATCGACGTCGACGCCCATCACGGCAACGGTACCCAGGAGATCTTCTACGACGACCCCGAGGTGCTCGTCGGCTCCGTACACGTCGACCCCGGCGCGGGGTGGTTCCCGCACTTCCTGGGGTTCGAGGACGAGACCGGCGCCGGCGCCGGGGACGGCGCGAACCTCAACCTGCCGCTGGCCCCGGGATCGGACGACGAGCGGTGGCTGGAGGCGGTCGCCCGGCTCGCCGCGTGGGCCCGCGAGCGCGGTGCCCGGGCGCTGGTCGTGCCGCTCGGCGTCGATGCCGCCGAGGGCGACCCCGAGAGCCCCCTGACGGTGACCGCCGCCGGATTTCGCGCCGCCGGCCGGGTGCTGGCCGAGCTCGACCTTCCCACCGTGGTCGTCCAGGAGGGCGGCTACGACCTCGCGGCGATCGGCGAGCTCGTCCGCGAGGCACTCGCGGGGATCGAGGAGGGGCGCGAAAGCTAGCCGCAGGTCGGGCGCTGCGCCGGCGCGAGGTCGTCGGCGCCTTCCGGTGTCACCCGGAAGCCCTGCGGCTCGGCCGCGGCGTCGATCGCAACGGGGCTCCCGTTCGCCTCCAGCTCGACCTGCCCGTTGCCGAGCGCGAGCTCGAACCCGTCGCCGCGGAACGGCCCCTGCTCCTCGCCCGGAGGGAGCGTCACCCCCTCGACGAGCGCCGTGCCGCGTTCGTCGACGAGGCACACCCACACGGTCCCGGTCGTGGTCAGGCTCAGCTCCGCCCGCGAGGGGCGCTCGGCGGCCGGTGGCGTGGCGTCGGCATCGCGGTCGGGCTTCGACTCGGCTTCGCGCTCGGGCGCGCCTCGCTCGTCGTCCGAGCCGCCGAGGGGCAACAACGCGACGACCACGACGAGCAGCGCGACCAGCGCGAGCGCCGCGAGCGTCGCGCGCCCGGCCCGGGAGCGGAGCGCGCCGCCGGCGCGAGGGCGAAGCGCGCGCCGCTCGGGGGTCGGGAGCTGGGGCACGGGCTCGGCCTCGGGCTGCGCCTCCTGCGTCCCGGGGCGGCCGCGGTACTCGGCGACGATCGCGTCGGCGTCGAGGCCGAGCAGCTCCGCGTACGTGTGCAGGAAGGCGCGCGCGTACGCGGCGCCCGGCAGGACCTCCCACTGCTCCTCCTCCATCGCCTGGAGGAAGCGCGGGGAGATCCTCGTCCGCGCGTGGACCTGCTCGAGGTCGAGGCCCTGTGCGCGACGCGCGTCACGAAGCCGCTCGCCAATCCCGGTCTCCACACCACGTATTGTCCAGACCCGGACCCCCGGGTTGTGGCGTCAGCCTTGCGCGAGCGCGGCGGCCGCGGCGCCGCGTCCCGTCCGCACGGCGCCCTCCATGTACCCGCACACCCACTGGTCGGAGCCGCAGACGTAGAACGGCGGCTCGTGGGTGCCGTGGAGAGGGCCGACCGCCATCACGTCCCCGGGGCGCCACGCGGTGATGTACCCCTGCGTCCACGGGTCAACGCCCCAGCGGCGAATGAAGACGGCGCGCGGATCCGCGGCGCCCTCGCCGAACACGCCGACCATCTCGGCGACGAGCTCGCGCTCGAGGAGCTCCGGGGGGGTGGCGAGCAGCAGAGCGAGGCGCTCCGGCGGGACGAGCGTGGAGACGATCCCCTCCACCTGGGGCCAGATTCCTCCGATCAGGCCGGTCTCGGCGTACCCCGTCCCATTCAGCCCCAGCTCCTCCCAGAACGACGTGTCGTACGCGAACACCGCCTTCGCGGCGAGCGCGTGGCGCTGGTGGCGCAGCGAGCGCATCCGCTCCTCCGAGACTCCCTCGACGTGGAGCTGGCGCAGCGGGCCGACCGGCAGCGCGGAGACGACGGCCGCCGCCTCGAACCGCTCCCCGTTTGCCGCGGTCACGACGCACCCCGACGCGCTCACCCGGATGCTCGCCACCGGTGTCGCGTACCGGATCCGGTCGCCGAGCTCTGACGCCATTCGCAGCGCGACCGACGCCGACCCCTCGACGACCCGCTCGGACTCCCAGATCTCGTAGTCGTAGAACCCCCTCGCCCCGGCCACCGCCTGCTTGCGCAGCTCCGAGAGCAGCGAGATCCGCTCGATCGACTCCGACGACAGCGCGAGCGCGGCGAGGTCCTCCGCGTAGACGACGTTCCGCGTCGCGCCGTTCTCGCGCATCCACCCGGCGACGGAGATCCGGTCGAGCCGATCCGCCTCGGGGTGCGACCACGGGTCGTCGGGATCGACCGTCCCCGCGAGGCGGCGAAACTCCTCCTCGACGGCCTCGAAGCTCGCCCGGTCCTCGTCGCTCATCCAACCGTCGCCGACGAACCGTCCGCCCGCGATCACGTAGGTGTCCTCGCCGGGGACCGAGGGGAACGACGACTCGAGCGTGAGGCCGAGCTCCTCGACGAGGCCGTGATAGGCCGACTGGAACGGCCCGGTGAGCTCGCCGCCGAGCTGCACGAGCCGCCCGTCGGCGAGCTGCGTCTGCTCGACGCGGCCGCCGGCGCGCCCCCGCGCCTCCAGCACGACGACGTCGGCGCCGCCCGCGACGAGGTCGCGCGCAGCGCTGAGGCCGGCAAGCCCGGCCCCGACCACCACCAAGTCATGCGCCATCCGTTGACTCCTCCCTCGGTACCGGGAGAGCGAACCGTACTTCGCCCGAGCGCTCGAGGGCTGCTAGCCGCAGTTCGGCCAGTGACCGGCGCCGTCGCGCCTCTTGAGCGCGACCGCGACCACGGCCTGGGTCCGGTACGAGTACTCGATCGGGTCGCCGCCCGGGGACTTCGGGGAGTGCCGCCAGGTCGACTTCAAGAACTGGAACGCGCCGCGGTACTTGCCTCCGCCGCCGATCGCCTTCGGGTCGCGGCCCGACTCGCACTTGCTCGTCGAACGCGCCCAGTGCCGATCGCGAGAGGACACCTTGACCCACAGGCGCACGTACTTCGCCTGGCGCTTCGCCGAGCGCTCCTCGCTCTCGCTCTCGCCGCCGATCGAGACGCCCCCGGAGGTGTCGGCGACCGCGGCCGTCGGGACCGCGCCCGCGACGACCATCGCGGCCGCGGCCAGCAGCGCGAGGACGATCTTCGATTTGGGGCTCGCAACGCGATGCGAGTGGTTCACGCAGACGCTCTTTCGTCGCTTACGGGGTTAGCTGACGGGCTCGCGCCAAAGAGCCGGCGCTACACGACCAGGTGGCCGCGACTCGCCCCAACTGACTGGGTCCCCCGCTACCCGCCGATATGTGGGCGGGTGCTTCAGCAGGTCGCGCGGCAGACTAGCAAACTGTGAGCGAAGCGTTAGCGCCACCCGCCGCATACACTGATCCGCGCTTGACCCGCTGGACAGGGAGGCCGGATGCCTGAGCGCGCCGTCGAAGCCGAGATAGCCGTCGTCGGGGCCGGGATCGCCGGGCTCTCCGCCGCGGCGAGGCTCGCCAGCGAGGGGGTGGACGTCGTCGTGCTCGAGGCGCGCGACCGGGTCGGCGGACGGGTCTGGAACGTCGAGATCGGCGGCGAGGCGAACGAGCTCGGGGGCCAGTGGGTCGCCCCGTACCAGTCGGCCGTCCACGCGACGGTCGAGGACCTCGGGATCGAGCTCTTCCCGAGCTTTCGCGAGGGCGAGCACGTCTACATCGATCCCTCCGGCAAGTCGCACCGCTACGAGGGCCACGATGCTCCGCTGGGGACGGAGTCGGAGCGGGCGTACGCCGAGGCTGACGGAAAGCTGGACGCGCTCGCCAAGGAGCTCGATCCCGAGGCGCCGTGGGCGCACCGCGACGCCTCCGAGCTCGACACGATCACCTTCGAGGCGTGGCTGCGGCGCGAAGTCTCCGACGACATTGCGCGCGACCTCCTGCGCTCGTGGCTCGCGGGCGGGTTCCTCGCGAAGCCGGCGCACACCTTCTCGCTCCTCCAGGGCCTGTGGATGATCTCCGGAGCCGGCGGCACCTACGAGCTGTTCGAGCCCGACCAGTGCCTCGCCTATCGCGTCGTCGGCGGTTCGCAGCTGATCCCGATCCGGCTAGCCGAGCAACTCGGCGACCGCGTCGTGCTCGGCGCCCCGGCGCACGACATCCGGTGGTCCCACGAGGGAGTCGAGATCGACGCGGGGTCGGTGACGGCGCGGGCGCGGGCCGCGATCGTTGCCGTTCCGCCCAACCTCACCGGCGCGATCCGCTTTCGCCCCGCACTCCCGGCGTGGCGAATGCGGATGGAGCAGGCGCTCTCGCAGGGGAGCATCATCAAGGTCCTCGCCGTCTACGAGCAACCGTTCTGGCGCCAGGAGGGGCTCTCGGGCCAGGGGTTCGCGCCCTACGAGCTCGTGCGCGAGCTGTACGACAACTCGCCGCCTTCGGCGGCGGTCGGGGTCGTGACGACGTTCCTCGCGGGCGAGAACGCGGAGCGCGCGGGCCGGATGAGCGCCGACGCGCGCCGCGACGCCGTGCTCGAGGGGATCTCGAAGTACGTCGGGCCGCACGGGCTCGAGCCGATCGACTTCATCGAGACGGTGTGGTCGGCCGAGGAGTGGACGCGGGGCGCGTACGGAACGAGCTACGGCGTCGGGGGGCTGACCCGCTTCGGGGAGGACCTGCGGCGGTCGATCGGACCGATCCACTGGGCGTGCACCGACATCGCCGGCGTCGGGCACATCCACATGGAGGGCGCGATCCGCTCGGGTCAGCGCGCCGCCGACGCGTGCCTGGCGGCGGTCCCCGCGTAACAGCCGGGGCGAGCTACAGCCCGCACACGAACGGGAACTGGGCGGCGTCCCCCTGTTCGGCGAGCGGCACCGGCCCCGAAGGCGCTTGACCGCCCGCGCCCGCGCCCACCCCACGCGCAGCTACCAGGGCGCTGCCTCGCGCGCGCCGGTTGGGCGGCGGGGGTAATACCGAAATAGGTATAATGCCGCGATGACCGAGGTAGCCAGACTGATCCGTCGCGCCCGTGCGGGCGTCGGTTTCACTCAGGCGGAGCTCGCCGAGCGCGCGAGCACCTCCCAGCCGGCGCTCGCCCGCTACGAGACGGGCACGACCGTGCCAACGCTGCCGACGCTCGAGCGGCTCCTGTCGGCGTGCGGACGACGGCTGCAGGTTCGCGCCGTTCGGGCGACTGAACCGGCGGCTCCGAGCACCTCCGTTCGCGGCCAGCTGGGCCCGCGCGCACGGCAGCTGCGCCGACACCGCCGGCGCCTGCTCGACGCCGCTCGGGGGCGCGGCGTGCGCAGGATTCGCGTGTTCGGATCGCTCGCTCGCGGCGAGGAGGCGCCCACCAGCGATGTCGACCTCCTCGTCGACCTCGAGCCGAGCAGGACGCTCCTGGACCTCGCGGCCTTCCGGCGCGAGGCCGAGCAGATCCTCGGAACGCCGGTCGATGTCGCGACGCCCGACATGCTCAAGGAGCGCATCCGGGCCGACGTCGAAACCGAGGCGGTACCCCTGTGAACTGGAACGAGAAGGAACGCCTCCGAGACGTCAAGGACGCGATCGTCGCGATCCACGAGCACCTGGCCCGGGCCGGCGAAGAGCCCGCCGATGAGGACGCGGCTCTGCTCCACGACGCGCTTCTGTTCCAGTTCGTGGTGATCGGGGAGGCCGTGAAGCATCTGGCGCCCGAGACGCGCGACTCGGAACCCGAGATCCCCTGGGCGGATGTCGCCGGCCTGCGGGATCTGATCGCGCACGAGTACTTCAGGATCGAGATCGGCCGGGTGCTCGCGATCGTGGAGCGCGACCTGTCGCCCCTCGAGCGAGCCGTCGACCGTCTGCTGGGCGAGTAGCCGAAACGCTCGGACTCAGGTCGGCGGATGAGTGGCTCCAGCGGGGCCGGGTGAGATTTGCGTTAATCCGGCGGGGCGTCGCTTGACGCGTACGCGGCCGCGAACCCCTCTCGCCAGCTGGGGTGGCGCAGCGTCCACCCGAGCTCGCGCTTGGCCTTCGCGTTCGAGGCGCCGCGGGCCTCGGTCCCCATCATCACCGCGGCATCGCCCGCGAACAGCCGCGCGAGCCAGCGGGGAAAGTGGCGGGGCGGCTTGGCGCCGAGCGCGTCCGCGAGCACCGGCAGCCACTCGCGCACCGGGGCCGGCTCGTCGTCGACGATGTTGTAGATGCCGGACCCGTCGTGCTCGAGCGCAAGCACCGTCGCCGCGGCGGCGTCGTCGAGGTGGATGAATGACGTGACCCCGGCGCCGTCGCCGACGATCGGGAGCTGGCGCTTGCGGACGGGCTCGAGCAGGCCGTCGTTGGGAGCGCCGTAGAAGCCGCCGTAGCGAAGCGCGATCCCGGCGGCGTCGGTGACCGCCTGGTCCAGATGGCGCATCGCGGCGGTGGTCTCGCGCGTCGACGCCATCGGGTTGGGGTCGAGCGGGTCGTCCTCGGTCTTGACCGGCCCGCCCACGCGCGCGTAGCGGTAGCTGGCGAAGCTCTGCGCGAGGAACCGGCGCACGCCGGCCTCGCGCGCGGCGGCCAGCAGCGCGTCTGTGCCCTCGGTCCGAAGCCGGTTCGTCTGCGCGAAGCCGCGGTCGAAGTTCCTGGAGAAGCGCATGTCCGCCAGGGCGGTGGCCTGATGGATGATCGCGTCGGGCTCGGCTTCGAGCACCGCCTCGCGCACGGCGCGCGCGTCGAGCAGATCGAGCGCTATCGGCTCCGCCCCGAGCGCCCGTACGCGTTCGGCGTTTCCGGGCGAGCGGGAGCTGCCGATCACCTCGTGGCCTCGCTCGATCAACTGAGGAACGAGCCGGCTGCCGATCGCACCGCTCGCCCCAGCGACGAAGACTCGCATCGTGTTTCTCCTTTCGGTCGATCGCCTCGTCACATCGTCCCGATTTCGCGGGTCTACTGCTATGACCCGACGCGGCGGAGGAATGTGACCGATGGATGAGCGCGAATGGCTGGCGGAACGATTCGAGGAGGACCGAACCCGTCTGCGAGCGGTGGCATACCGGATGTTCGGGTCGCTGACCGAGGCAGACGATGCCGCCGCCCGGTCTAATCCGAGGGACGGCGATGAGTCTGGGGGCTCCCGCGGGTCTACATAGCGATAGCGTTCATAGAGGGCGCCGTCCCGCGCCCGACCTCCAACCCGGCGCTCACGCCGCCGGCTCGGTGGAGGTAAAGGTGGCCTCGAGCCATCGGGATACCGGTCATTCGAGTCCCTTCCGGTGGGGCGTCGGGAGCGTGAGTCCCGGAGCCGACCGCCGCGAAGGAGCGACAGATGACCAAGCAGAAGACATTCAAGCGCCGCGTGCGCGAGCGGATGGCAAAGACGGGCGAGAGCTACACGGCCGCGCGCCGGGTGCTGATCGCCGCGGGCGAGCGGCCGGCTGGGTCGGCGCCCGAGTTCGAGCCGCCGGTCGCGGACGAGAAGGTGGTCGAAGCGACCGGGCGGGGCTGGGACGAGTGGCTCCGCGTCCTCGACGAGTGGGGGGCGCCGAGCCACACCCACACCGAGATCGCGCGCTGGCTGCGCGAGAAGCACGGCGTCCCGGGGTGGTACTCGCAGTCGATCACGGTCGGCTACGAGCGGGCGCGCGGCCTGCGCGCGCCCGGAGAGCGCCCGGACGGCTTCGCGGTCGGCGCGACGCGGACGATCGGCGTGCCCGTCGAGCGGCTGTTCGAGTCGTTCGACGACGAGACGCTGCGCGAGCGGTGGCTCCCGGGCGCGGACCTGCGGGTCCGGACCGCCACGGCGCCGAAGTCGGCCCGCTACGACTGGGAGGACGGGACGACCCGGGTGATCGTCGCGTTCGACGCGATCGACAGGGCGAAGAGCCGGGTGGCAATCTCGCACGAGCGCCTGCCCGACTCCGACACCGCGGAGGAGATGAAGGCCTGGTGGCGCGAGCGCCTCACCGGGCTCAAGTCGCAGCTCGAGGGAGGTGCGATCGATGCCTGATATCGATCTCATCGCCGTCCTCGTCGCGACGGTCGCGGCGTTCATCCTCGGCGGCAGCTACTACGCCGTGCTGGGCGATCAGTTGGCTCAGGTGAGCGCCGCAGCCGCCTCGGGCGGGCAACCGCCACCCTGGAAGCTCGGAGTAGAGCTCGTGCGCTGCCTCGTCCTGGCGACCGTGGTCGCGGGCCTGGCCGCGCAGGGCGAGATCGATGAGCCTGCCGGAGGGCTGCTCCTCGGCCAGGCGCTCTGGATCGGGTTCCCGCTGGTGCTCTGGACGGGCGCCCTGATCCACGAGAACACGCCGTTCAAGCTCGCGGCGATCCACGCCGGCGACTGGCTCGTGAAGCTGCTGGTCGTCGGCGCGATCATCGGCACCTTGCAGTAGTGCATCCAACGCGCACCCCCCGCGCCGTATCGGTCGGCGGGGGGTGCGCCCGGGACCTGTGACGCTGCCGGGGAGCGTCGCTCATTGCTCCGGGATTTGAACCCGCGACCTCCGGGTTATGAGCCGGATGCCGCTGTCATCGGCCGTGCGCCGGGATCCGCCCAGTGTGCCCGTGTCCACGCGGAATCCCGACCCTCCCCGTTCTGGCTGATCCGGGCGGCGATTGGCCCGTCCGGCGGGGTTCGTTTGACATTCGTTTGAGGCAGTCAGGCTGGAGCCACGACCGGATCGAGCTGTTGCGACGACAACTCCGCTCGGGGCCAGGTCAGCGTCAATGTTCCCTCGCGCTCCAGGGTCCAACGGACGTTCAGCAACTCGAGACCGATGACCGCTCCGTCCTGGTCGTATTCGACGGTGTGACCCTCAGGAGTCTCGATAGAGCGCGCTGGCTCGCGCGGCGGTCCAACGTGCAGGAAGAGGGTATCGCCACGCTCGTCGTAATCGTGGTGGTCGAACTCGATTCCGGCGATGGTCAGCTTCATCGGCGCTTGCTCGGTCGCGGATCGTTGTCCTGGACCGCAGCCGTGACGACCCAGGCGGGTATCTGGTTGAAGTCTACGACCACCCGCAGCCAGCGCCGCAGGTCTATGTGCCGCCGATAGAACCGCTCCCGGCCGGGATGGGGATCCTCCTCGCGATGGTCCGGTCGAGACACCGTTGCAAGGATCACGGCGACATGGTCGAGCAGCCAGGGCCGACGCCTTGCGAGGTGCAGATGGGAGACCGCATCGAAAACGACGGTGCGACCGTCGGGATCGGTCGTCTGGTTCTCCCCCGCTTCCACAGCGGCTGACGGTAGATGTCGACCCGGACGCAGGGTGGCCAACGGCGGGGTCGGGCGTTCGAGCCGATCGCACTCGACATCCGAGGTACCCCAACCACGCCGCATTTGTCGCCACCGACATGGCCGCCAGCGGCCAGGTTGTGAAGCGATTCCGAAGCGAGGGTTGTCCGGTCGTCTTGGTCTTCAGCATCGCGCTTCCAAGATAAGACGTCACTGCATGTCCGTGAACGCCATGACGACGGTGTCGATCGACCCCGCCTCGAACTCTTTGCGGAGGTCGTCGAGGCTGAGCATCCCGGAGGTCCCGCCCGGCCCGCCGGAGCGCCAGCGGCCTGCTCTGCCCGCGGGCTCAATCCCGCGTGACCTCATCGGCCTCCAGCGTCCGCACCGGCCCCTGGTACTTGTCCTTGGCCGAGATCAGGTACCAGACCCCGAAGATGAGCGGGAGCAGGATCGCGAACGGGGTGTAGTTGACGACGCTGGTGTCGAAGCCGTCGTTCCACGGCAGCCCGGCGGGTGTGTACGGCAGGTCGAGGGCGAACACCACCAGGACCACGAAGGCGATCGCCAGGATGTTGACCAGCCTGTAGCGGCTGCCCAGGTTCCAAGGCCCGGGCTCGAAGTCGTCGCCCTTCCGCAGCCTCAGGTACACCGGGATTATGTACGCGAGGTAGAGGCCGACGGTGCAGATCCCCGTGAGCGCGAAGAACGCGAAGGGGATGTTGTTCTTGCCGAAGAGGGCCGGGATGGCGATGATCAGCGAGGCCACCGCGACAGCGACCACGGCGTTGAACGGGACCCGGTCGCGATTGACCCGCCGGAAGATGAACCAGCCAGGCATCCCGCGGTCGCGCGCGAACGCGTACCAGGTCCGAGAGGCGCTGGTCAGGCCGGCCGCTCCACAAAAGATCTGACCCACGGTGGCGATGATCAACACCAGCTTGGCCGCCCACGAATCCAGGACGCTGGTAAAGATCGCCCCGACGAAGCCGGCGCCGTCATTGACGGCCGCGACATCCGTGGCCGCGAACAGGAAGGCCAGAAGCACGAACCAGCCGATCAGCGCCGAGAAGAACACCGAGCGCCACACCCCCTGGGCGGCGGTGATCGCCGCGTTTTGAGTTTCCTCGGCCGTGTGCGCGGAGGCGTCGTAGCCGGTCTGGGTGTACATCGTCAGCAGGAACCCGATCGGCAGCACCAGGAGCCAGAACCCGAGGTTGCTCGTGGATTCGTCGTGCAAACCGGAGTTGTTGATCCGCTCGCCGAACACGAAGCTGAAGTCCTGGTGATCGTCGGGGACGAAGACGAGCAGCCCGATGATCACCGCCACGCCGAGCAGGTGCCAGCCGACCGAGACGTTGTTCATCGAGGCGAGGAAGCGATCTCCGAAGATGTTGACCACGGTGTAGAAGGCGAGGATCAGGGCGAACAGCAGCCACGTCTCGGCGAGAATGTGCTCGGTGTCGACGAAGTTGATCCCGAATATGTCGACCTCATACAGAGCGAGCGTCGCGTTGAGGAAGATCGCCGCGCCGTAGGCAACGGAGGCGACGACCCCGACAAGCCCGACGATGTTGAACCAGCCGGTCATCCAGCTCCAGCCGGTGCCGCCGAGGTCGTGGGCCCACCAGTACGGACCGCCGGCGGTCGGGTACTTCGAGGCCAGCTCGGCCATCGAGAAGGCCACCATGAGCACGAACGCGCAGAGCACCGGCCACCCGATCGAGGCCGCGATCGGCCCGCCGTTCTGCCAGGCGAAGGCGAAGGTCGTGAACGTCCCCGCGAGGACCGAGATGATCGTGAACGAGATGGCGAAGTTGGTGAACCCCGACCAGCCCCGGGAGAGCTCCTGCTTGTAGCCGAGCTCGTGGAGTCGGCGCTCGTCCTCCGCCAACTCGGGGACAGCCGGCGCGGGGATGTTCTGGGGCGGCCGCGGGGCTCCAGCTTCCATCGACGTCCTACCTCCTTGGTTGTTGAGGGGTGGGTCGGTCGACGAAATGGTCTAATCCCAACCCCTAAGAATGCGGACACGCGCGAAGAGCGGGACAACAGTCAAGGACCCCGTCGCTAACCGCGACGTGTTTTGCCTCCCCGAGATCGCTCCACTCGCGCGCCACATCATGGTCTAGACCGTGTGGTATATACCAATCGCCGGGCGGTGTCAATCACCGGCGCTTAGGGTCCGCACGACGATCGACTCAGCACTCGGGTCGGCCTCGCGCGACCAGGCGCTGGGCAGGCGCGAGGAGCGACCGGGCCCGAGCCGGCGGACGGTGCCGCGCCAGAGACTGCGCCCGCTCTGGGCAATCTCGATCCGCGGACGGGAGAGGAAGCGATCGGCCCGCAGGGAGAAGCGCCCTCGCGGCGGAGCCAGCTCGCCGGCCGCGATCGCGTTCGGCGCCGCCCAGGCGAGCGGCGGCTCGCAGAGGATCGGGGCCCGGGCGGCGGGCCACACCGCACCCGCAAGGAACGCGATCACGCCGGCGGCGGCGTGGCGGCCCTCGAGAGCCGCGACATCGGCTGTCTCCGCCCCGTGTAGCACGTTGCCCGCCGCGAACCAGCCCGGCCGCGAGGTACGCAACGCGGCGTCGACCACCGGCCCGCGCGTGCCAGGGTCGAGGCCGAGGCCGGCGGCGACCGCGAGCTCGTGGTCGGGGATCCAGTCGGCGGTGAAGACGACGGTGTCGCAGTCCACGCTCCGCGTGGCGTCGCCATCGGCGCTCTCCAGGTCGACCCGCTCGACACGCGCCCGCCCGTGGATCGCCGCCACCCGGGTCCCGGTCCACAGCGGCACCCGGTAGACGGCGGCGCCGCCGAGGCGAAACGCCGCCAGCGAGGCGTGCCGCTCGTGCTCGGTGACCATCGCCAGCGCGCGGGCGCCCCCGCGGCGAAGCGTCGCCAGGGCCGAGAAGCTGACGTGCTCGGCGCCGACCACGAGTGCCCGCCTACCCGGACTGACGCCATGGACGTGGACCAGCTGCTGGAGCATGCCGGTGCTCAGCACGCCCTCGGGCCGCGAGCCCGCAACCAGGCGCGCCGAGCGCGAGTGCTCGCGACAACCGGTGGCGAGGACGACCGCACGCGGCGCCAGTCGTCGTCGGCCCTGCGGGCTGGTCAGCTCCAGCTCCCCGCCGGCCGAGACACCGGTGACCATCGTCTCCGTCGCCACCTCGACCCCACCGCGCTGGGCCAGTCCCGCATAGCGCCGCGCGTAGCCAGGGCCGGACATGACCCGCCGCAGATCGCGCAGGCCGAACCCCTGATGGGCGCAATGGCGGGGGATGCCGCCGGGCTCGCTCTCGCGTTCGACGACCAGTGGCGCAACCTCGCGCCCGCGCAGCTCAAGCGCGCAGGCGAGCCCGGCCGGTCCACCGCCGACGATCACGACCTCGGCCGCGGTCGCCGGCTTGCTCATCGATCCTCGGGCGCCGTGCCGGTGGCGGCGGAGAGCATCGCTCGCACCCTCGCGCCGCAGTAGAAGCCCTGGCACCGGCCCATCAGCGCGCGGGTGCGCCGCCGCAGCCCGTCGGGATCGGTGGGCGGGACAGGACTGGCGAGCGCGTCGCGGATCTCGCCCCGGGTGACCCGCTCGCAGAAGCAGATCACGCGGCCGTACTCAGGGTCGCGCGCGATCAGCTCGGCCGAGCGGTACGGACGGTCGGCGAGCTCGCCGATGTTCGGCATCCGAGGGGGCAGCGCGCCACTCGGCTCGCGCAGCGCCAGGCGCGCCGCCGCCAATGCCTCGCGGACGTGCTCGGCGATCGCCAGGGAGGCGGAGACACCGGTCGAACGGATCCCGGCGGCGCAGACGTAGCCTTCGTCGATCGCCAGCTGGTAGTCGTCGTGCTCGGTCGCCGCGCGCAGGCCGGCGTAGATCGCGGTCACCTCGTGGGCGAGCAACTCGGGCATGATCCGCTCGGCCTCGCGGCGCAGGTACTCGATCCCGGCGGCGGTCGAGGCGGTATCGTCCTTGCGCTCGAGGTCCTCGGCCGTCGGCCCGAGCAACACGTTGCCATACACGGTGGGGGCGATCAGGACCCCCTTGGTGGTCCGAGTCGGGACGGCGAGCACGATTCGCGAGAGCAATGGTCGGGCAAGCTTGTCGAAGACGAGCAGCTCGCCGCGACGCGGCGTGACCGTGAACCGCTCATAGCCGAGCATGCGGTCCACGTCGTCGCTGCGCAGCCCGGCCGCGTTGACGAGGTAGCGCGACTCGAACGTCCCCGCGGGTGTCTCGACCCGAAAGCCACCGCCCGCGAGGCGCGATGCTGCGGTCACCGGGGTGGCCCGGCGCAGCCTGCAGCCCGCCATCACCGCTTCCGTGGCGAAGGCCAGCGTGATCGTGAACGGACAAAGGATGCCCTCGTCGGGGATCTCGAGGGCGCCGCGCGCCCCAGGGCCGAGATTCGGCTCGCGCTCGCGAAGCTCGTCGCGATCGATTGCGCGGATCGCCGCGTGCCCGTTCTCGCGAGCGCGAGCGAGAATTCCGTCGAGCCGCGCCAGCTCGTCCTCGCTCCAGGCGACGAGCAGGGCGCCGATGCGCTCCAGCGGGATGCCCGCCGGCCCCGCATACTCGCTGAGCAGTTCGTGGCCTCGCCGGACCAGCCGCGCCTCCAGCGTTCCCGGCTTGGCGTCGAAGCCCGTGTGCAGCAAGGCCGTGTTCGCCTTGCTCGTGCCGGCGCCCACGTCGGCCCCGGCTTCGAGCAGGGTGCAGCTCGCGCCGCCGAGCGCCAGCTCGCGCGCGATCGCCGCGCCCACGACGCCCGCGCCGACCACGACGACGTCCGATCTAGCCTCGCGCGCGCTCACCCCACCCGTCGGCAAGCCCGGCAAGTGCGGTCGCGGCATTGCGCCAGCGCACAAGTCGCTCCTCTGCCCGGTCACGATTGAGCCGCGGCTCGAACGTCGCCGCCGCCGTCCACTCTCCGACGGCATCCTCGGGGCTCTGGGCGCCTCCGACGGCCAGCCGAGCCAGTGCCGCGATCCCGAGCGCGGTTGCATCCGCCGACGGATAGAGCTCCACCGGCGCCTGGAGCAGGTCCGCCTGGGCCTGCATCAGCGCCCGGCAGCGCGTCAGTCCGCCGTCGACCCGCAGCCGCTCGAGCTGCATAGAGAGGTCGCTCTCCATCGCCCGCGCCAGCCACGCGACCTGCGCGGCCAGGCCCCACACGAGGCTGCCGACGAGGTCGGCGCGCTCGGTGCTGAGCGACAGCCCAAGCCATCCGGCCCTCGCCCCTGGCGTCCAAAACGGCGCACCGAGCCCGGCGAGCGCGGGCACGAACACCACTCCGTCCGGGTCTCGTGCCGCGCCGTCGGCAAGCCGGTCGAGATCCCCCGCCTCGGAGATCAGCCCGAGGCGCTCCAGCCACGAGACGGCGGCCCCGGCGGTGTAGACCTGGCCATCCAAGCAGTACGTCGTCTCTCCCCCGAGCCGCCAAGCGACGCACGCAGCGTTCCCAGCGGGCGATCGCGGGGCTATCGGCCCGGCGGTAGCCAGCACGAAAGCACCGGTGCCGTATGTGCACTTTGCCTCGCCCGGGGAGAAGCACGACTCGGCGAAGAGGGCGGCCTGCTGGTCGACGGCCAGCCCGGCGATCGGCAGTGATTCCCCGAACGCGTCGGTGTGCCCGATCGCCGCGTCGCAGTCGACGATCCGCGGCTGGTCGGAGGCCTCGAGCCCGAACAGGGCGCACGCCTCCTCGGACCACTCGACCCGTCCGAGGTCGAGCAGCAGCGTGCGCGACGCCGTCGCTGCATCGGTGACCGTCTCGCCGGTGAGACGATGGTTCACCCACGCGTCGATCGTGGTCACGATGCCGCCTTGCTCGCGCCGCCGCAGCCAGGCCAGCTTCGGGGCCGCGAAGTACGGGTCGAGGGGAAGTCCCGTGAGCTCGAGCAGGCGCGGAGCGTGGGCGGCGAGCTCATCGGTCACCTCCGTCGCCCGGCGGTCCTGCCAGCTCAGGGCCGGGCCGAGCGCGCGCCCATCGGCCGGATCCCAAGCGAGGACGGTCTCGCCCTGGTTGCCCAGACCGACCCCCGCGACCTCGGTCCCCGCGGCGGCGAGCGCCTCGCGGCCGGCGACGATGACCGACCCCAGCAGCTCGTCGGGATCCTGCTCGACGCCGCCGTCGCCGCGGGCGCGGGGTGTTACCGGCGCCCGACCCACCCCGATAACGTCACCGCCGGGCGCAACCACCAGGGCCTTGGTCGCAGAGGTACCTTGGTCGATTGCGAGCACTGCTTCCGATCCAGCCATATCCAGACCTTTCGCCGAGCATGGTCTATACCTACACGCGGACCCTACTATGAAGCGCAAGCGCCAACGCAGCAAACCGGGCGGGCAGGCCGCCCAGCCTGCCTACATGGCGATCGCAGCTGCCCTCCGGGAGCGAATCGAGAGCGGCGAATTTACGGCGCACACTGCGGTGCCATCGGAGCGCGAGCTGAGCCGGACATTCGCGGTGAGCCGGATGACCGCTCGCGCCGCGGTCTCCAGGCTCGATAGCGAGGGCTACGTCTACCGGCGCCCGCCACAAGGCACGTTCGTCGCCGAGCCGCGGATCCCGCTGCGGATCGGCAGCTTCTCGGACGAGATCGAGCGCACCGGGCGCGAGCCCGGGGCCGAGGTGATCTGGGCCGAGACGGTCGAGCCGACGTCGCTGGTCCGCGGAGCGCTCGGCCTCCGCTCAGGGGCGCTAGTCCACGGCATCCAGCGACTTCGTCGCGCGAACGGCGAGCCGATCGCGATCGAGACCACCTACTACGCCGAGGAGCTGTGCCCGGATCTGCTCTCCGGACCGCTCACCGGATCGCTCTGGCGGACTCTCCGCGAGCGCGCCGGCGTCGAGCCGGCGCGAGCCTCGGCGAGGATCGAAGCGGTCATGATCGATGACCAGGAGGCCGACCGGCTCCAGGTCGAGGTCGGCAGCCCGGCGGTGATGCTGATCCGCCAAACCTACGATGGGGCGGATCGCTGCTTTGAGGTCGCCCGGGACCTCTACCGCGCCGACCGCGCCGAGCTTCTGGTCGAGACGCGGATATCGCCGATCACCCCCGATGGGCGGGCGGGCGAGTCCAGCTGATGCTGACGAGCAATCCGGTTGGGGAGACCCTTTCCGCTCGGGGAAGCACCTTCTCTTTCTTCAACGAGAGGGAGGTTGTTCGTGGACCTGGTGAGCGCAGAACTTCCTGCAAAGACGCTGGCCCTGGCGATCGATCCACGGGAGCGGTGCGCGTATGCGCCTTGCGCGAAGAGCGAGCGTCTGCCCGAGGCTGAGTGAGACGCCTGCTTGGGGCGACATGTCCGCTGTTCTCGACGAAGTCCTGCCCGCCTATCGGCACCGCGAGCGGCACGCGACGCGGATCGCCGCCGTGCCCGAGACGGTCTGGGCCGCCCTTCACGCGCTCGCGTTTGGCGATCTGCGGCTCACCCGTGTGCTGATGAGCATCCGAACGCTTCCCGCGCCGGCCGACCGCGGGTTCCTCGAGGCGTTCCTGGCGCGCGGCTACCGAGAGCTGCGGGTCGATCCGCCGTGGACGTTGGTCGCGGGCGCGGCGGCGCAGTCCTGGCGGCTACGAGGCGGCGAGACGCCGACATAGTGGACCTCGATGGCTTCCGCGCCTTCGCGCGCCCGGGGTTCGTCCGCATCGCGACGAGCTTCGAGCTCGAGGCGCTCGGCGAGGGCACGCGGCTGAGCACCGAGACCCGCGTGCAGCCCACGGACGCCGCGGCGGCGTGCGCGTTCCGGTTGTACTGGTGGGCGATCCGTGGCGGCTCGGGGCTGATCCGCCGCGACGTAATGCACGCCGTGCGCCGCCGCGCGGAGCTCGACCGAACCTCTAGACCAATGGCGACGAAGTAGCCCACTGGCTCCCCTCAATACGATCTGCGGCCCGCCCACCGGGGCGGCCACTGACAACCGCAATCGCGTGACAGCAGAAGCGCGTTGAACCGTCGGGGCTAGGAAACCGCGATTACCGCTTCAGCAACTTCCAGGAGATCGTGGAAGGATGGGAAAGGTCGTAGAACAGCGCACCCCCGGTCTCGAGCACGCCTTCGATGCGCTCCAGGGCGCGGTTGATGCCGAGATCCGCGGCGATCCTCTGTACC
>JBOGZL010000328.1:0-1870 GCA_050697195.1 Solirubrobacterales bacterium
ATCTAAGCCTGGATCCACCGAGCGATCGGGCCTGATCCGTCCGATCAGCTCACGAAAATGGCGGTTTTCTTGGTTTTCTCATGGCTCACCCTCCGCGTCGGGGCCGAAAAGCAACGCCGGGGCAACGCCTGGGGCAACAGGATGCACACTCGGTGTACAAGGCACCATCACGTCCGACCGGCGGAAGGGGGTGGACTTTTCGACCGGCCTTGACATAGCCGGCGCCCTCTGCCTGGTACGTCATCGTGGCCTTGTCCGTTTCGATCTCGACCAGGTCATCCCGACCGCGACCTCGTTGCCGTCCGACTTCAGCCAGCTGAGGATCGTTCCGTCCTCTCCATCGAGTCGGAGAGCCGGGGCATCACAACCTCGATCACGGCGCCGATCTCTGCTCAGCCACGGAGGAGATCGAGTGCCGCCCCGACGATCGTCTCGGCGTCGATGCGGTAGTGCTCGTACAGGGAATCGATTGAACCCGACTGTCCAAAGTCGCTCACCCCCAGGGCTGTTACGGCGGCGTCAGCTGGCGCTCCGAGAAAGGCGAGTGCGTGAGGATGACCGTCGAGCACGGTGACGAGCGGCAGCGAGATCGGAAACAGATCGGTGAGGATCGACTCGTCGGTGTCGTCGAGGCCGCGTGACCCGCGGAACGCGCGGAAGAGCAGGTCGGCGCTGGTCACGCAGACGACGTCCGCCCCGATACCCCCTTCGGTCGCCAGGATCTCGCTCGCCGACAGGACCTCCGGCATCACCGCTCCCATCCCGACCAACACCACCTCCGCGTTCAGCTTGCGTTCGCCGGACTCGACCAGCCGGTACCCGCCGGACAGAGCCCGACGGCGACGCTCCTCCCGAACGTCGGGGTCATCGGGTAAACGGGCGAGCGCCTGATCGACCGGACGGGTCGAGAGTCGGAAGTAGCTGGAGCCCCCATCTTTCTTCCCGAGACGGACGAGGGCATGCAGGAGCGTCCACTCGAGGTCCTGAGCGAAGGCCGGCTCCCAAGCCGTGCAGCCGGGCTGCGCCACCCCGATCCCGGGCGTCGCCACCGATTGATGCGCGCCGCCCTCAGGGGCGAGCGTCACCCCCGAGGGCGTTCCCACGAGAATCGATTGCCCACCCGAGTAGATCCCGAACGACCAGGGCTCCAGCGCGCGGCCGACGAACGGGTCGTACAGCGTGCCGATGGGGAGCAGCGGCTCGCCCTCGACCCTCCAGGTCAGTCCAAGCTCGGCGAGCAGTCCGACCAGGTTGGTCTCAGCGATACCGAGCTCGATGTGCTGCCCATGCGTCGTCTCCCGCCACCTAACCAGCGTGTCGGTGTCGTCGGCGAACCAGTCGATCCGATCGCCCAGGGCCCAGATCCCCGCCTTATTGATCCAGCCGCCCAGGTTGGTGGACGAGGCCACATCGGGGCTGACCGTGACGACTCGGGAAGCGACCTCCTCGGCGTCGTGGCTCAGGTCGATGAAGAAGCGACCGAACGCCTGCTGTGTGGATTCGGTGCCCCGATGCTCGCGCCCGAGCTGCGGTGGGACTGTCGGGGGAGAGATCGGATCTGGCACCTTTCTCTCCAGGCGCTTCGCGCGCTGCGCGCACAGCTCGGCGGCTGGGCTCCCATCCGGAAACCGTCGCCACGGGTCGTCGACGTCGGCGCCGAGAGCGTCGGCCAACTCGGCGAACTGCTCCGTGGAAAGCAGCGCAGAATGGTTCGAAGGATGGCCCTCCATCGGCAGGCGCCACCCCTTGATCGTGTAGGCGAACACGACGCAGGGGCGATCGGTGACCGAGTCGGTTTCCCGGTACGCATCCCGCAGGTCCTCCAGGTCATGGCCGGCGAGATCCCGGATCGCCTCGACCAACCCTGGAT
>JBOGZL010000329.1:0-3732 GCA_050697195.1 Solirubrobacterales bacterium
CGCTCGACCCGAACGAGACCGTCCGACAGCGCGTCTTCCCACACGGTCAATCGCGGGCAGGAACTCTGCCACACCTCGATCGTCTCGGGGTAGGACCGCGAACGCGTTGGCGCTGTGCCCGTGGACAACGGCTCGCGCTTCCTCAGGGAGCTTCGAGCTTCGCCAGCATCGGCTCGACCGGGACGACGTGGCGCTTGAACTTCAGCTCGGAGTCGTCAAGGCCCGCCGCTACTCCAATCAGCTGGGAGAGGTGGAGGATCGGCATCTGGAAGCGCTCGCCGGTCTGCGCCTCGAGCTTCGACTGCCAGGCGTCCAGCGAGAGGTGGCAGAGCGGGCAGGGCGTGACCATCGCGTCCGCGCCGGCCTCGATGGACTGGCGGATCGGCTGCACGAGCTCCCCGAGCGCCGTCTCCTCGCGGGCCTGGATGATCGGGAAGCCGCAGCACTTGATCTTGGCGGGATAGTCGATCGGCTCGCCGCCGCAGGCCTCGATGATCGCCTCGAGCGTGTGCGGCCGGTCGGGGTCGTCGACGCCGAGGAGCCGGGAGGGACGCAGGATCTGACAGCCGTAGAAGGGCGCCACCTTCAACCCCTTGAGGCCCTTGTGCGCAACGCCCTTCAGCTTCTCGTAGCCGTCGCCTTCCGCGATCAGCCAGAGGAGGTGCTTGACCTCGACCGCGCCCGAGTAGGGAGGCGCGCCGACCTTCTCCAGGTTCTCGCTCACCCGAACGCGGAGCGCATCGTCCTTTTGCAGGGCGAAGTTCGCCTGGCGCAGGTTCAGCGTGCAGACGTTGCAGATCGTCATCAGCGTGTCGCAGCCAGTCGCCTCCGCGTAGGCGAGGATGCGCGCGTTCAGGTGCAGGTAGTAGTCGGGCTCGGCCTCGTGGATGTCGCCGGCGCCGCAGCAGGTGACCGCCTTCAGCTCCTCGAGCTCGATCCCGAGCTTCGGCGCGAGCGCCTGCGTGGAGGTGTCGAGCTCCTTGGCCGAAAGCGAGGCGAGACAGCCCTTGTAGTAGGCGACCCTCACTCCTCCGCCTCCGCTTCTTCTTCGAGCTCTCCGAGCCGCGCGAGCGCACGCTCGGCCTGGACGATGCCGGCCGCGCCGTCGCGCTTCTGCGCCTTCACGACCTCGTACAGCGCCCGCGCCTCCTGCACGTTCTCGGCCACGTGCGGGACGACGGGGACCTTGCCGTGCTTGAAGAGCGTGAGCGCGAACTTCGTCTCCTTGAGCGCCCCGAGGACGCCCTGCGTCTTGGGAACGAGCTCGGTTTCCCGGAGCCAGCCGGTGGTCTTCGCGGAGTGAACGAACCAGAGCGCATGTTTCGCGCCCATGTCACGGTCGATTCCGAGCCTGATCGACTCCGCCCCGAGCTTGGCGATCGCGTCGCGTGGGTCGACGCCCTTTGGGCAGCGCTCGTTGCAGAAATAGCAACGCGTGCAGTCCCAGATGCCGTGCTCGTCGTTGTAGCGCTCCAGCCGCTCGACCGCCGTCTGGTCGCGGGGATCGCCGACGAAGCGGAAGCCCTTGGCGAGCGCGGCCGGGCCGAAGAACTCGGGATCGGACTCCATCGAGTTGCACTCGGAGACGCAGCAGCCGCACATGATGCAGAGCGCTTCCTTCTGAATCGGCGCGATCTCCTCCGGAGAGACGCGGAACTCCTTTTCCGGCACGTCGAGGTACCCGGTCTCGACCCACGGCTTCATATTCCTGACCTTCGTCCAAAAGGGGTTCATGTCGACGACGAGGTCCTTCAAGACGGGCATGTTGCCCATGGCCGAGATGACGGGCACGTGACCGCGGTCGACGATCGGCTTCATCCGCTCCTTGCAGGCGAGGACAGCGCGCCCGTCCATGCGCATCCCGCAGGAACCGCAGATCATCATCCGGCAGCTCCTGCGATAGGCGAGGGTCCCGTCGACCAGGTCCTTGACGATGTCGAGCACGTCGAGGAGGCATGCCCACTCGGGGGCCTCCACCTCGTAGTCGCGGAGGGCCCGCTCGCCGGTCTCCGGGTCGAACCGCCAGATCTTGAGCGCTACCTGCACTAGTAGGTCCTCTCCATGGGCTCCCACTTCGTCACTCGAACCGGCGCCCAGCTGAGCTGGGGGCGGCCGTCGACGAGCGTGACGAGCGTGTGCTTCATGTAGTTCTCGTCGTCGCGGTCCGGATAGTCGTAGGGACGCGCGTGGGCGCCGCGGCTCTCCTTGCGGGCGAGCCCGGCCTCGACCATGCAGGCGGCGAGCTCGAGCAGGAAGCCGAGCTCGAGCGCCTGCGTCAGGTCGCTGTTGAAGACATCGCCCTTGTCCTCGACGACGACGCGCTCGTAGCGCTCGCGCAGGCCGGCGACGATCTCCCCCTGGCGGCGCATCTGGTCCTCGCGGCGGAAGACGCCGAAGTTCTCGTGCATGGTCGAGGCCATCTCGTCGCGGATCGCGTGGGGGCGCTCGCCCTCGGTGCGGTCGAGCAGCTCCTGGAGCTCCTGCTCGGCGTCGGAGAGGGCGGACTCCGGCGGCGCGACCACCGTGTGGGCGAGCGCCCAGTCGGCCGCCGCCCTCCCGGCGCGCTTGCCGTAGGTGATCGTCTCCATGAGCGCGTTCCCGCCCAGGCGGTTCGCGCCGTGGACGGAGACGCAGGCGCACTCGCCCGCCGCGTAGAGGCCCTCGAGCGAGGTCTTGCCGTCGAGGTCGGTGTCGACGCCGCCCATGTGGTAGTGGGAGCCGGGCCGAACGGGAATCGGCTCGTGGATCGGGTCGACACCGGCGAAGACCATGGAGAGCTCGCGCGTCCCGTGCAGCCGCTCGATGATCCTGTCCGCGCCGAGATGGCGCAGGTCGAGGAGGACGTTGCCGTCGACGCCCCGGCCCTCGTCGATCTCGATCTGCTCCGCGCGCGAGATGACGTCGCGGCTCGCCAGCTCCATCGCGTTCGGCGCGTAGTTCTTGAGGAAGCGTTCGCCCTCCGAGTTGAGGAGATACGCGCCTTCGCCGCGGCAGCCCTCGGTGATGAGAACGCCCGACGGCGACAGCGTCGTCGGATGGAACTGCATCATCTCCATGTCCTTCAGCGGGACGCTCAGGCGAAGCGCGAGGGCCATGCCGTCGCCGGTGCAGGAGTACGCGTTCGTCGTGCCCGTGTAGAGCCTTCCTGCGCCGCCGGTGCAGAGGATCACCGTCTTGGCGCCGACGAGCTTGAGGCCGCCGTCGAGCAGGTCCCAGCAGATGACGCCCTGGCAGCGTCCTTCGTCCTCTACCAGCTTCCAGGCGAACCACTCCTCATAGGTCTTGACGTCGCGCTTCATCATCTGCTCGTAGAGCACGTGGACGAGGACGTGCCCGGTGATGTCCGCGGCATACGCCGTGCGCGGCTCGCCGGCCGCGCCGAAGGGACGCTGGGCGATCCGCCCGTCCTCCGTCCGCGAGAAGACGGCGCCCCAGTGCTCCAGCTGGTAGACGTCGTCGGGCGCTTCGTCGCAGAGGACTTCGATCGCGTCCTGGTCGCCGAGGTAGTCGGAGCCCGTGACCGTGTCGAAGGCGTGCTTCTCGGGATCGTCCTCGGATGCGTTCCCGAGCGCCGCGTTGATGCCGCCCTCAGCCGCTCCCGAGTGGCTCCGGGTGGGATGAATCTTCGAGATGACGGCGACGTCCGCACCGGCGTCGAATGCCTCGATCGCTGCGCGCATGCCCGCGCAGCCGGCGCCGACGATGAGGACGTCGTGCTTTGCCTCCACCGCT
>JBOGZL010000330.1:0-5725 GCA_050697195.1 Solirubrobacterales bacterium
CCTCGAGCACATGATCTCGGCAGCGGACGAGCGTGCCCTGCCGATCCACCTCACCACGAGCACGCCCGAGAACCTCCCCTACTACCGCCGCTTCGGCTTCGAGCTGGACGGCGAGCGCCGGCTCCCACGCGACGTCCCGCTGTGGTCGATGCTGCGACCCGCTACCGAGCCCGAGCCGACGCTCCCGCCCGCACGAGGACCTCGTCCATCATCGCCTCCGTCAGCTTCCCCGTGAACGTGTTCTGCTGGCTCGGGTGGAAGCACCCGAGCAGCTCGTAGGGCCCGATTTCGACCCGCGCCCCGTGGCCAAAGCGGGGCTTGGGCCGGGGGATCTCGTGGCCCAGGTCCCGCAGCGCCAGCAGCGCGCCGTCCCACCCGAACCCGCCCAGCGCGACCAGCACCCGGGCGCGACCGAGCAGCCGCAGCTCGCGGGCCAGGTACGGGAGGCAGTTGTCGCGCTCCGTGACCGTCGGTCGGTTGGCCGGGGGCGCGCAGCGGTTGACGGCGGTCACGTACGCGTCGCGGAGCCGGAGGCCGTCGTCCGCGTCGGTGGCCTCGGCCTGGTTCGCAAACCCCGCTCGGTGCAGGGCCGCGTAAAGCCAGTCGCCGGAGCGATCGCCAGTGAACATGCGGCCGGTGCGATTTCCGCCGTGCGCCGCCGGGGCGAGCCCGACGAGGACGACCCGCGCGCCCGGATCGCCGAATCCCGACAGCGGCCGAGCCCAGTAGCGCTCGCCGGCATAGCGGCGCGGCGGGTGGGCGGCGGCCTCGGCCCGCCACGCGACGAGCCGCGGGCACAGCCGGCAGGAGTGGATCTCGCGCGCGAGTCGGTCGAGGTCGTCGGGCCGTCGGGAGGCGATTGCCCCAGGCTAGATGGCTGATTCAACGAGCCGGACCGCAGCGCGGTCAGGCGCGCAGGCCGGCGAGGCGGACCGCGAGTCGCCTTCCGCTGAGGAAGACGACCGGCCACATCAGCGCCGCCGCGAGCGGGCTCACCAGCGCGACCGGGATCGAGAGCAGGAACACCGCGGTGACGAAGAGGTTCGTCGGCGCGGCGTACCGGCGCTCGATCTCCCTCAGCTCCGGACGGATCAGCTCCTGGCGGTCGGCGTACGCGATCTGAATCGCGAACGTGACGCCGACCGCGACCATGATCGACGCGTACACGATCACGCCGGCGCTGTTGTCGCCGTAGTCGCCCAGCACCTCGCTGGTGACCGGGACCAGCGCGATCCAGGCCAGGTAGACGATGTTGAGGCCCATCAGCACGCCATCGAACCGCTCCACCGCGGAGAAGAAGCGGTGGTGGGCGAGCCACAGCTTTCCGACCACCGCGAAGCTGATCGCGTACGCGATCAGGTCTCCGCTCTGGCCCTCGAGCATCCCGCCCACCGTGGTATCGGTCGGAAGGTCCTCGGGGACCTCGATCGCGAGCGCGAGCAGCGTGATCGCGATCGCGAACACGCCGTCGCTGAACGCGACGATCCGCGAGAACTCGATTCCCCACTCGTCGCGGTGACGGCGGCCGGCCCGCACGTCAACCGGGCGCTTCGCCTGCTCGGCCATCGCACTCTGTTACGGGCACGCGCCGCGAATCCCTGCCGCCGTGCCCCCGTTCGACGCCTGTTGATGCCGATGACAATGCGCCGTGCAGGCATGGCCGAGCCCGCTACGGCGCGCTAACCTGGCTCAGCGGTCGACCCGGTCCAGGCCGGATGCCGGCGCTCCTCGACATGACCACCGAGAACGCAGATCAGCTGCGCAAGCTGGTGATCATCCCCGCCTACAACGAGGAGGGAATGGTCGGCCAGGTGGTGCGTGGGATCCGCCGCCACGCCCCCGACTTCGACATCGTCGTCGTCGACGACGGCTCCACCGACGCCACCTTCGCGGCGGCATCGGGCGAGGGAGTGACCGTGATCCGCCACCCCTTCAACCTCGGGATCGGGGGCGCGATGCAATCCGGGTTCAAGTACGCGCTCGCGAACGGGTACGAGGTCGCGGCGCAGGTCGACGGCGACGGCCAGCACAAGCCGACCTATCTCGAAGACATGCTCCAGGCGCTGCGGACCGGCGGCAAGGCCGACATGGTGTGCGGGAGCCGGTTCCGTGGGAACCCCGGGTACAAGGTCCCGATCGGGCGCCGGATCGGCAACCTGATCTTCTCCGTGATCCTCAGCGTGATGGTGCGGCGGCGGATCACCGACCCCACGTCCGGATTTCGGATGACGAACCGGCGCGGGATCGAGCTGTTCGCGCGCGACTACCCCCACGACTACCCGGAGGTCGAGGCGATCCTGATGCTCCACGCCCATCGCCTCCGCCTCCACGAGGTGCCGGTGCGGATGAACGCGCGCGGGTTCGGCCGCTCCTCGATCGACTATCCACGCAGCGCCTACTACATGGCGAAGGTGCTGTTGGCGCTGTTCATCGGGCTGTTCCGCAAGCGACCCGTCCCGAGCGCCCGGCCGCCGGACCGGCCCGAGGGCGAGCCGGTCGCCCCCGCCGCGTCCACCTCCGCGGCGGCCGAGGAGACCCGAGAGGCGGCCGTGGGACGATGACCGCGCTTCTTCCGCTCGCGGCCGAGGGCGCGCTCGACTCCCGGGTGCAGATCGTCGCCGTGGTGGTGACTGCGCTGATGCTCGGGGTCGTGCTCGAGCTGGTCCGCAGGCGCCGGCTGGTCGAGCGCTACGCGCTGCTGTGGATGACCGTCGCCGTGGTGCTGCTCGTGCTCGCGATCTGGACCGACCTCCTGAGCGGCGCCGCCGACCTGGTCGGCATCGACGTCCCCTCGAACGGCCTCTTCCTCGCCGCGTTCGGGGTCGCATTCCTGCTCCTGCTCCACTTCTCGGTCGCGACCTCGCGGCTCGGAGAGGAGTCGAAGATCCTCGCCCAGGAGGTCGCGCGACTCGACCAGGAGCTGCGCGAGCTTCGCGCCGCCGGCTCCAACGGCACCGGTCAGCCGGCGGCGCGCAGCAGCACGCGGACCACCGACCAGTAGGCGCGCAGCGCCCAGCGCAGCGCGCCAACACCGGCCAGCGGGCCGAGGTAGACGGACGAGAGCTCGGCGGTCAGCGACGAGGCGAACCCACCCGCGCCGATCGCCCGCCGCGACTGGATCTCGGCGCGCTCGCGGCGCAGCCGCGGAAGCCAGCGCGCGAGGTCGGCCCACGCGAGCAGCTTCTGGCGCCCCCATCCGCCCGCGATCGCGACCCCGACGAGCGCGAGCTCGGTCGCGAGAAGGGCGGGGGTGAGGAGGACGAGCAGCGGCGCCGGGTAGGTGCGCACGATCGTCGCCCACCGGTTTCGCTCCAGGTGGCGCCACTTCGCCGCCCCCTTGCGGAACTCGTACTCGTGGTCGACCCGCGCGCCGGGCTCGATCCCGACCCGCCCGCCCGCCAGGCGCAGCCGCAGCGAGAGGTCCACGTCCTCGTGGTAGAGGAAGAACTCGGCGGGGAACCGGCCCTCGCGCTCCCACGTCTCCCGCGGGACGGCGAGGCACGCCCCGGAGGCGAACCCGACCTCGCCCGCCCCGGGCCCGTCCCCCTCGAGTGGCCGTCCCGCCCCGCCCGCCCACGCGATCCCGGTGAAGTGCACGACGCCGCCCTCGGTGTTGACCACCCGTCCACCCTCGGCGGTGACGAGGCCCATCCACGCCGCCCATCCGCGCCCCTCGGCGAGCGGGCGCGCGATCGCCTCGCGAAACCCCGGCGCGGGCATAGCGTCGGGGTTCAGGAACAGGAGCAGGTCGCCCGACGCCCGCACGGCCCCCGAGTTGCACCCGCCGCCGAACCCGAGGTTGCGCCCCGGCTGGAGCACGGTCGCGCCGGGGGCGAGCTCGCGGACAAGCGCCGGCGTCCCGTCGGCCGATGCGTTGTCGACGACGATCAGCTCGTCCCCGCCGGCGAGCTGATCGACGAGCGGGGGCAGCGAGCGCCGCACCGCGCCCAGGCAGTTGTGGGTCACGACGACGACCGAGAGGCGCGTCAAGAGCCGGCGCCCGGACTCGAACCGGGGACCCCTTCATTACGAGTGAAGTGCTCTACCAACTGAGCTACGCCGGCGGGCTCGGGGCCATTCTAGGACGCTCTTACCCATAGGATCCCTGCGATGATCCTCCAGCGCGTCGAGCAGGCCGATTGGCTTTCAAACGCGTACCTGATCGTCGATCGGCCCGGCGGCAGCGGCGTGCTGGTCGACTCCAACGGCGTCACCGAGCCGCTCGTGGAGCGAGCCGAGCGCGAGGGGACCGAGATCACCCACGTCCTCCTCACCCACCACCATCTCGATCACGTGATCGGGGTCGAGCGGCTCGCGGAGCGCTTCGACGCGCCGGTGCTCGCGCACGAGCTCTGCGCCGAGCAGCTCGAGGGCAAGGTGACCGAGACGATCGCCGACGGCGACGTCGTCGAGTCCGGGGACCTGCGGATCGAGGCGATCCACACGCCCGGCCACTGCGCCGACCATCTCGGCCTGCTCGTCGACCGCACGGACTGCCTCACCGCGGACGTACTGTTCAGGGGGACCGTGGGCGGCACCCTCGGCGGCGGCCCGACGGGCTTCGAGGACCTGCGCAGCTCGGTGATGGAGCGGCTGATGAAGCTGGGGCCCGAAACCCGGGTCCACCCCGGCCATCGCGAGCCCTCGACGATCGGCGACGAGTGGGAGGCGAACCCGTTCGTGCGGGTGTGGCGCGGGTTCGGCGACGAGGGCGCCGAGCCGTGCAGCATCGGGCCGCCGGGCGCCGAGGAGCGCGAGCCGGCGACGCTCGTGCTGTGGGCGCCCGACTACGACGGCGGCAACAAGGCGTGGGTGCGCTACCCCTCCGGGCGGGACGCGATCGTCGGCGGGTCGCAGGTGAAGCGCGAGCGCTGAGCGCCCTGTCCTACTCGGCGAGCTTGTACCCGACGCCGCGGACCGTGAGCACGAGCTCGGGCTCCTGCGGGTCGCGCTCGATCTTCTGGCGGAGGTTGGAGATGTGGACGTCGCAGGCGCGGACGTCGCCGCTGAACTCGCTCTGCCACAGCTCCTCCATGATCTCCCGGCGGCTGAACACCTGCCCGGGGCGGCCGGCGAGCAGCCGCAGGACCTGGAACTCGGACCGCGTCAGGCTGACCGGCTCCCCGCGCACGGTGACCAGGTGGCGGGCGAGGTCGATCCGCACGTGCCCCGCCTCGATCGTCGCCCCCTCACCGCTCGCCGAGCTGCGGTCGAGCTCGCGACGGCGGAGCTGCGCGCGCACCCGGCCGAGCAGCTCCCGGACCGAGAACGGCTTCGTCACGTAGTCGTCGGCTCCGACCTCGAGCCCCACCACCTTGTCGACCTCCGCGTCCTTCGCGGTCAGGAGGATGATCGGGACGGGACTCCGGCCCCGGACGTCGCGGCACAGGTCGAGGCCGCTGCGCCCCGGCATCATGATGTCGAGGATCAGGAGGTCGAACTCGGGGTCCTCTCCGCCGATCTTGCGCTCCGCGTCGTCGCCGTCCACGGCGAGGATCACGTCGAAGCCCTCCTGGCGAAGCGCGTAGCCGACCGAATCGCGCACCGAGGGTTCGTCGTCGGCGATCAGGATCCTCGCGGTGGCCACGGCAGCCTCCACTAGGCCACCGGGGTGGGGGCGGTCTTCGCGGCCTGGAGCCGGACCCAGAACGTGCTTCCCCTGCCGAGCTCGGACTGCACCCCCATCTCGCCCCCCATCACCTCGACCATCCGCTGGGCGATCGAG
>JBOGZL010000331.1:0-7476 GCA_050697195.1 Solirubrobacterales bacterium
CGCAGGGCTACGGGTTCCCCGGCGTGTCCGTGGACGGGAACGACGTCGAGGCCGTGTTCGACGCCGCTCGGGTCGCGGCCGAGCGGGCCCGCGGCGGCGAGGGGCCGACGCTGATCGAGTGCCACACCATGCGCATGCACGGGCACGGCGCCCACGACGACATGAGCTACGTCCCCGACGAGATGCTCGAGGAGTGGCGCCGTCGCGATCCGATCGATCTCTACGTGAAGCGGCTCGTCGCGGAGTACGGCTTCTCGCAGGACGAGATCGACGAGGCCCGCCGGGGGGTGGAGTCCGAGGTCGAGGAGGGCGCCCGGGTGGCGCTCGACTCGCCGATGCCGGATCCGGAGCTCGCCACGCAGGGTGTGTTCGCCGACGCCTGGGAGCCGCTCGGTGACGGGCTGGCGCCATGGTCGTATTGGCAGGACGCGGGCCGGGTCAACGGCTCCGGCAACGGCTCGGTGAGGGAGGTGGCGGCATGAGTCCGACCGCGCCAGGAAGCGGTCAGCCCGCCACCGACCCGGTCGCGGCTGACGCGGCGGCGGAGCACGAGGCCGGAGTTGAGATGACGTATCTGGCCGCGATCTCGGACGCGCTGCGGGTCGAGATGCGCCGCGACGAGACCGTGTTCTGCCTCGGCGAGGACGTTGGGCCGTTCGGCGGCGCGTTCAAGGTCACCGACGGGTTCGTCGAGGAGTTCGGCGCGGAGCGCTGCCTCGACACGCCGCTGGCCGAGAACTCGATCGTCGGCGTCTGCGTCGGCACCGCGATCGAGGGGATGAAGCCGGTCGCGGAGATGCAGTTCGCCGACTTCATCGCGTGCGGGTTCGACCAGCTCGTGAACGTGGCGGCGAAGATGCACTACCGCCAGGGCGTTGCCGTGCCGATGGTGATGCGGCTTCCGTCCGGGGGCGGGTTCTCGGGCGGCCCGTTCCACTCCCAAAACCCCGAGGCGTGGTTCGCCCAATCACCGGGGCTCAAGGTCGTGACGCCGGCGACGGCGTCGGACGCGAAGGGCCTTCTGATCAGCGCGATCCGTGATCCCAATCCCGTCTGCTACATGGAGCACAAGGGGCTCTACCGCCACGTCAAGGGCGAGGTCCCCGAGGGCGAGTACACCGTCCCGATCGGCGAGGCGCGGATCGCGCGCCCGGGCGAGGAGATGACGGTGATCGCGTACGGCTCCTCGGTCCTGCTCGCCGAGCGGGCGGCGGAGGAGCTGGGCGAGGACATCGAGGTGCTCGACCTGCGCACGGTCAACCCGCTCGACCGCGAGGCGATCCTGGCCTCGGCGCGCAAGACCGGGAAGGTCCTGGTCGCGCACGAGGCGACTCAATCTTGCGGGGTGGGCGCCGAGGTCTCGTCCGTGATCGCCCAGGAGGCGTTCGAGGACCTCGATGCCCCGGTCCGGCGGCTGACTACGCCCGACGTGTCGATTCCGTTCAGCCCGTCGCTGGAGCAGGCGGTCCTGCCCCAGCTCGACGACATGAAGGAGGCGTGCAGTGAGCTCCTCGCGTACTGACCAGCTCGTCGAGGTCCAAATGCCCCAGATGGGGGTGTCGGTCGCCGAGGGGACGATCGTCGAGTGGCGCAAGCGCCCGGGCGACTGGGTCGAGGCGGACGAGCCGATCTGCGACATCACGACCGACAAGATCGACGTCGAGGTGCCCGCCCCGTCCATGGGGCGGGTGGAGCGGATCCTCGTCGAGCCGGGCGAGACGGTCGGGGTTGGGACGCCGCTGGCGGAGATCAATCCCGGCGCAAAGCCGGGCGAGGCCCACCGCGAGGAGGACGTGAACGGAGCGAGGACCCAGGGGGCGGGCGCGGGCGCCCAGGAAGAGGCGGCCGCGCCCGCCGCTCCTCCCTCCTCGCAACCCGCTGCGACGGGCGACGGCGAGCCCGACCGGTCCGGGTTCTACTCACCGGTGGTGCGGCGGATCGCGGACAAGCACAGGGTCGACCTCTCCGCCGTGGCCGGGACCGGAATCGGCGGTCGGATCCGGAAGCGGGACGTGCTCGCCTTCATCGAGTCCGGGGAGGTCGCGGCGGCCGAGCCGAAGGCCGAGCCAACCCTCCACATGGAATCCCCGTACCGGCCCGAGGAGGCGCCGCAGCCGGCCGCGGCGCAGGAGGCGGCGCCGGATGGGGACGGCGTCTTCTCCGCCGAGCGGCGCGAGCCGATGTCGCCGATGCGCCGGCAGATCGCGCACCACATGCTCGAGAGTCGCGCGACCGCGGCCCATTGCACGACGATCGTGGAGGCCGACATGTCCGCGGTGGCACGGCGGCGAGCCGAGCTCAAGCCCGACTTCGCCCGCCGGAGCGTGCCGCTCACGTATCTCGCGTTCGTCGCCCGCGCGACGATCGAGGAGGTCCAGCGCCACCCGATCCTCAACGCGTCGATCGAGGGCGAGGAGATCGTCTACCACGACGACGTCAACCTCGGGATCGCGGTCGCGCTCGACGACGGGCTGATCGTCCCGGTGATCCGCCAGGCCCAGCGCCTCAGCCTCGAGGGCACCGCGGCCGCGATCGCCGACGTCGCACAGCGCGCGCGTCAGAAGCAGCTCCAGCCCGACGAGGTCGCGGGCGGAACGTTCACGATCACCAACCCGGGGCAGTTCGGGGCTGTGCTGGCAACCCCGATCATCAACCAGCCCCAGGTCGCGATCCTCGATCTCGAGGCGATCGTGAAGCGCCCCGTCGTGGTCGAGACCGAGGATGGCGACTCGATCGCCGTGCGCCCGATGACCTACCTCTGCATGTCGTGGGACCACCGCGCCCTCGACGGCGCCGAGGCGGCGCGCTTCCTCGCCTCGGTCAAGGGCCGGCTCGAGAGCGGCGAGGTGAGCTGATGGCCGTCGCAACCAAGCAGTCCACCAACGGCCACCCCGGGGGAGGGCGGGTCGCTGCCGTCCCGCCGGTGCCGTTCGACCACGAGGACCTCGTCGTCCACAGGGGGACGCGCAGCGGGCGGTGCGTGATCGTCGCGATCCACTCGACCGCGCTCGGCCCGGCGCTGGGCGGCGCCCGCCTATGGCACTACGAGACGACCGAGGACGCGGCGCGCGACGCGCTGCGCCTTGCCCGGGGGATGACCTACAAGGCCGCCGCGGCGGGGCTCGAGCTCGGCGGCGGCAAGGGCGTGGTCTGCGCGCCGGACGGCCCTCCGCCGGAGGGCAGCGAACGGCGTGCGCTGCTGCTCGACTTCGCCGACCTCGTCGAGTCGTTGGAGGGGCGCTACATCACCGCCGAGGACGTCGGGCTCTCCCCTGACGACCTCGTCGTGATGAGCAAGGGGACCGACTATCTCACGGGGCTTCCTCCCTCGCACGGCGGCACCGGCGACCCGAGCCCGTTCACGGCGCTCGGGGTCGAGGCGGCGATGCGGGCCTGCGTTCGCGACCGCTTCGGGTCCGCGGAGATCGGGGATCGCGTCGTCGCCGTGATCGGGTTGGGCCATGTCGGAGAGCGGCTCGCCCGGCGCCTCGCGGACACCGGGGCGGAGCTGATCGCCTCGGACATCGACGAAGGCAAGCGCGGCCTCGCCCGCGAGCTCGGCGCGCGCTGGGTCGATCCGACGGACGCGCTGCTGGTCGAGTGCGACGTGCTCGCGCCGTGCGCGCTCGGGGGCGCGATCCACGAGGCGAACGCGAAGCTCCTGAGGGCCTCGATCGTGTGCGGGAGCGCGAACAACCAGCTCTCCACCGAGGGGCTCGACGGCACGCTTCGCGACCGCGGCGTCCTCTACGCGCCAGACTTCATCGTCAACGCCGGCGGGCTGATCCACGTCTACCGTGAGATCCGCGGCTACTCGGAAGAGCGCGCCCGCGAGCTCGCGGACGGGATCGAGGGAACGATCGACGGCGTGCTCGAGGCGGCCGCCGCGCGCGACACCACGCCGCTGCGCGCGGCGCATGAGCTGGCTCGGGAGCGCCTCGAGGCCGCGCGCGAGCCGGCGGCGGCGTGAGAGACTGGGCTCCATGACCCCGGAGGTTCGGGTCGTCCGAGCAGAACAGGTTCCCTACGAGGAGGCTCGCGGGCTCCAGAAGCGCCTCGAGGCGGCTCGCCTCGAGGACGAGGTCCCCGACGTCCTGCTCCTGCTTGAGCACCCGCCCGTCTACACGAAGGGGCGGCGCTCGACGCCCGACGAGCTCCCGATGGGGGAGGAGTGGTACCGGCGTCAGGGGATCGAGGTCACGGACACCGACCGCGGCGGCCGCGTCACCTACCACGGACCGGGCCAGCTCGTCGGCTACCCGATCGTTGACCTGCGCGCGTACGGCGACGACGTCCATGAGTACATCCGTCGCATGGAGAAGATGATGGTCCAGTCGCTCGGACAGTGGGGCATCGACGCGAAATGCATCGAGGGCCTAACCGGCGTTTGGACTTCCCCTCTCCCATCCGAGGCGGCCGGCCTGCCGGCCGCCGAGGCTAAAAAGATCGGCTCGATCGGGGTGCACGTCAACCGCGGGATCACCACGCACGGGTTCGCGATCAACGTCAACAACGACCTCCAGCCGTTCGAGTGGATCGTCCCGTGCGGGATCGAGGCGTGCCGGGTGACCTCGCTGTCCCGAGAGCTCGACGCCGAGCAGGATATTTGCGCGTTCATGGATGCCGTCGCCGAGACGTTCGGGGTGATCTACGAGCGCGAGGCCGTCGAGATCGCCCTCGGCGAGCTCGACGATCGGATCAGCGCACCAGCCTGAACGCGCAGCGGAACGGTCGGGCCGAGGCGATCGGCGAGGTTGATTCCCTGCGTACACGTGCCGTGCCTTTCTGTGTTAGCCTCGGTGCTCGATGGGACGCGGCGCGCGAAGGCTGAACGTGACGCTCGACGACGAGCACGCGCACAAGCTCGCGAGGCTCGCCGAGCGCACCCACGTTCAGGAGGGGACGCTGGCCCGCTCCCTCCTCTCGACGGCGCTTGACGACGCCGATCCCGATGCCGTGCACATCACCGAGATCCTCGACGCGATTCCCGGTGCCTGGGAGCGCACGCAGGAGGGGCTCGGGCAGGCCGCCCGGGGCGAGGGAACACCGCTGGACGAAATCGCCTGAGTGGCACAGGTCATCGTCACCCCGCGGGCGCGGCGGGATGTGGAGGAGGTGATCGCGAACCTCGGGCTCCCCGAGGACACCTGGGTTCGGATAGCCCGCTCGCTGCGCGTCCTCGAAACCTTCCCTCTGGTGGGGCGCCCGCTCTCGGGACGTTGGGCGCCGACGCGATTCGTGCTCGGCCCATGGTCGTGGATGATCCTGCTGCACCGGCACGACGAGCCTTCGGACCGGGTGAACGTCGTATCGGCTCATGACGCTCGCTCCACAACATCGCCGAGCGCAGGCCGGCGCTAAGTTAGGGGGGATGTCGGGCGCTCCCGAACCCACGGTCGCAGAGCGAGTGCACGTAACGCGCTCCCGGGCGCGGCCCGGTGGCGCAAGCGAAGCCGAGGGCCTCCCGTTCCGCCACCGCAAGCCGCCGTGGCTGAAGGTGCCGGCACCGGGAGGGACCAATTACAGGCGCCTGAAGAAGGCGATCGAGGCGGACGACCTCCACACCGTCTGCCAGGAGGCCAACTGCCCCAACGTCGGCGAGTGCTGGGAGCGCGGAACCGCCACGTTCATGATCCTCGGCGACGTGTGCACGCGGCGGTGCGGGTTCTGCAACGTCCAGACCGGGAAGCCGACCTGGAACGACCCACTCGAGCCGATGCGGGTCGCGAACCAGGTGAAGCGGATGGGCCTCCGTCACGCGGTCGTCACATCGGTCGACCGCGACGACCTCCCCGACTACGGGGCGAGCGCTTTCGTCGGCGTGATCCGCTCGATCCGGCTGCTCGCGCCTGGCTGCCGGGTCGAGGTCCTGACGCCCGACTTCCGCGGCCAGGAGATGCCGATCGCGAAGGTGATCCACGAGCGGCCCGACGTCTTCAACCACAACGTCGAGACGGTGCCGCGCCTGTACCCGAGGGCGCGACGCGGTTCGGACTTCATGCGCTCGTGTCGCGTCCTGCGACTCGGCAAGGAGATGGGGGGCGACGAGGTCGTGACCAAGTCCGGGCTGATGGTCGGGCTCGGCGAGAGCTTCGAGGAGATGGTGGAGGCGTTCGGGATCCTGCGCGAGCATCGCGTCCAGGTCCTGACCGTGGGCCAGTATCTGCGCCCGACCGAGACCCACCTTCCAGTCGAGCGCTACTGGCACCCCGACGAGTTCGCCGCGCTCGAGAGGGCCGCCTACGAGCTCGGGTTCGAGTCGGTCGCGTCGGGCCCGCTCGTCCGCAGCTCCTACCACGCGGACGAGCAGGTCCCGGACACTCGCGCAGCCGTCGCGTAGGGGCGAATCCCGCTCGCTGATGCCTTTGGTGGGCGATGGCCCACCGAATGCTCCATCCGGCGCCGACGCGGGTGTGGAAGCGGGCTGAGAGGCAGCACGGAGTCGTCTCGCGTGCGCAGTTGCTCGAACTCGGGTTCACCGGCGACGCGATCAAGCACCGGATCAGCACCGGGCGGTTGCATCCGGTCTGGCGCGGGGTCTACGCCGTGGGCCGACCCCAGCTCACGAAGCACGGCCGCTGGATGGCCGCGGTTTTGAGTTGTGGGAGGGAGGCCGTGCTCAGCCACGGAAGCGCTGCGGCACTCTGGGGGATGGGCAGCGAGAGGACCGATCGGATCGATGTCTCGGTGCCCATTCGGGTGGTCCGGCGCCGCCGGGGGATCAGTGTGCACCGTCGCGCGATCCTCGATACCTCGGAGCTCACCGCCCACGATCGCATCCCCGTCACCTCACCCGCTACCACGCTCGTCGACATCGCACTCCGCCTTTCGCCCGGACAGCTCGAGGCCGCGATAAACGAAGCCGACAGGCTTGGTCTCGTCGGCCCCGACGCGCTGAGATCGGCCACCGACTCCCTCCCCCGCCGCCCCGGGATCGCGAGAGTTCGCAACGCCCTCGACCGGCGAACCTTCACGCTCACCGACTCGGAGCTCGAGCGGCGGTTCCTGCGGATCGTCCACGAGGCAGGGCTCCCGCTGCCCGAGACCCAATGCGAAGTCAATGGCTTCAGGGTGGACTTCTACTGGCCCGCGGTTGGGCTCATCGTTGAAACCGATGGCCTGCGATACCACCGTACGCCGGCCGCGCAGGCCAGGGACCGCCTTCGCGACCAGGCCCACGCCGCGGCGGGTCTCACCTGCCTGCGCTTCACCCACGCGCAGGTCTGGCACGAGTCTGGCTACGTACGGGCGACGCTGATCACGGTCCACCGCCGGTTGCGGAGCCCTCGTTCCGCTCCCTGAAGCATTTGGTGGGCGATGGCGCCCAAATCCTTCAGCGACGCGGAGCACTAGGGCGCCAGACGCTCGGTGACCGCCCCGCTCGCGTTGACGGCCACCACGGTGGGCACGACCGCGATCCCGTACTTGCGGGCGAGGTCGGGGCGCTCCCTGACGTCGAGTGTGAGCAGGGGTTTC
>JBOGZL010000332.1:0-14290 GCA_050697195.1 Solirubrobacterales bacterium
CGCGCGCGAGCGCAGCCGAAGCCGCGAGCCTTTACGAGCGCAAAGGCAACGTGGCCTCGGCGGCGCGTGCGCGCGACCTCGAGCTGGAGTTCGAGCGGCGCCTGTCCTGATCAGACCTGCTGGGCCGGCGGGATCGCCAACAGCGCGATATGCGTTGACTCCACGGGCGAGCTGGCGGCCGTGTACCGCAAGACGCATCCCTTCGGCGCGGAGCGCGACGTCTACGTCGCCGGCGACGGGCTGGTTACCGTCGAGCTCGGCGGCCGCGTGCTCGGGCTGATGATCTGCTTCGACATGGAGTTCCCGGAGGTCGCGCGAGCGCTGGTCCGCGGCGGCGCGGACATGCTCGTCACGATCTCCGCGAACCCCTCGGAGTTCGAGCTCGATCACGAGGTCTTCGCGCGCGCCCGGGCCCTGGAGAGCGGCCTGCCGCACGTGTACGTCAACCGGGTCGGCGACCAGGACGGCCTGTCGTTCGGCGGACACTCGACGGCGCTCGACCAGACCGGCAGGGTGCTGGCCGAGGCGGGCTCGAAGAACGAGCGGATCGTCGATGCCGAGATCGGCGATTCTGGGCGGGGCGATCCACGGACCCGATATCTCGAGCTGCTGCGCGAGGACCTTTACGATCTTGAGCCGGTGGCGAGCGGGGACGTAGAGGTGGTGCGTGAGGCTCTCGAGCTGGGGATCAACCTCGATCCGCGCCTCGAATCGACCTGGCGCCGGGCGTCGGAATGGCTCGACCCGGACTTCGAGTACCGCGAGGACCCCGCGCTGCCGGGCGCCGGAACATACAAGGGAATCCCGGCGTTCCGCCAGGCGGTGACGACGTATTACGACGCGATGAGCGAGATGCACCTCCAGCCGGAGGAGTTCTTCGATTGCGGGGATCGCGTGCTTGTGGTGATCAGCTGGTGGGCGCGCGGCAAGAGCGGAGTGGAGGCGGAGATGCGCCAGGCCGGCATCTTCACCGTCAGCGACGGCAAGGTCGCGAGCTGGCAGGTGGTGTTCGACTGCGACGAGGCGTTCCGGGCGGTCGGCCTGCGCGACTAGCGCCCGGCGTACTCCCGCTCGAGCAGGTCGCCGAACGTGCGCTCGAGGAACGGGTCCCGCAGCGTCTTGCGGGGATCGAGGTCGCGCTTGAGGCGGAAGAACCGGACGGCATTCTCGCCGTACATCCGCTCGAGCGCCGTCTGCCGTGCGAAGACGTTCTTGACCAGGTAGACGCGGCCCTTGAACCTCTCATCGAGGACGTCGGCGAGCTCGGTGAACGCCCCCCTCACGCGCTCGAGGGTGTCGGGGTTGGAGGTCTCGAACGCATAACTCACCGCGAAGCCGGACAGCTCCGCGCTCGCGGAGAGCGGGAACGGCAGGTCCTTCGGCAGAAACAGGACGTCGTTGAGCGTCGGCGTGAGACCACGCTCGAGCAGGAACTCGTGCGCGTACTCGAGCCACTCGACGAGGTCGTCCTTGACCTGGTCCCACCCCCCGGCCGCACCCGGGTCGCTGGGGACGACGAAGGTCTGCTGGGCGTTCTGCATCCTGAAGCCGAGGCGCTTGGCAATCCGCTTCGCGCGCGCGTTCCCGTCCATGAAGAACGAATAGCCCTCGAGGTCGTCGATGTACTCCTCGCCGTCGCGGAACAGGACCCGGAAGTAGAACCGCCACAGCAGCTTGGAGATGAAGGGGACCCTCATCAGCCACTCGACGGGGATCCGCACCAACATCCTGGGGCGGTGCAGGGGCATGCGCCGGCGCTTGGTCGCCGTCGTGAACGTGGAGGTGAACAGCAGCGCCGACTGCGACCCGTCGCCGCGCGTATCGAGCGCCGACCAGATCGAGTCGAGCATCTCGGGGTCGCGGGGATCGGATGCCTGCCGGACCATCTCCCGAGCGTTCGGAACGAGGTCCGCGGCGAGGCTGGCGAACGTTTCGAACTTGCGCACCGTCGTCCGCACCCCGATCTGGCCATCCGTGGAGCCCGCCCACAGCACGCGGTACGTGATCGCGACCACGGCGCCGAGGTAGCCCAGCCCGCCGATCGCGGCGCAGAACGCCCGCTCCTGGAGCGTCCACTCGGACTGCGGGGCGCCCTTGGCGGGCGCGGTGCACTCGAGAAGCTCCCCCTCGGGGGTCAGCAGCTGGAAGCTCTCGATCCACTCCCCCTCCTTGCCGTAGGCGGGTGAGAACCGCGACAGGCAGTCGCCCGAAAGCGTGCCACCGGCGGTGGCGTCCGCGGTGGTCACCGTCACCGCCGGGACGAGTCCGAGCGGCTCGAGGGCTCCCAGCATCGCTCCCCACGTCGCGCCGGAGCCGACGCGCACCTTCCTCTGGTCCGCGAGCACCTCGATCGAGTCGAATCGCTTCATCGAGACGACGAGGTCGTCGCCCAGCGACTGGCCATCGAAGGAATGGGCACCCGAGCGCAGCGCGACTCGGTGCCCCTCCCGCCGGGCGTGGGCGAAGATCTCGCGTAGCTGCTCGAGGTCCTCGGGCACCAGAACCCGCGCCCGCGTCGAGAACAGCCCCGAGTAGCAGTTCAGGTCCTCGTCGGTGCTCGAAATGTCGGGCAACGAGTCCATCGCGGCGTCAATGCTGGCCGGCGGGAAGCGCCTCGCGCTCGCTCTTCACCCAGTCACGACGCTCGGTCAGCTGGCGGACGGTCGAGCGGGCGAGCACCGGCCACAGGAGCCACGAGTAAAACGCGTATACCTGCGCGATCAAGAAGCCGGCGAGCGGGCCCGGGCCGCCCTGACGGAGCCCGGCGGCGACGCACCCCATCATCGTCCCCCCGAATCCGAGCAGGTAGAAGAACACGAGCAGCCACACGTCGCCGCCGTCCCAGAACGTTGTCTCCCCCGTGATCCCGAGGACGACCCCGGCGATCAGCGCCGCGCCGACGATCCCCTGCCACAGCGGCATCAGCAGGTAGGCGACCTGCTCGGCGCGGGCGAGGAGCGGGATCGGCGCGCCCCACACCGTGTCGATCAGGCCCATCGCCTGGAGGTTTCCCTGCGACCAGCGCGTGCGCTGGCGAAACAGCGCCCGCAGCCCCGACGGCCCCTGCTGCTCGACGACCGCGCGCAGGTCCTGGCGGCCCCTCCACCCCGCCCCGATCAGCCGCAGGCCGAGGTCCTGGTCCTCCGTCAGCCGGTCGCGCCACGGGCCCTCCGCGTCGGCGACGTCGTCGAGCGCGCTGAGGCGGTTGAACTGACCGTTCCCGCCCATTCCCGCGGTGCCCCAGTCGTTGCGACCCGACTGGTAGAGGCAGCCGTAGACCGAGAACTCGACGTCCTGCATCAAGGTGAGGAAGTTACCCCGGTTGTAGATCCGAACGAGCGCCTGGACCCCGCCGACCTCGGGATCTGCGAGCTGCGCCGCCGCGTACCCCGGCGCGCGCGGGTCGAGCCTTCCGTCCGCGTCGACGACGACGACGATCACGCGCGATCGATCCTCGTCGCCGAGGACCTGGTCGAGCGAGCGGTAGGCGCGGTTGAGCGCTGCCGCCTTCCCCCGCCGCGCCTCCGGACGCTCGCGGCGGATCACGCTCAGGTCCGGATCGGCGATCTCGCGCAGGATCTCGGGGGTGCGATCGTCCGACCCGTCGTCCACGACGACGATCCGGCGCCGCTCCACCTCGACGTTCAGCAGCCGCTCGACGCTGTCGCGGATCGTGAGCTCCTCGTTCAGCGCGGGGACGACGAACACCCAGGTGAAGCCCGCCGTGTCGTCGCTCGAGGCCGCCGGCGGGTTGCGCCGCGAATGCTGGGCGCGCACGAACAGAAGCGCGGTCCAGACAAGCATCCCGACGATGACCGCGAACGCGACGCTGAACGCGGCGACCCAGATGGGCGGAAGGCCCTCGAACGGAAGCGTCAGCTCGGCCACAGCACCCCCGGCTCGGGCTGTTCGGGCTCACCCCTCTCGTCGGCCGGGACCTCGCGAGGGTCGAGCGCTTCCTCGTAACCCGCAGCCGCGAGCACCGCGCGCCGGCTGTAGCCGGACCCGAACGGGTGCGGCGGCGGCCCGCCGTCGCTCAGATGGTCGAGGGCAGCCACGATCCGCTCCGCGGCGTGGCCGTCCCCGTACGGGTTGTGCGCCCGCGCCATGCGCGCGTACGCGGTCTCGTCGGTCAGCAGGCGCGAGGCCTCCGTCACGATCCGCTCCGGGTCGGTGCCGACGAGCAGCAGGGTCCCGGCAGCGACGCCCTCCTGGCGCTCGGTCGTCTCGCGGGCCACGAGCACCGGCTTGTCGAGCGACGGCGCCTCCTCCTGGATTCCCCCTGAGTCCGTTATCACCATGTGGCTGCGGGCGAGCAGCCGGGCGAAGCTCGGATAGCCCATCGGCTCCGTCAAGAGCACGTTCTCCACCCCCTCGAGCGGTGGCTTCAGCTTCTCGCGCACCGTGGGGTTCGGGTGCAGCGGGAGCACGAACCGCACATCGGGGTGCGAACGAGCGAGCCTCGCGAGCCCTTCGGCGATGCCGGTCAGCCCGGTGGCCCAGTTCTCCCGTCGGTGAGCGGTTACCGCGACGATCCGCGCGTCGCCGTCGTACAGCTCCTGGACGGAGGGGTCCTCGAACGGCACGGCGAGCCCCGACGCCCATTGGAGCGCGTCGATCCCCGTGTTGCCGGTGACGAAGATCTGGTCCACCGGGATCTCCTCCCGGACGAGGTTCTGCTGGTTGGCCGAGGTCGGTGCGCAGTGAAAGCACGCGATGCAAGAGATCAGCTCGCGGTTGAGCTCCTCGGGGAACGGCGTCAGGTTGGAGTCCGTGCGCAGTCCGGCCTCCACGTGCATCACCGGTATCCGCAGGTGGAAGGCCGCCAGCGCGGCCGCGAACGCCGAGCTCGTATCCCCGTGCACGATCACCGCGACGGGGAAATGCCCGCTCAGAAGCTCCTCGGTCGTGGCGACGGCCTTTCCCTCGGCGCCGAACCACTCGCGGCAGAAGTCCTCGAACCGGCGGATCACCGACGCCACCCGCTCGTTCAGCCCCGAGCGCCCCTCCCCGACCCACAGGTCGACGTCGGTGGTGATCCCGGCGAGCTCGAAGATGTCCTGGACCATCCAGTGGTGCTGCCCGGTCGAGACGACGATCGGGTGGTAGGAGTCGTCATCTCGCAGCGCGAGGATGATCGGCACCAGCTTGATCGCCTCGGGCCGGGTTCCGACCACGATCGGCACGGCGAGCTTGTCCCCTGTCACGCCCGTGACGCTATCTCACGCGGCCGACGCCGCCGGCAGCCGGCAGCTCGACGACCGCCGCGGCGCGCCTTTGGAGCACCACTCGCCCCGGGGGCACCGAGAAGCGGCGCGAGATGACCGCGCCGTTGCGGTCGAGGAACGCGAGGTCGAGCGCGAACCGCATCCCGAACGTGTGGACGCTGCGACAGCGCGGGATCAGCAGCCCGGGCCCGGCGCGCTCGCGGTCGAGCACGGCGAGGCCGAGGAGCCGGGCGAGCGGGCGATCAGCGACCCGCACCCTGCACCCCGCCAGCCTCGCCCACGGCAGGCTTCGGAAGCGTCGCGGAGGCCCGCCGGCGCGAGTCCCTGAACGATTGAGGCCCACGCGTGTCCAAGCCCCGCACCCCCCACGCGCGCCCCCTCGCCGCCGCCGTCACTCGGCCGGAGCACGAATGAGGGCCGCTTTCGCGGCCCTCACTCGCGGCGGGCGGTGTGCCCCGTTTGTCTCACGCTACGACGCCTCGCTCGGCTGCTCGAGGTCGTCGGCATCGACGAGCGCCCAGCCCAGACGCTCGATCAGCTGGGCGGAGAAGTGGTCCGACTCCAGATCGAGCGGGCCGATCCGCTCCTTCAGCAGCACGGCTCCGTTCCCGTCGTCGGCGGTGTTCGTGGTCACGATGATCTGCGGCATGTGAGGCTCCTTCCGGTTGATGACGACGCCATCCTCGCTCCGCCATCTACACGGGAGGTGAACGCCAGGTAATTTCTCTGTTAGGCGACCGCGCGCCAGTCGGCGAGCGCGCCGTCCGCCGAGAGCCGCTCGAGCGCGCGGGCCTCGAGCCGCCGGGCCTGCTCCTGGGTTACCCCGACCTCGCGGGCGGCGTCACGCAGGGTGCGTTCCTGGCGCCCGCCGGTCCCGAACCGGGCGGCGATGATGCGCCGCTCCTTGTCGGGCAGCCGAGCGAGCGCGTCGGCGACGGTCTTCTCCTGCTCGCGCTCGAGGACCTCGTCCTCGAGATCGTCGGTGCTCTCGGCGTGCAGCTCGCCGAGCGTCGTGTCACCCTCGCCCACGGGCGAGTCGAGGCTCGCCGTGACGCGGGTGAGGTCGCGAATCGCCATCACCTCGTCGAGCGGCAGCTTCGTCTCCGCGGCGACCTCCTCGTCGGTGGGGTCGCGATCGAGTCGCGAACCGAGCTCGGTGCTGGTCCGGTTCACCGTCCGCTCGCGCTGGGCGATGTGGGCGGGAATCCGCACCGGGCGCCCCGTGTTGTCGAGTCCGCGCTGGATCGACTGCTTGATCCACAGCACCGCGTAGGTGGAGAACTTGTAGCCGCGCCGCCAGTCGAACTTCTCTGCCGCCCGGATCAGCCCCAGCATCGCCTCCTGGATCAGGTCCCCGAGATCGAGGCCGTGTCCCTGGTAGCGGCGCGCGAACTTGATCACCAGGCGCAGGTTCGAGTTGATCAGGCGCTCCTTGGCGGCGAGGTCGCCGCGCTCGATCCGCTGCGCGAGATCGACCTCCTCCGCCGCGGTGAGCAGCGGATACCGCATCGCCTGGTTCATGAACAGCTGCAGGCTGTCGGTTGTCGCCTCGGCCGCCTGGTGGCCGCGCGCTCGGCGCTCGCCGGCGGCCTTCTCGGTTGTCTGGTTGTCATGCTCGCCGCGGGTGCGGCGGGCGTCGCTGCGCTTGCTCGCAGCGCCTCTCGTCCGAGGCATCTTGCTCCTTTCGAGGTTGTCGTCCCCCACTCTCGGCCCACGCCGATGGGCCGGCTCCCACCTCAGCTTCAGAAAGTATAGCAATGATGTGAGCGAACGCAAGTACGGGTCCGGCGCGCTCAGGATCCACAAAACCCCTGCAAAGCGTGAGATAGGCTGTGCGCGGATGACGAACCGGGCCCCGTCCGAACGCTACCGCGAGCTCTCGCCGCCGCCCGACCTGCGCGAGCACGTGCGCTGCGGCTGGATGCTCGGCCCGGTCTCCGGCGAGGCCGGCACCGTGCTCCCCGACGGGTGCATGGACATCGTCTGGCGCGAGGGCATCGGGCTGATCGCCGCGGGACCCGACACGGGGCCGGTCCGACCGTCGCGCCCGCTCGGCTCGACGGTGGTCGGCATTCGGTTCCGTCCCGGCGGCGGACCGGCGATGCTGAGCGTGCCCGCCAAGGAGCTGCGTGACCTTCGAGTCCCGCTCGCGGACCTGTGGGGGCCGGACGCCGAGCGACTCTCCGACCTGGTCGACGGCGCGGGGTCGGCCTCCGCCCGGCTCGGGCTGCTCGCGGCGGCGCTCCGCGATCGCCTCGAGCACGCCGGGCGGCCCGACGGGCTGGTGGCGGCCGCCGTCGCCCGCCTGAGTGCCGACAGCAGGGCGCGCGTTCGCGCGCTCGGCGACGCGCTCGGGATCAGCGAGCGCCAGTTGCGGCGCCGCTTTCACGCCGCGGTTGGATACGGGCCGAAGACGCTCGCGAGGGTGATCCGCCTCCAGCGGATGCTCGCCCTCGCCTCCGCGAGCGGTCCGGACCGAACCGACCTCGCCACCCTCGCGCTCGCGGCCGGATACGCCGACCAGTCGCACATGACAGCCGAAAGCACGGCCCTCGCCGGCAGTCCGCCGGCACGCCTGATCGCGTCGCGCGAACCGCTCGCGACGAGCGCCTGAGCGTCCCCTACGACGGCACCGTGACCCTGGCGCCCTAGATGGGCATCGGTTGCGCCGTCGGAGCGACAAACGGCTCGTCCTTGCCCGGGACTCCCCTCTCCCGGCGCCCGTTCACCTCGAAGCGATCGAACTCGAACGGAAGCCCGGCCGCGAACAGGGTGCGGGGGCTGTCCATGAGCTGAAAGTGCAGGTGCGGCTCGGTCGAGTTGCCCGAGTTCCCGCACTCGGCGATCGGGTCGCCGGCTTCGACCCGGTCCCCCTCGGCGACGCCGACCGAACCCCGCCTGAGGTGGGCGAGCGCCGAGTAGACGCCGTCCCCGAGGTCCAGGACGACGTGGTTGCCGAGGATCCGACTCAGCCCGAGGAGCTCACGCGGCGCGCTCTCGACGACGAAGACGAACAGGACGCCCAACGCCGAGTTGCGAGCGCGGTGATCGCGCTGGTCGTCCACCGTGCGTACGACCGCTCCCGCGGCGGGCGCGAGCACCTTCTGGCCGTATCCAGGGAAGTCCTCCGGGCGGCGAAAGGCGGGCCGCGACCCGAAAGCCGGCCGTGGCCGGTCCTCCGGCTCGCATACGAAGTCGATCGCGTACGTCTGGCCGTAGGTGTGCAGATAATGGCTCGGAACCCGATCGGCGGGGCTGTTCATCGCCTGCCAGCGACCCACCACCGGCACCCCGACCCGCGTCGGCTCGCGCCGGACGGTCCCGAGCCACAGGTTGGCGACGAGCGCGGCGACGAACAGTCCGAGGGCGATCCAGATCGACACCCCGATGACGACGGACGCGATCACCGCCGCGAAGAAGAGCCACATCAGGGGTGCCCGCACTCGCGCGATCAAGACAGGAATCGACATCAGTCCTTGGGTATCACCACAACCGGGGAGGTCGAAACCGACGCGAGAGCGCTCGCGCGAGCCGGAGGGGAGCCCGAGGTGCAAGCGGGCGTTCAGGCCGGCGCAGCGGGCTGCGCGCCACTGAGGCCTACATAGAATCGGCGCAGCCGTATGGGAGCCCGGCGCTCGTCGCCGGGGGTGATGGAAACCAAGCCGGTCCGGAAGTGGAGAACAGGAACTCAACCCGCAGAGGCAACTACGAGTCGGGCTCGGACTACGTCCTCGAGTACGGCGAGCTTCGCTTCTCGTTCAACGAGCACGACTTCGCCGAGCGGGTCGAGCAGGCGGCCGTGAAGCTCGACTTCGTGGCGCCCGGGCTCGAGGCCGAGGAGCTTCACGACCTCGTCGAGCTCGCGGTCAACGGCGAGATCCCGGAGGCCGCCTCCGAGCTCGGGGAGCACGTCAACGAGCACTGGGCCGAGCTCGTCGGCCCGTCGAACCGCAGCCTCGTCCACTGGATCCGCCGGCTCGTCTTCCGCGGCGCGTGGCTCGACCAGCGGGTCAAGGAGGGCGAGCTGGACGTCGTGTTCGACGCGGAGACCCACACCTTCGGCTACATCCAGCTCGATCGCGACTCCGAGCCGATCGAGCTCTCCCGCGAGCCCTCCTGGGCCGCGGTCGCCTACGGCGTCTAGAGGCTCGCGAGCAGTTCCGCGTTCGTCCGCGAGCCCTCGAGCCGCTCGCGGAGAACTCCCGCGGCCTCGTCCGGCCCCAGTTCCCCGAGCTCGGCGCGGAGCCGGCGCACGGCGTCGAGCTCGCCGGGCTCGCGCAGCGCCTCCTCGTCGGACGCGCGGCACTCGTCGGGGCGCAGCGCCGGGAACACGCCGGCCGCGGCCAGGTCCGGGTCGAGGACGACGAGGGCGTTTTCGGTCGTCTCGACCGCGGCTCGCGCGGCCCCCTCGTCGGCCGCCCCGTCGAGCACGGTCCCGATCACCGTCAGCGATCCGGCATCCTCCTCGGCCAGCTCGCGGCCCGCCCCGAAGAGCTGCTTGACGCCGTCGGGGTCGCGGTGGGCGACGGCGAGTCGCGAGAGCGAGTCGACGATCAGGACGACGTCCTCGCCCGACTCCGCACGGCGCTTCGCGCGCTCGAGCGCGAGCCGCGCGACCCGCACCTGCTCGCGGTGGTCCATCTCCGCGGTCGCGACCGCGAGCTCGTCGTCGGGAAGCACCTCCGCCCACGCCGTCGCCTCCTCCGGGCGCTCGTCCACGAGCAGCACCACGAGCGCGGGCCGGTCCGCGACGGCCTGGATCGCACCGGCGAGACCGCGCAGGAGCGTGGTCCGACCCGAGCGGGGCGCGGCCCGCACGAGGACGCGCTGCCCGAGCGCCAGGGGGACGAGCAGGTCGACGGCCCGGGTGAGGAGGTCGGCCTGGTCGGGTTCGATGCGCAGGCGGCGGTGCGGTGCCACCGCCGTGAGGTCCTCAAGCTCCGGGCGCTCGCCGTCTTCCCGGGGCTCGACGCCGTTTACGAGATCGACGTGGACCAGGGCCGGGTAGCGCTCGCCGCGCTCGGGCTCGCGCGCGGGGCCGGATACGAGGTCGCCGATCCGCAGCTCGCAGCGGCGAATCTGCGAGGCGGAGATGTAGACGTCCCCGGGCGAGGACTCGAGACCGCGTAGGCGCAGGAAGCCGTACCCGCGATGGGTGCGATCCAGGACACCGCGCACCTGCTCCGTTGCCGCGTCCGTGGGCTCGCGTCGCTCCCGCCTGCGTGGGCGCTCCTCCCGCTCATCGGCCCTCTCGGCCGCCTCGCGCTCCTCCGCTTCCTCGACCTGCTCGAGCTCCTCGCGCGCCTCAGCCACCTCGGCAGGCTCCGGCGTCTCCCCGGCGTCCTCCCCGCGCTCCTCGATCTCCTCGATCAGCCGCTCGCGGCGGAGCTTGCGGTAGTCCGGGACGCCCAATCGGGCGGCCTCGGCGTGAAGCTCCGAGATGTGGCTGTCCGCGAGATCGGCCTGGGCCATGCGAGGCGCGGAGCATATCCGCGGGCCGGAACTGTGCCCGACGCTAGGTGCCGGTCTTCTCGAGCCGGCGCTCGGTGAGCTGGCGCAGCCACTCGGCGAACTCGGGGCGCGACTCCCAGTCCTTGCGGAAGCGCTCGGCGCCGGCGTCGGTGAGCGGATGGTTGAGCATCTGGCGGAGCACCTTCGCCGGGACGGTGGCGATCTCGCAGCCGAGCTTCGCGGCGATCACGACGTGCTCAGGGTGGCGGATCGAGGCGGCGATCACCTGCGAGGTGACGCCGCCGGCCCGGAACGCGTCGACGATCTCGCCCACGACCGCCGTCGAGTCGACCGATATGTCGTCGAGTCTCCCCATAAAGCACGAGGCGTAGGTCGCTCCGGCGCTCGAGGCAAGCAGCGCCTGGTTCGCGGAGAAGACGAGCGTCATATTGACGGGGATCCCGTCGGTGGTGAGGGCGTGTGCCGCCTCGAGGCCCTGCTCGCAGAAGGGGACCTTGACCGTCACGTGCTCGTGCAGCTCGCGCAACGCGCGGCCCTCGTCGATCATCCCCCGCGGCTCCTGGGAGACGACCTCGGCGGACACCGGCCCGCCGACCAGGTCGCAGATCCGGGCGACGATCTCCCCGGGGTCGCCCTGCTCCTTCGCGAGCAGCGAGGGGTTGGTGGTCGCACCGGCGAGAACGCCCCACGCCGCGATCTCCTCGACCTCGGCCACGCTTCCCGTGTCGATGAACAGCCTCACTGCCTGCGGCTAGCTTACGCCAGCGGCCGGATCGACACCCTCCGCCCGCGCCGCCTCGACCCATGCCTCCGCCTCCTTGCGCGCCCGCCGGCCCCGCCACCCGAGCTCCGACCCGATCGCCTCCGCAACCGCGAGCACCGACCCGGCGCCGCGGAGCTCCGGAGCGGCCACGATCCCGAGTCGGGTGCGGCGCAGGAGCACGTCGGCGACCGAGCGCGCCTGCTCGGAGCGGGCCGCGACCACCGCCTCGGCCAGCAGGTCGGGGCGCCCCGGGGCGATGGGCCGCGAGAGCTCGGGGCGCTCGGCGGCCAGCGCGAGGACGTCCCGGGCGGCGTGCCCGTAGCGAAACGCGAGCTGGGCGAGCGCACCCTCCGGCAGCGCCTCCTCCTCGAGGCCGTCCGGAGGCTCGAGGTCCTCGGGCCGGGCCGACATCCCCAGCGGGATCTCCGCGGTCCGGCACGGCGCCTCGCGCTCCTCGCGCTCGACGAGTCGATCCACGGCCTGCTTCGCCATCCGGCGCCATGTCGTCAGCTTGCCGCCGGTGATCGTGATCATCCCCGACGAGGTCTCGTAAAGCTCCGCCTTGCGCGAGATGTCTACCGACTTGCGCGGATCCCCGGTCGCGATCAGCGGCCGCACGCCCGCGTACGCACCGGTGAGGTCGCCGAGCCCGAGGTCGGTCTCGAAGTAGTCGTTGGTCGCGCCGAGCAAGTACTCGATGTCGTCGGCGCCCGGCCGGGGCCGGTCGATCTCGCCGTCGTAGTCGTTGTCGGTCGTCCCGATCAACGCCCGCCCGTACCACGGCAGCGCGAAGATCGTGCGCTCCTCGCCCGCCGGGACTATGCAAGCCGCCTCCTCAAGGGGAAGCCGCTCGAACGAGACGGTGACGTGCGTCCCCCTGCTGGGGCTGATCCTCGGGACGTCCTCCTCGGCCTCGATTTCCTCGGGGCGGATCCGATCCGCCCACACGCCGGTCGCGTTGACGACGTTGTCCGCCGCGATCTCGAGGCGCTCCCCGGAGTCGGCGTCCACGCACGCGACCCCGGATGCCGTCCCGTCTTCCTCCAGCACCTCGGTGACCTCGGCGCCGTTCACGCACACCGCGCCGAACCGCTCCGCCTCGCCGAGGATCGTGAGCACGAGCCGGGCATCGTCGGTCTGGCAGTCGTAGAACAGGTACGCCGACTTCGGCTTCAGGTCCGCCAAAGCCGGGACCAGCTCCGCGACCTCGTCGCCGGAGATCTGGCGGTGGCGGTCGGGCGCCCAGTAGTCCTCGGCCTCGCGCCGCGCGGCACGCTCGCGTCGCCCCCGCCCCACCCGCGTCGTCGCCATCACGTCGTACATGTTGAGCCCGACGCTGTAGCGGCGGTCGCGGCGGGCGTCGCCGAGCGTCGGGATCAGGAACGGCGTCGGGTAGACGAGGTGGGGGGCGAGCTGGACCATGAGCTGGCGCTCCAGCAGCGCCTCGCGCACGAGTCCGAGGTCGAAGTTCTGCAGGTAGCGGAGCCCGCCGTGGACCATCTTCGACGATCGGCTCGAGGTCCCGACCGCGTAGTCGTCGCGCTCGACGAGCGCGACCGAGTAGCCGCGCGAGGCGGCGTCGAGCCCGACCCCCGCGCCCGTGATCCCGCCGCCGATCACGAGAACGTCGAATCGCTCGCCGCCGATCGCCTCGAGTGCGTCGCGGCGCGAAATCACTACTCGAGGAAGGCGACGACCTGCTCGGCCGGGTCGCGCGCCGGGGGACGCTGGTCCTGGATCGGCTCGCCGAGGTGGATCAGGCTCACGAAGCGCTCGTCCTCGCCGAGCTCGACCGCCGCGCGCCCCGCCTCGCTCCTCAGCACGTCCGGCGTGCGCCAGTAGCCAGCGAGCCCGCGGTCGTGCGCGGCCAGCAGCACGATGTAGGCGGCGATCCCGGCGGCGTGGAGGTCCTCCTCGTCCTGGACCGGATCCCCGGTCAGCTTGCAGGAGCAGACGACGAGCGTCGGGGCGCGTTCGAGCTTCGACGCCGCCTCCGGCCCCGCGGCCTCCTTCAGGCGCTCCAGCGCCTCCGGCCCCACGACCCGGAACCGCCACGGGTTCGTGAGGTGGTGGTTCGGCGCCCACCGCGCGAGCTCCAGCAGCTCCTCGAGCGTCTCGCGCGGCACCGGCTCGGGCCGGTAGGCCTTGTGCGTCCGCCTGGTCCGGATCGCGGTCTCGACGTCCATCGCGCGAAACCGTAGACGAGTCGGGCGCTCGGCTCGACGGCCCGGCTAGCCGGGGAGCCGGCGCCGGTAGAGGAAGAACCCGCCGCCGAGCGCGAGCGCGAGCAGGCCGAGGCCGCCGACCACGACCTGGCGCGTGCTCGGGCCGCCGTCGTCGGAGGAGGTCTGCTCGAACGTTGGCGCTGCCGGGTTCTCGCCGCCGCCGCCAGAGGACTGTTCGCCGGCGACTGCGGAGTCGGCTGACCGGGAGGCCTCCTTCTTCCCGGGCTTCGCCTTCTCCGCCCTCTGCTTGCCTTCTTCTCCGGCCGCGGCCTCGGCCCCGTCCGCGGCCTCGGCGCCGCCTCCGCCCGGCGCGCGGGCGACCGCGGCGAGGGGGAACGTCTTGCGGTAGACGGCGAGCAGCGCCTGGCTCGTGACCCAGACCGGGGTCTGGTCGCTCGAGGCCGAGTAGGTGTAGTGGCCGTCGCCGCTTTGGCGCGCGGCGAGGTACTCGAACGGATCGCGGCCGCCCCTACTGACCGCCGCGGGGTCGCGGCCGGCGGCGAGAAGGCCCTGGACCGCCCACGCGGTCGACTGGGTGTTGGTGGGGCCGCTCTCGGCGAGCGCCCAGCCGCCGTCGCGGCGCTGGACCCTGCCCAGGTAGC
>JBOGZL010000333.1:0-2404 GCA_050697195.1 Solirubrobacterales bacterium
GGTCTCCTGCAAGCAGACCACATCCGGCCGCCGCTCATCCAGCCAGGGCAGCAGCCGCGGCACGCGCTGCCTGACCGAGTTGACGTTCCAGGTCGCGATTCGCACCGACCCCACGGTACCCGCACGGCCGACGGCGGCCCTTCGCCCAACCGACGGCCGCTTCGACGGATCGTCCAACCAAGCTCGCCGGGCTCTGCTCGCACCGCTTCACCTTCGCATCCTTCTGCCAGGCCTTCTTCCGTGCTCGAAAACCACCACCGAACTGTGGCCCACCATCGGGCGGACTAAATGCGATCGTCCCCCCTCAGCCGCGGCAGACGTCCGCAAGGGACGACACCGGAAGCCCTGCCCACCTAGGGGCAGAGTGTCCCTCCCCGTGAAAGCGGGCGTCCACGGCGAGGCGTTGTCCGCTCTCGCGTCGGACGAATCGCGAAAGCGGCTTGGGGATGCCGGTCTAAGGGCCTATCCCGCTAGGCGGAAGTTTTCGGCCCTGAGGTGGGCGATCACTCTCTGGCAGCGGGATCGCGGGTTGGTGGCCTGTTTGGTTCTGTCTACACGCGGTTGGCGTTGAGCTCGAGCAGCTCGAATGCGCGCCGTTGGAGCGCGTTCTGCTCGGTGAGCTGGTCGAAGCTGGCCTGGGAGCCGCGGAGGCGGACGTGGTTGCGGCAGAGGGTGCCGAGCGCGTCGAGCAGGTCGCGGAAGCTGGAGACGGGGAGGCCGTCCGCGGTCCGCTTGGTTGCTGCCTTGCGCTTGCCGGCGGCCGAGCGCTGGGCGGGCGCGACCGGGTCGGCGGGGGCGAGCGGGCTGTCGTCTTTGAAGAGCAGCGGCGCGAGCCTGTGCTCGAGCTCGAAGCGGACCGCGTAGGCGAGCATGCAGAGGAAGACGTGGGCGCGGACGCGGTCTTCGAGGCGGTGGTGGAGGGGGCGGATCTCGAGCTCGGGGCTCTTCATCGCCCGGAAGGCCCGCTCGGCGTGGGCGAGCAGCTTGTAGGCGCGTACGACCGCTTGCGGGGTGAGCTTCTCGGTGCCGACGCTCGTGCGCAGCACGTAGAAGCCGTCGAGCGCCGCCTCCGCAGCGATCGCTTGCTCGTTGCGCTGGTACTCGAAGCGCCCGTCGGCGATCGTGAGCTGGAAGTGCTTGGCGACCTTGTAGCGGTTGACGACCCGACCGGCGCGCTCGCCGATCAGTCCGGCCGGCCTTTCGCGTAGGCGCCCGCGCGGGTTGTCGACCGAGGCCTTCACCTTCTGAAGCTCCTGCTCGGTGGCGGCGAGCAGCGCCTCCCGCTTGCGCGCCCGCTCGCGAGCGACGTGCGGGTTGCGGCAGACGACCAACCGCTCGCCCGGGTAGCGCTCGGAGGCGATCTCGGCCAGGTCACGCTCGTCGAACAGCGAGAGCTGGAGGGCGCCGCTTTCGACGAGCGCTTGCACCTGCGGCGCCCGCAGCGCCGTGATCCAGTCGAACCCGTGCTCCCGGAGCGTGGCGATGTTGGCCTCGGTGACCATGCCGCGGTCGCCGCAGACGACCACGCGCTCGATCCCGAAGCGCTGCTTGATCCGCTCGAGCGCTGAGGGAAGCGTCTTGTCGTCGTGGATCTTGCCGTCGAAGACCTCGACCGCGACCGGCCGACCCTCGGGCGAGCAGGTCAGCCCGTACTGGATCTGCAGCTTCCCTCTCTTGCCGTCGCGCGGGTAGCCGAGCGCGGCCAGCGGGCACTTGCGGCCCTCCAGGTAGCTGGCGGAGAGGTCGTACAAGACGAAGCCGCCCTCTGCCAGGTAGCGGCGAGCGAGCGCCGCCTCGACCCGCTCCTGCCGGGCGAGCAGCCAATCCATCGCCGCCAGCAGCTCCGCCTCGCTCGCCTCCTCGACCGCGAGCTCCTCGCCGAGCGTCGAGAGCGCGAACCGGCGCGTCGCCGACAGCTTCGAGCCGGCCCGCAGCAGCCGCTGGCAGACCATCGCCAGGCAGAGATCGCGCTCGCGGCTGCGCTCCCCGTCGAGCAGCCGCTCCAGCCCCAGCCGGCGTGCCGTGCCGAGCACGGCCGCGACGTGGCCGTGCGGCAGCGAGCGCTCGATCGCGAACGCCTCCTCGGCTGTCACCAGTGTCTCGCCCGCGAGCGCACGTCGCACCGCCTCGATCGCCTCCGCCGGCAGCCTGGAGAGGTTGGCGACCGTCTCCTTGCGCACCCGCTTGCCCTCGCGGATGCTCCGCCGCACGAGCGTCGATTCGTACTCGCGCTCGCCGTGACGCCGCTTGATCGTGACCACGTGCATCGCAGTACCGCCCGTCTTCATATGCGGCAGTATCGCAGAACCACCGGACAGACTCTTGACCACACCGGAGCGCCCAAAGAAGGCTCAATCCCGCTGTAACAGCGGGATCAACCCTCAATCAGCCCGAAAACTTCCGG
>JBOGZL010000334.1:0-8822 GCA_050697195.1 Solirubrobacterales bacterium
CCCTCGGCGTCGTGGCCGCTCGGCGGGCGGGCGTGCCGGTGGCCGGCGTCGTCGCGCCACTCCCCGATCACGAGCGCGTCGTGGACGACCAGCCACCCTTCGCCCGTCGTCCAGGTCGTCTCGAGCATGTTCGTTCCCGGCGCGTAGCGGCGCGCGAGGGGGACGCGGAACCCGGCCGGGCCGAGCCGGAAGCGGCCCGCCCCGCGGTCGAGCAGCGCGGTGAACACGCTCGGGGAGTCGAACCGGGGGACGCACAGCCACTCGACCGATCCGTCGGGCGCCACGAGTGCCCCCGTGTGCGAGTCCGAGAGGTAGCCGTAGTCGCCGATCGGCGGAAAGCCGCCCTCAGCCGAGGGTGTCATCCGGACGAGCTTATGTCAGGGCTTGACGACCATGAAGAACGCCGTCACGACCACGACGATCCCCGCGAGCGCCCCGGCGTTGTTGATCCGGCGGGAGAGCGCGCGGTACTCGGCCGAGAGCTCGTCGCCCTGGCTGAGGTCGCGCTCCGCGACGCCGATCGCGCGCTTCACCGCCGGCTCGACGACGCCGTGGACGATCGCGAACAGGACGATGATCGCGGCGATCCCGACGCTCACCCACGACTCTCCCATCGAGATGCTCGCGTCCACGAGCATGTAGATCCCGGCGAGCAGAAGCAGCACCATTCCCGGGGTGACGATCGCGAAGTCGTTGCGACGCAGCGCCCGGAGAACGGTCGGCACCGAGCGCGGACTTGCGCTCTCGGCGATCGCCGTGAACAGCGGGTAGGCGAACGGGGCGCCGAGGGCGCCGATCACGGCGGCGACGTGGATGAATTGCCGACGTCGCATGAGGTGATCGCGGTCAGCATCGGGCTGACCGTATCATCGCCTCCTTGGCGCGTTCGAAGCTGTCCCTGTGGTCTGACGACTCGATGCTCTCGATCGGATCGAAGGGCTCGTTTCTCTCGATCGGGTCGGTGGGCTCCGCGCTCTCGATCGGTTCGATCGGCTCCGCAGGGTCGGCGTTCTCGGTCGGCTCAGCCGGCTCCTTCGGCTCCGTCCTGTCGGCCGGGTCGCGCTCCTCGGCGCTCTCCGCCGGCACGAGCCGCGGCGTGATGGGCACCCGGAGCGAGGCGCCGGTGATCGTCCTGGTGGCGGCGATCCTGGCGATCGCCGCGCTCCTAATCGGGATCTCCAGGCGCGCGTAGGGCACCCGCGGTGTCGCACGAGAACCTGGAGATCGTTCGAGAGCTGAACGACGCCTTTAACCGCGGCGATTACGCTGCGGCGCTCTCGGCACTCGCTCCCGATGTCGAGTGGTACGTGCCGCCCGGAATCTCGATCGGCGAGGAGGTCTTCCGCGGGCACGACGCGATCCAAAGGGGCTTTGCTCTCTGGCTCGATGCGTGGGAGACGTACCAATTCGAGCCGACCGAGATTCTCGACCACGGCGATCACGTCGTTGTCGCTGGTACCCAACTCGGTCGTGGACGCGGCAGCGGAGTCGAGGTGAACCTCCAGACGTTCCACGTCTTTACGCTGCGGAACGGGAAGGTCATTCGCCTGCGCAACTTCGACGATCGTGTCGCGGCCCTCGATGCCGCCGGCCTGAGCGAGTAGGCGATGTGATCCGGCTCTATCGGGCCCACTGGTCGACGAACTGCGAGCGGGTCGCGCTCGCGCTCGCCCACAAGGGCGTCGAGGTCGAGTCGGTCCTGATCGAGTACGCGGACCGCTCGCCGGTGGAGCGGGTCAGCGGGCAGGGGTTGGTACCGGTGATCGTCGACGGCGGGGAGGTGATTTACGACTCAACAAGGATCCTCCGTCATCTCGAGCAGCGCTTCCCCGACCCGCCGCTGTTTCCCGCCGACCCCGCGCGCCGGGCCGAGCTTGACGTGTTTCTCGAGTGGTTCAACGAGGTGTGGAAGTCGGCGCCGAACGCGCTCGAGGAGGAGCTCGAGAAGACCGATCCCGACGAGGCGGCGATCGAGCCGCTGAGCGCCCGGATCGCGGAGTCGCTCGACCTGTTCGAGCGCCTGCTCGCCGGGCGCGAGTACCTGATGGGCGACAAGCTCTCGGCCGGCGACTGCGCGGCGTTCCCGTTCCTCAAGTACGCGACGATCCGCGACCCGAAGGACACCGAGCTTTTCCACGTGATGCTCGACGACCACCTCGACCTCGGTGACGAACGTCCCCGGCTCGCGGAGTGGATCGACCGCGTCGACGCGCTCCCGCGCGCGTACGGGCCGACGGTCGCCGAGTGAGGGCCTGCAGTGGGCCGTGCCGCCAGATGACCACGTAAGAACAGTCGCATCGTCCACCGCCGCATCCCTTCACGTGCCGCCGGAAGATGCCGGGAGTGTTGGTCTTGGTAAGCCTCGCTGCCATCGTCCCTCCTATCGCCAGAGTCGCCACCAGCTCGAGCCAGCGAGCGTTCGGCCCAGCGCCTTGTTCTTCACCCTGGTCGCGATCCGACTCGGGTCCACCGATCGTCGCCACCTTGCGGGCATTCGTCCCCCACACCCGCCTGCGTCGCGGGATACTCAGCGGGCGATGTCGCAGGAGAACGTCGAGCTGTTCTACCAGTCCGTCGACACCGTCAACCAGCGCGATCTCGGTGCATTCTTGGACTTGATGGACAGCGACGTGGAGGTCGTCTCGCGCATCGTGGCGATCGAGGGCGGATTGCACGGCCACGACGGTGTTCGCCGCTGGTGGCAGGCCTGGTTCGAGGCTTTCCCGGACTACGACATCGAGGTCGTCGAGGTGCGCGACCTCGGAGAGCTGACGCTCGCGGCCCTGCGCGCCCGCGGCCACGGCGGGGGTAGCGAGGTGCCCTTCGAGGACAAGGCCTGGCTCGCGTGCCAGTGGCGGGGCAGGAAGTGCGTCTGGTGGCGCGTCTTTTCCAACCGAGCCGAGGCCCTCGAAGCCACCGGGCTGCGGGAGTAGGCGATGTCGCAGGAGAACGTTCGGGTCTTGCGTGAGATGTACGGTCGGCGCACGATTGCCGAAGCCGCGGAGTTGATGCACCCTGCAGCCGAGATGCGTCAGCCCCCCGCGCTCCCCGACACCGACGAGTACTACGGGCGCGAGGAGCTCGTGCGGGGCACCCGCCGCGCGCTTGAGGCATTCAAGGAGTTCCGTTTCGCCCCCGAGGAGGTGATCGATCTCGGCCAACGCGCCTTCATGCGGGTGCGCCTCTCCGGCCGCGGTAGGACGAGCGGCATCGAATTCGAGCAGACTGTCTTTCACCTTTGGACCTTCCGCGACGGCATGCCCTGGCGTTGCGAGGTCTTCATTGACGAGGACGCTGCCCAACAAGCGGCCGGGCTGTCGGAGTAGGCCAGCACTCATCGCTCAGCCTCCGCGCCATCTCGATCACGCTCAGCTTGTGCACGTCTGCGCATCGCGAAGCGAGGCGCTGGTGACGTTTTCCCACGTCCAGGGCGTCAAGCCGAGCCAGCTTCCCTGACTACGCGAAAACCCCGCCTGAGCGGGGCTTCCCAGTGGGCCGTGAAGGACTCGAACCTTCAACCTTGGGCTTAAGAGGCCCCTGCTCTACCAATTGAGCTAACGGCCCGGGCGACGTGTGATGGTAGCCGCGCTACGGCGCGGGGGCGGGCGCCGGGGCACCGCCGCCGAGCGGGGTCTGGAGCGGGTTCGCGCCCGGGGGGGCGTCCTCGGCCTGCTTGGACGCCTTCTTGAGCTTCTCCTCCTGCTTGATGGCGGACTTCCTGATCCCCGCGAGCTGCTTGCGGGTGCTCGCCTTCTGGGCGCCCTCCGCCTCCGCGACGGCCCGGTCGGCCGCCTCGTCGCCGCCCTCGATGTCCCCCGCGGCGTAGAGGTAGAAGGCGAGGTTGGAGTACGCGCCCTGGGACGGTCGCGCATCGGTGACGATCCGCTGGGTCTCGGACGCGCCCTCGGCGTCGTTGAGGAACACGTAGCCCTGAACGACGAGCCCGGCGGCGTTGGCGTCGGGGTTCTTGGGCTCGAGCTTCAGGTATCGCTCCCACGCCTTGACCGATTCGTCGAGTTCCACCCGCGCCTCGTCGGTGACGACCGGCGCTCCCGTCTGCTCGTCGGCCTCGAGCTCGCTCTGGCCGGCGAGGAAGTGCACCCGGGCGAGCTCGACGAGCGCCCTCTCGTCCTTCGGGTTCTGGGCGACCTGCTGCTCCGCGCTCTCGATCTGCTCCTCGTACTGCGGGTTCGAGGAGCCGTCGTCGCCTCCGCCGACGCCCAGCGCGTCGAAGATCCCGCCGGCGCCCGACTCGCTTCCGACGCCGAAGCCGACGAAGCCGATCAGGAACAGCGCCGCGAGCAGCGCGTACACCACCTGGATGAAGCGGCGTCGCTTTCCGCGCAGGTCGAATAGCACGCTCTCAGCCTAGCTCTTGGAGGGCCTTCAGCCGGGTTCCTCGGCCGCGCGCGCGGCGGCCGCCTCGTCGGGCGGCCTTCCGAAGGCTCGGGCGAGCAGCAGGCTGAGCTCGAACAGGAGCACGAGCGGGAGCATCGAGATCAGCATCGTGACCGGGTCGGTCCCGGGGAGCAGCATCGCGACGATCGCGATCACGAGGATCGCGTACTTGCGGTTGCGGGCGAGCTGCTCCGGGGTCGTGATCCCGAGCCGGGTGACCGCAAGCACCCCGATCGGGATCTGGAACAGGACCCCGATCGCGATCGAGGTGAGGGCGAAGAAGCTGTAGTACTCGCGCGCCCGCACCTCGATGTTGAACTCGGCGGCGTTGAAGTTCAACAGGAACTGGGTCGCCGCAGGGATGACGACGAAGTACGCGAACACGACGCCGGCGATGAACAGGAACGGGACCGCGAGCAGGAACGGGAGCACGACGCGGCGCTCCACGGGGGAGAACGCCGGCAGCACGTACGCGTACGCCTGGTAGAGGACCACCGGCATCGCGAGCAGGAGCCCGCCGTAGATCGACAGCGTCAGGGTGGTCATGAACGGCTCCGTGACCCCGAACGTGATCGGGACGAGGTCGCCGGGAAGCGGCTTGTTCGCGATATCCAGCAGGAGGTCGTTCTGCCAGAAGCACAGACCCGACGCGACCAGCAGCGCCGCGATCACGACGATCAGGCGCGTGCGAAGCTCGTCCAGATGCTCGACGAGCGTCAGGCGGTCGTCGAACTTGACAGCCCGGTGACGGGCCATGGCCTACTCAGTTCCTGCGGTCGCCGACGACCTCGCCCTCGACCGGCTCCTCCGGCTTCGAGGACTCCTCCAGCTCGGCGCGCTTCGCGTCGGCCTCCTCCTTGTCGCGGTCGCCGGTAACCGAGTTCTTGAACTCGCGGAACCCGCGGCCCGCCGAGCGCCCCAGCTCGGGCAGCCTCTTCGGCCCGAAGATGATCAGGGCGATGACGAGGACGATCGCAATTTCGAGTGGTCCGATATTCGGCATTGCAGAAATGGTACCGCGACGCCCCACGGGGCCCGTTACCCACCCGCGACGCGTTGCGGCTACTTCTCGAAGTTCAGATGGAAGCGGCTGGGCGTGGGCTCCTCCTGGCCCTGATACTTGCTGCCCGTGTCGTCACTCCCGTACGGACGCTCGACCGGGCCGTCCATACGCATGAACGAAATCTGGCCGATCGGCATCCCGTGGTAGATCGTGATCGGGAGGTTGGCGACGTTCGACAGCTCCAGGGTGAGGTTGCCCTCGAATCCCGCATCGACGAAGCCGGCGGTGCTGTGGATGAGCAGACCCATCCTTCCAAGCGAACTTTTTCCCTCTAGCCGAGCAACCAGATCATCGGGAAGCCGCACCCGCTCCAAGGTCTGTCCGAGGACGAACTCGCCGGGGTGGAGGATGAACGGCTCGTCCTCGTCCACCGTCACGAGCTCCGTGAGGTCGTCCATCGGCTGGCGGACGTCGATGTACGGATACCGGGCGTTGTGGAAAACGCGGAAGCGCCGATCGACCCGCACGTCGACGCTCGACGGCTGGACCAGCTCGGAGTCGTAGGGATCGAACGACAGCCGACCCGACTCGATCTCCGCCCTGATCGTCCGATCGCTGAGCACCATCGCGGTCAGTGTATTCCGCGCCCCTCCGCCTCCCGCTCTTTGCGGCCTGGACGGACTTTTCTACAAATAGGACTAAAGGCGATCGCATTGCGGCCGATAGAAGGAGGGATGAGCACGGGCCAGGCGGGATTCGAGGACGGGCAGACGGCGGAGCGGGCGAAGGTCGATCCGCTCGCGTTCGCGCCCGCGCCTCCGAAGGCGATTCCCCGCAGCGGCAACGATCTCCACATCTGCGCGGGGTGCGGGTCGGGGCTCGTGTACCCGGTCAGCTGGGCGCCGGCCGACGAGCGCAGCTGGTCGGTTGAGGTGCGGTGCCCCGACTGCGAGTTGGTCGGCAGCGGCGTCCACAGCCAGGCGACTGTCGACATGTTCGACGTCGAGCTCGACCGCGGCACCGACATGCTGATCGAGGACCTCGCCCGGCTCACGCGCGCGAACATGGAGGATGAGACCGAGCGTTTCATCTCCGCGCTTTACGGGGATCACATCCTCCCGGAGGACTTCTAGAGCCGGTCTAGACGTCTGTCGTAGTCCTCCGCGAGGACTTCTAACCTGGGAGTAGGCATGAAGGCGGGGATTCTGAGTGCTGTCGCGATGCTGGTCGTGCTCGTATGGGCGCCGTCCACCCATGCAGGCGCCCCCGGGTGCTTCGGCGTCCCATCGACGATCGTCGGCGATAGCCGAGGCGACGACAGCATCGTCGCCACCGAGGGGGACGACGTGATCAACACCTACGGCGGCGACGACTTCGTCGACGGGCGCGGCGGCAACGACCTGATCTGCTCCGGCGAGGGCAACGACAGGATCATCGGCGGCGACGGCAACGACCGCATGCTCGGCGGGAAGAGCGACGACCGGATGGTCGGCGACGTGATCGACTCGACGGCGACCGGGAGCGGCGACGACTTCATGCGCGGCGGAAGCGGCGACGACGTGCTCGTCGGCGACGCGCTCTCGAGCGTCTCCGACGCGACCGGGACGGGTCGCGACGACGTCCACGGCGGCGGGGGCGCCGACCTCGTGGTGGGCGACGCGAGCTCGGACGCCAACGCGACCGGGACCGGGGCCGACGAGGTCCACGGCGGCGGCGACCAGGACGAGATCGTCGGCGACGCGCGCGCCGGGGGAACCGCGACCGGGGCCGGCCGCGACTACATGCGCGGCGAGTTCGGCCAGGACCTGATGGTGGGCGACGGCCACGCGGTCGGCGCCGGCCTCGCTACGGGCGCGGCGCGCGACACCGTGATCGGCGACGACGACCGCGACAAGGTGATCGGCGACAACCTGTCTGCGGGCGGGGACACCGTGGGCGCCGCCAACGACGAGGTGGGCGGCGGAAAGGGACGGGACAAGCTGATCGGCGACAGCTCCGCGGGCGGGAAGGCCAACGGCGCCGGCGGCCGCGACCAGCTCCAGGGCGGCCACGACGGCGACTTCATGTGGGGCGACCACGAGGGCGGCGGGGGCGGCGGCCCGGACAAGATCCGCGGGGGCGCCGGGCCCGACAAGTTCGAGGCGGGGCCCGCGAACGATCTCTGCAAGGGCGGCGGCGGGCGCGACAGGGACAAGAGCAGACCGCGGTGCGAGCGGACGACCAGCATCCCGTAGCGATGATCGGTCGTCGAAGGCTCGCGCTCGCCGGGGCCCTGCTGGCCGCCGCGCTGGCCTTCTCTCTCGGGCCGACCGACACGGCGCTCGCCGCCGACTGCAAGAAGGTCAAGGTCGGGAAGTTCAAGTTGAAGAAGATCCGCCCCAGCGACGGGATCGGGTGCCACGACGCCCGCCGCGTCGCGAAGCGGTGGGTGAAGGAAGGCTATGACGACTTCACCCCGATCCTCCAGGGCGGCAACCGGTGGTTCTGCAGCTGGCGCCGGCGCGCCCCGCAGTCGCTCACGACCGGGACGGCGGAGTGCGACGCCGACCCCGGCGAGGAGGTCGACTTCGCGGTCCGCAAGCGCAAGCGCCGTTAGCTACGAGTAGCGCTCCACCACCCCGTCGGCGACGAGCGCGAGCAGCTCGCGCTCCTCGTTGGACAGCCGCGCGGGGGCGAGCGCCCCCTTCGCGCTCTCGACGTGCTCGCGCGCGAGCGCCCGCACCCGCTCGAGCGCCGCGGTCGCCGCGATCCGATCGCAGATCGCCTCGGCGCCCGCAGGGTCGAGCCCGCGCAGGACGACGTCGGCGAGGCCACGGTCCTCCTCGCGCGCGAGGATCAGCGGAAGCGTGACGGTGCCGTCGAGGAGGTCGGCGCCGCGGCCCTTGCCGGTCCGCTCGGGGGGGCCGGTGACGTCGAGGACGTCGTCGAGGAGCTGGAACGCGAGCCCGATTGCGCGCCCGAACGAGGCGAGCGCAGGCTCGTCCTCCTGCCCCTCCTCCCCCGCGCGGCCGAGCACGCACGCGCACTCGAACAGCCGCGCCGTCTTCAGCCCACAGCGCTCGAGATAGCGATCCGCCGAGATCGTCGCGTCGTAGGCGTCGCGACGCTGGGCGAGCTCCCCGAGGGCGAGCCCGACCGAGGTCGAGCTCAGCAGCATGACCTGGCGCCCGCCGCCGTTCGCGCCCAGCTCGGCGAACGCGCGCGAGAGCAGCAGGTCGCCCGTCGCCACCGCCCTCCCCCGTCCCGAGCGCGCCGCGACGGTCGGCTCGCCGCGCCGCAGCCGCGCGCCGTCGAGGACGTCGTCGTGGACGAGCGTCGCCATGTGAACCAGCTCGACCGCGGCCGCCGCGCGGATCGCGCTCTCGCCGCCGCCGGGGCCCGCGCACAGCAGGACGAGCATCGGCCGCAGGCGCTTGCCGCC
>JBOGZL010000335.1:0-5717 GCA_050697195.1 Solirubrobacterales bacterium
GCTGCGGGTGTGATGCGGGTCCTGATCGCCGACGACCACGGGATCGTGCGCTCCGGGCTGCGGCTGCTGCTCGAGCGCGAGCCCGACATCGAGGTGGTCGGGGAGGCGTCCGACGGCGCCGAGGCACGCGAGCTGGCGATCGCCGAGCGACCGGACCTCGCGATCCTGGACGTGAGGATGCCGAAGCTGACCGGGCTCCAGGCGACCCGGGAGATCCGCGACCAGGCGCCCGAGGTCGCCGTCCTGATCCTCTCGATGCACGACGACGAGCGCTACCTGTTCGAGGCTCTCAAAGCGGGGGCGTCGGGCTACGTGCTGAAGCGCCAAGCCGACCAGGACCTGCTCGACGCCGTCCGCGCCGTGGAGCGCGGCGAGCCCTTCCTCACCCCCGACGCGCAGCGAACGCTGATCCGGGACGTGCTCGAGCGCGGCGCCGGGGAGGCGGACGAGCTCACCCCGCGCGAGCAGGAGGTGGTGAAGCTGGTCGCGGAGGCGCACACGAACCGCGAGATCGCCGAGATCCTCCACCTCGCCGAGAAGACGGTCGAGAGCCACCGGGCGAACGCGATGCGAAAGCTCGGGATGCGCGACCGCGTCGAGCTGGTCCGGTACGCGATCCGCAGCGGGCTGATCGAGCCGTGAGCGAAATCGCTGAGACACCCGGAGCCGTCCTCGTCACCGGCGCCTCGACCGGGATCGGGCGGGCGACCGCGCTCGATCTGGCGGCGCGGGGCTTCCAGGTCTTGGCCGGCGTTCGCAGGGAGGCCGACGGCGAGCGCGTCGCCGCGGATGGCTCGGGCGCTCTCACCGCGGTGATCCTCGACGTCACCGATCAGGACTCGATCCGCGCCGCCACCGATCGCGTAACCGAAGCGGTCGGCGACGCGGGGCTCGGCGGGCTGGTCAACAACGCCGGCGTCGCGCTCCCCGCGCCGATGGAGATCATGCCTCTCGAGTCCTTCCGCGAGCAGCTCGAGGTCAACGTCGTCGGCCAGCTCGCCGTCACCCAGGCCTTCCTGCCGCTGATCCGCCGTGCGCGTGGCCGGGTGGTCAACATGAGCTCGGTCGGCGGCCGGGTCGCGTCCCCGACGCTGGGCGCGTACGCGGCGTCGAAGTTCGCGATCGAGGCGCTGTCGGACTCGATGCGGATGGAGCTTCATCCGTGGGGGATCCACGTCGCGGTGATCGAGCCCGGATCGTTCGCGACCGAGATCTGGCGCCGGGGAGGCGACGCCGCGGACACCACCCTGGGGCGGATCCCGGAGGAGAAGCTCGCGCTGTACGCCGGCCTCATCGACGCGGTGCGCAAGCTCGCCCGGCGCACCGAGGAGCGGGGCCGGCCGCCCGACGCGGTGGTGCGAGCGATCGTCCACGCGCTGACGGCGTCGCGGCCGCGCGCGCGGTACGTGGTGGGCGCCGACGCGCGAATTCAGATCGCGCTCGCGCGACTTCTCCCGGACCGCGCTTTCGACGCGCTCGTCCGCCGGATGCTGAGGATCGCGCGATGAGCGAGACCTCGGCGGGACCCGCGAGGCCGGAGACCGTGCCGCTCCGCGACGGATCCTCGCTGCGGATCAGGGCGATCCGGCCCGAGGACAAGGGCGCGATCGCTGAGGGCTTCGAGCGAATGAGCCCCGCCTCGCGCTACCGGCGCTTCTTCGCGCCGCTGCGGGAGCTGAGCGAGGACGACCTCGCCTACCTGACCGAGGTCGACCACCACGACCACGAGGCGCTGATCGGGTTCGACGTCGAGACACGCGACCCGGTCGGGGTCGCCCGCTACATCCGCAGCCTCGAGCCCACCGAGGCCGAGGTCGCGGTGACGGTGATCGACGACTGGCAGGGGCGCGGCGCGGCCACGGCGCTGCTCGAGCACCTCGTGCGCCGCGCGCGCGAGGCCGGGATCGAGCACTTCGTCGCCGCGGTCCTCCCGGACAACCGGGACGCGCTCGAGTTGTTCCGCCATCTCGCCCCGGACGGGTCGACCGAGCGGCATACGACGTCGGGGCTCGTGGAGTTCCTGATCGAGGTTCCCGAGACGCCCCGCCCGGGAGAGCTCCCGCCCGAGTCCGCCCTCGCGCGGGCCCTGCGCGGCGCCGCGCACAGCGCGCTCGAGATCAACCCGTGGCGGCTGATCCGGCGCCGCATCCATCGATAACCGACCGTTGGAGTAGGATTTAGACGATGCTCTTCTCGACGAAGGCGGAGTACGGGATCAGGCTGATGGTGGAGCTCGGGCGGACCGCGGACAGCGCGCCGGTCTCGCTCGGCGCCGTCGCCGAGGCCGAGATGCTTCCGCTCTCCTACCTCGAGCACCTGGTCGCCAAGCTTCGCGGCGCCGGGCTCGTCACCTCGACGCGCGGGGCCCACGGCGGGTATCAGCTCGCCCGTCCCCCGGAGGAGATCGACATGCTCGACGTCGTGCAGGCGCTCGAGGGGCCGATCGCGCCGATGGAGTGCTTTCACGACGAGCGCGAGGGGAAGGTCCTGTGCTCGCACGAGGCGGACGGCGGGCGCGCCTGCGCGACCAAGGTCCTGTGGACCCGGGTCCAGGGCGGCGTCACGAAGGCGCTCTCAGGGACCACGGTCGCCGAGCTCGTCGAGTTCGCCGACCAGCACGAACGCAAAGACACGGTGGCCGGCAGCGCCGCGTAGCGCGGGGGCCGGCCGCGATCAAAAGGAGACCATGGCCGATCTGGAGATCAGGAACCTGCACGTAACCGCCGAGGACAAGGAGATCCTCAAGGGCCTCGACCTCGAGGTGACCAAGGGCGAGACGCACGCGCTGATGGGCCCCAACGGGTCGGGGAAGTCCACGCTGGCCAACGCGATCATGGGCCACCCGGGCCTCGAGATCACCGACGGCACGATCATCTTCAAGGGCGAGGACATCACGGAGGCCAACCCCGACGAACGCTCCAGGATGGGGTTGTTCATGGCCTTCCAGTACCCGGTCGCGATCCCCGGGGTGACCGTGTCCAAGTACCTGCGGATGGTGCTCAACGCGCACCGCGAGGCGCGGGGGGATGACCAGATCAAGCTCAAGGACTTTCGCCGCGACACCGAGGCGGCGATGGAGCTGATGAAGATCCCGAGGGACTTCTCGGGCCGCTATCTCAACGACGGCTTCTCGGGCGGCGAGAAGAAGCGCATGGAGATCCTTCAGCTAGCGATGTTCAGGCCCGAGCTCGCCGTCCTCGACGAGACCGACTCGGGGCTCGACATCGACGCCCTGCGCACGGTGGCGAACGGGGTCAACACGCTCGCGGGGCCGGATCTCGGCACCCTGATCATCACCCACTACCAGCGGATCCTCCACCTGGTCGAGCCCTCCTTCGTCCACGTGATGCACGACGGGAGGATCGTCAAGGAGGGCGGGCCCGAGCTCGTCGAGCAGCTCGAGGAGAAGGGCTACGGATGGATACGCGACGAGGTGGAGGCGGCGGCGTGACGAGCGTCGAGACCGCCACCGCCCCCGGCGCGGGGACCGGGATCGACATCGAGAGGCTCCGGTCCGAGTTCCCGATCCTCGAGCGGCGCGTGCACGGAGAGCGGATCGCCTACCTCGACAACGGGGCGACCGCGCAGAAGCCGCTCGCGGTGATCGAGGCGCTGGACCGCTTCTGGCGCGAGGAGAACGCGAACGTGCACCGCGGCGTGTACACGCTGTCCGAGGAGGCGACCGCGATGTACGAGCGGGCGCGTCACACGGTCGCGCGCCACGTCGGCGCGGAGCCGCGCGAGGTCGTCTTCACCCGCAACGCGACCGAGGCGATCAACCTCGTCGCGAGCTCGTGGGGGCGCGCCAACCTCGGGCCCGGCGACCGGATCCTGCTCACCGAGCTCGAGCACCACTCCAACATCGTCCCCTGGTACCTGATCGCCCGCGAGCGCGGCGCGGAGCTCGACTGGGCGCCGGTGACCGACGACGGCCGCCTCGACATGGACGCGCTGCGCTCCCTGCTCGAGCGGGGCCCGAAGCTCGTCGCCGTGGCGCACGTCTCCAACGTGCTCGGGACCGTGAACCCGGTCGCCGAGGTCGCCCGCCTCGCGCACGACGCCGGCGCCACGGTGCTCGTCGACGGAGCGCAGGCCGCTCCGAAGATGGCGCTCGACGTCGGCGAGCTGGGCGCCGACTTCTACGCCTTCACCGGCCACAAGGCCTACGGGCCGACGGGGATCGGCGTCCTGCACGGGCGCCTCGAGCTGCTCGGGGAGATGGGCCCGTTCCTCGGCGGCGGGTCGATGATCCGCACCGTGAGCCGCGGCGAGATCACGTGGGCGGACGTCCCGGCGCGGTTCGAGGCCGGGACCCCGCCGATCGGCGAGGCGATCGGGCTCGCGGCGGCGATCGAGTGGCTGGAGGGGGTGGGGCTCGACGCCGTCCACGCCCGTGACGCCGAGCTCGCCACGTACGCGCTCGACCGCCTGTCCGAGGTCCCGGGGCTTCGCGTCTTCGGCCCCCCGGCGGGCGAGGAGGACCGAGGCGGAATTATCTCGTTCGAGCTCGAGGGGATCCACGCCCACGACGTGTCCGAGATCCTCGACCGTCACGCGGTGTGCGTGCGGGCCGGCCACCACTGCGCCCAGGTCCTGATGGAGCGCCTCGGCGTCCCCGCGACCACCCGAGCCAGCTTCGGCGTCTACAACGTCACCGAGGAGGTCGACCGCCTGATCGACGCCCTCAACGACGCCCGCCGGGTCTTCGAGCTCGACTGACGCCGTGGACGAGCTGTACCGAGACCAGATCCTCGAGCACTACAAGCGTCCGCAGAACTTCGGGCGCCTGGACGAGTTCGACCTCGAGTTCGAGGACTCGAACCCGTTCTGCGGCGACGAGCAGCACGTGTGGATCAGGCTCGACGACTCCGACCGGGTCGCCGAAGTCGCCTTCGAGGGCAAGGGATGCGCGATCTCCACCGCGGCGACCTCGCTTCTCACCGACGAGCTCGCCGGCAAGACCCGCGAGGAGCTTCTCGCGCTGCCCAAGGATTTCGTCCTCGACCTGCTGGGGATCGAGATCTCCGCGACGCGGATCAAGTGCGCCCTGCTCGGGCTCAAGATCGTCAAGAGCGCCAGCCTCGGCGAGCCCGCCGACTGGGAGGACGAGGGCGAGCAGGGGGAGCCCTCGGAGGCCGCGCGAGCCGGGATCTGAGCGAGCGCCGGGCTCCGACCGCGCTCTCGCTAAAATCCGACCTCGGAAGTAGGAATAACGTGACGACGAGCACAACGACCGACGTGACCGAGACACTCACCGTGTGCAGGCTCGACGAGCTTCCCGAGGGGGAGATGCGCCTCGTGGAGGCCGACGGCCGCAAGATCGGCGTCTTCCACGCCGGCGACGGGGAGCTGTACGCGATCGAGGACCGCTGCTCGCACGACGACGGTCCGCTCGCCGAGGGGGAGTTCGACCCCGACGCCTGTACAGTGGAGTGCCCTCGGCACGGATCGCTGTTCGACCTCACTACCGGGAGGCCGAAGACGCTACCCGCCTACGTCCCGGTTGAGACCTTCGAGGCCACGGTCGAGGACGGCAACGTGAAGCTGGAGGTGGACTGACATGGCAACGCCCGAGACGAAGATCAAGCCGGACCCGAAGCTCGCCGAGCAGGACGCGCTGAAGGAGATCGGCGCCGACTACGAGCAGAAGTTCGGCTTCCATGACCCCGAGACCGGTTACGCCTACAAGGCGCCGAAGGGGCTCTCGCGCGAGGTCG
>JBOGZL010000336.1:0-7086 GCA_050697195.1 Solirubrobacterales bacterium
GACGGTGAAGGTGCTGATGCCGGAGCCGCTGGGTGTCGAGGAGGTCGAATATCAAAGCGTGCTGGTGGCGTTCGAGGAGGATCCCTTCTCCGAGACGGTGACGGCGACCGCCGAACGGGTCGCCGCGCGGCGCCGGCGCGGGATCCACGTGCTGTCTCTGATCGACGTCCCGACCCACCTCCCGCTGGAGGCGCCGCTGGAGGCGGAGGAGGCCGAGGCGCAGAGCAAGATCGAGCGCGCGAAGCTGATCTGCGGGCAGCGGGCGACCGGCCATGTGGAGCGCGTGCGCCCGGGACAGGCCGGGCACGTGATCGCGCAGGAGGCGCGCGACATCAAGGCCGCGGTGATCGTCGTCCAGCTCACCTACCGCAACGGAACGCCCCTGTACGGGAAGACCCTGGAGGCGGTCCTATCCGAGCGACCGTGCCGGGTGATCGTCGTCGCCGAGCCGGAGAGCGCGCGGGACGGCGGCGGGCGGCGCGCCGCCTCGGTGGGGCGGGCGTGATGTCCGCGCCCGAGCGCCTCTACCGCAACCTCACGCTCGGGTTCTCGGTCGTGATCATCGGGTTCGGCGTCGTGATCCTCGGCGCGACGCTGGCCGCGGGCGGAGGGCCGATCTCGACGGGGGTGCTGATCGGGCTGCTGTTCTGCGGGATCGGCGGGACCCGGCTCTACCTCGCCGTGAGGACGAAGCGTTGATCCGCAGGCTGCTGGGCGTCCCGTGGCTGTTCGCGGTCGCCTACTCGGCGGTCGGCTTCTCGCTCTACTTCGCGATCGGCGTGGTCGCGGACCGGGGGCTGGGGCTCACCCCGCTGATCTTCCTTGCGGTCGGGGTGCTGTTCGTGCTCACGACGCTCACCTACACGGAGGGGAGCGTGATGTTCCTCGAGCGCGGGGGCTCGACGACGATGGCCCGGTACGCGTTCAACGAGCTGATCAGCTTCGTTGCCGGGTGGGCGATCCTGATCGACTACATCATCGTGATCGCCCTCGCGGCGATCTCCGTCCCCCACTACCTGAGCCCGATCTCCGGCTCGTTCGTTGACTCGGGTGGTGAGATCGCGACGGCCGCGGCGGTGATCGGGGTGGTCGCGGCGATCAACATGCTCGGGATCGTGGGGCGGCGGCGGCAGGGCCTGCTCGTGGCGCTCGCGCTGGCCGACCTCGCGCTGATGCTCGCGGTGATCGGCGTGGGCGTGGGGGTGATGTTCGAGCCGGACCTGCTCACCGCCGAGCTCGATCCGTTCACCTCGCCGTCCCTGGAGGACGTGGTCTACGCGGCGGTGGTCGCGACGGTCGCGTTCGCGGGGATCGAGGCGGCCTCGGACCTCGCGCCGGACCTCGAGTTCGAGCCGGGTGACCTGCGGCGGGTGCTGACCGCGGGCGCGGTGCTGGTTCCGTTGATCTACGCGGCGATGGCGGCGGTCGCGCTGATGGCGGTTCCGGTGGTGGCGACGCCCGAGGGGCCGGAGACCGAGCTCGCGGGGCGGTTCATCGAGGCCCCCGTTCTCGGTGTGGTGCAGAGCTACGAGCCGGCGTGGCTCGCGGACGTGATGCAGTGGATGGTGGTCGTGATCGCGCCGACCGTGTTGTTGTGGGCCGCGAGCACGACGATGCTGGGCCTGTCGCGGCACGTGTACGCGCTCGCGGTCAACCGCCAGATCCCGAGCTGGCTCGGCAAGCTCGGCGCCCGGCACTCGAGTCCCTACATCGCGATCGGGCTCGCGGCGGTGCTCGCGTTCGCGCTCGTGCTCCCGGCGGACGTCGAGTTCCTCGCCGGCGTGTACGCGTTCGGCGCTCTGCTCGCGATCTCGATCGCTCACCTCGCGGTCGTGCGGCTGCGGGTGGTCGATCCGGACCGGGAACGCCCGTACAGGATTCCGCTCGACGTCACCGTGCGGGGCCACCGGCTCCCGCTGCCGGCGATGGTCGCGGCGGCGATCACGCTGCTGGCGTGGGCGAGCGTGATCGCGTTCCACGACGGCGCGCTGTATCTCGGCGGCGGATGGATGGTGTTCGGGGTCGTGGGGTACGTGGTCTACCGGCGGGTGTTCGAGGGCACGTCGCTGACGAAGCGGGTGACGGTGCCGGCGGCGGCGCTGGCGAAGGCAGAGCCGGACGTGGACTACGCGACCATCCTCGTGCCGATCTTCGGGACCGACCTCGACGACGACATCGTGGGGACGGCGGGCCGGTTCGCGGCCGCAGCGGAGCCGGACTCGGCCGACGGCGTCGGCTCGCGGCTGGACTTGATCTACGTGCTCGACATCCCGTTGACCGTCCCCCTCCACGCGCTCCCGCCGCGCGAGCGCGCTGAGCGGGCGGAGGCGGCGCTCCGGCGGGCGAAGGAGGTGGGGGAGGAGTACGAGTCGGTGGAGGTCGCGACCGAGGTGGTTCGGGCGCGCAGCGTCGGCGCGGGGATCGTCGAGACGGCGCGCCGGTTGGGCGTGGAGGCGATCGTGATGGGCGGCGAGCCCCCGACGCGGGTGCGGGGGGGAGCGCTCTTCGGGGGGATCGGGGCGGCTCGCCCGCGAGAGATCGGCGAGGTGACCGAGTACGTGCTGCGCAAGGCGCCGTGCCGGGTGCTTCTGACCGCTCCCCCGGAGGACTGACTACTAAGATCGGGCCATGTTCATCCTCATCGTCGGTGCGGGGCGCGTCGGCTCATCTCTTGCTCGCGCGATGCTGAAGGACGGCCACGAGGTGTCGTGCCTGGACGAGGACCCGGAGTCGCAGGCGAGGCTCGCGGTCGGGATGGAGCGCCCGTGGGAGGACTCGGGAGGCCAGTTCACGGTCGGCACGGGGCTGGAGATCGACGCGCTGACGGCGGCGGGCATCGAGCGTGCGGACGCGTTCGTCGCGGCGACCGACGGCGACAACACGAACATCGTGATCTCGCAGATCGCCAAGCGCCGGTTCGAAGTCCCGACCGTGATCGCCCGGGTGCTCGACCCGCTGCGCGCCGAGTGGTACGAGCAGCAGGGGCTGCACACGATCTGTCCGACGCGGATCGCGATCGACATGCTCCACAGCGAGGTCGCCGACGCGGCCGACAAGCAGCAGGTGCGGGCGGGCGCGACGGACGGCGACGGTTGAGATGGCCGAGCCAATGTACGTGATCATCATCGGGGCCGGGAAGGTGGGCTGGAACCTGGCCCGCGAGCTGCTCGAGAAGGGAAACGAGGTGACCCTGATCGAGGGGAGCAGGGATCGCTACCTGACCGTCGAGCAGGAGCTGGAGCACAACATCCAGTACGGCGACGCGACCGAGCTGTGGGTGCTGGAGCGGGCGGGGATCTCGCGCGCGGACATGGTGATCGCGGTGACCGGCGACGACGAGGACAACATGCTGATCTGCCAGGTGGCGAAGGAGAAGTACCTCGTCGACCGGATCATCGCCCGGGTGAACAACCCGCGAAACCGGGAGTGGTTCGACCTGCTGGGTATCAAGCCGTTCGTCTCAGCGACGGACCTGATCCTGCGCCTGATCGAGCACGAGGTGCCCGAGTACGGCCTCGTCCACCTCCTCGACCTGCCCCAGGAGCGACTCGAGATCATCGAGATGCTGCTCGGGTCGGACTCGAAGGTGGCGGGACGCAGGGTGGGCGACCTTGAGATGCCCGAGGGCTCGCTGCTGATCTCGGTCCTGCGTGAGGAGCGTGGGTTCGTGCCCGGCCCGGACACGGTCCTGGAGGCGGGCGACGAGGTGCTCGTGGTCCTCGACCCCGGGGTCGAGGAAGACCTGAAGTCGTTCCTCGGCTTCGACGGAGCGGGCTCGTAACTTGAGCGCGCGGCGCGAGGTCGAGTTCCTGATCGTGGGCGGGGGGATGGCCGGCGCGCACTGCGCCGCCGAGCTTCGCAAGCAGGGGGCGGACGGTGATGTGGTGCTGGCGGGGCGCGAGCCGCACCCGCCGTACGAGCGACCGCCGCTGTCGAAGGAGTACATGCGCGGCGAGGCGTCGGTGGAGGACGCGTACGTCCACGCGCCGGAGTGGTACGGGGAGAACGGCGTCGAGCTGATGACCGGGACGAACGTGATGTCGCTGGACGCCGCCGACCGGGTGGCGAAGCTGCAGACGAAGGATGAGATCGCGTTCGACAAGGCCCTGGTGGCGACGGGCGCGGACGTGAACATCCTCCGCGTCGACGGGACCGAGCTCGAGGGGATCCACTACCTGCGGACGTTCAAGACCTCGGACGAGATCCAGGAGGACGCCGAGAGCGCCGACCACGTGGTCCTGATCGGCGGGAGCTTCATCGGCACCGAGGTGGCGGCGTCGCTGACCGCGAAGGGGAAGCGGTGCACGATCGTGATGATGGAGGAGGTGGCGACCTCGCAGGCGTTCGGCGAGGAGGTGGGCCGGTACTTCCACGACGTGCTCGCCTCCAACGGCGTCGAGATCGTCGGCGGGGAGGCGCTGGAGGCGTTCGTGGGCGACGGCAGGGTGGGCGGTGTGCGGACGAAGTCGGGGAGGGAGATCGAGGGGGAGCTGGTGGTCGTCGGAGCGGGCGTTCACCCGGACGTGCGCCTCGCGGGGAAGGCGGGGTTGGAGATTGAGAACGGGATCGTGTGCGATGAGCGCCTCCAGACGTCGGTCGAGGGGATCTACGCGGCGGGCGACCTGTGCTCGTACGAAAGCGTCGTGCACGGGCGGCGCCTCCGGGTGGAGCACTGGGACGTGGCGCTCCAGCAGGGCCAGTACGCGGCGCGGGCGATGCTGGGGGAGGAGGAGCCCTACCGGGTCGTGCCGTACTTCTTCAGCGATCTCGCCGACTGGACGAGCCTCGAGTACGTGGGGCCGGCCCAGAAGTGGGACGAGATCGTGTGGCGCGGGGACCGCGATGGCGGGGAGTTCACGGCGTGGTACCTGGACGGCGGCAAGGTCGCGGCGGCGTTGACCGTCGGTCGCTCGGACGACCTCATGCACGCCCGCCGGCTGATCGAGTCGGCCGCCGACGTGTCGGGCGATCGCGATGCGCTGGCCGACGCGGACGGCGATCTGGACGCCGTCGGCTGAGCGGACCGCCTACTCGCGGCCGGCTACTTCTTCTTCGGGTACTTGCACTTCATCGCGCCGGTGATGCTGACGCCCTGCGAGAAGTCCTGATTCGGCGCTCCGAAGAACCCGAACGACATCCGCTTCCCCTTCTTCTCGAACGCGATCGCCCCGCCGGCCACGACCCCGGGTGGGGTGCCGGGAATCGGGTTGAGGTTGCTGTACGGGCCGCCCGGGCCGACCAGCGCGAAGTTGGCGGGCTGCTCCGATCCGAAGAAGAGCTGGTAGGTGTCGCGGAACCCCTCCCACTGGTTGATCGACACGATGAGCTCGAAGGCACGATCGGTCGACTTCCCCTTGTCGGCGAGCACCTTGTCGCCCTTCGGTCCCTCGAGCCGGCACTTGCCCTTCTTGATCGTCCCCAGCGGCGTGCCGGTCTCACCGGTTGCCGGGTGGATCTCGATCGCCGCGCCCGCGCTAGCCGGGGTGGCAGCGAGAACGGCGACCGCGAGTACAAGCGCGCCGCCGGCCGCGACGACACAGGCGAACCTGAGCCCACGGGATTTGAGGTCGGCGTCCATGCCGAGAACGGTCATCCTGGCCGATCGCCTGACCTGTGTCAATCAATGTGACGAGGGCCGATATCTTTGGATTGAATCTCATGGGGATTGGTGTAATTGGCAGCACGCGGGTTTCTGGTACCCGTAGTCCTGGTTCGAGCCCAGGATCCCCAGTGGCCCCTTTCTAGGCGGTAGGTTCGAATCGAGGCGAGTTCCTCGCAGCGATTCTGTCCGGTCGCCATGCGAACATTTGTTCGTATGGAGGGAAGAAAGCGGGGCCCGAAGGGTCCCCCCGGGGTGACTCGCAAGGCCGTACTTCGGTTGTTCAAAGCGAGGCTGACTCAGCGGGCTATTGCCGCGCGGTTGGGGGTCACAAAGAGCACCGTTGCCTTCCATGTGCGACGCCTCAGTGTGGAGCCCGACGAGCGCTTCTCGCGGCGCTACGACTGGACCGAGGTACAGCGCGTCTACGACAGCGGGCTTTCGGTTCGCCAATGCGCGAAGCGATTCGGCTTCAATCTCGCAAGGTGGCACCAGGCTGTCGTGAGAGGCGCCGTCATCGCTCGTCCGCGGGCGATGCCGATCGAGAACCTCCTAGTGGTGGGACGCAAGACCAGCCGTCATCATCTGAAGACTCGACTGCTTGCAGAAAGCCTGAAGGAGAACCGCTGTGAGCAGCGCGGGATCACGGAGTGGCGGGGGAAGCCACTCAACATGCAGCTTCACCACGTCAACGGCGACGGGACCGACAACCGGCTCGACAACATCGTTTTCTTGTGCGGCAACTGTCACAGCCAGACCGACACGTACGGCGGCCGGAACGGGCATCGGCGACGCGTGGCGGCGGACACTGAGACGGCGTGATTCGTGCGTGAGGCGGCCTCGGCCCCCGCTAACCTAGGGCCGCGATGAGGGTGAGGAACCTCGTGCTCGCCGTGCTCATCGGCGCGGTTCCCGCAATCGTGATCGTGGCGTGCGGGGGGGACGACGACGCCCCGATCGTCGCCGTGCCGACGACCACTGCGCCCGCCGACCAGCTCTCCAAGGACGAGTTCATCGACGAGGCCGACGGGGTCTGCGAGGAGGCGAACGCCGCGATCGCGAACCTCGCCGAGACCAGCGCCGGCGACCCCTCGACCGCGATCGCCGACGAGCGCGAGATCCTCGAGGGCGAGCTCGACCAGATCGACAGCCTGGGCGCGCCGAGCGAGGACGAGACGACGCTCAACGACTTCATCGACGCCCTCGAGAGCCTCCTCGACACGCTCGGCAAGCAGGAGCTCGCCGCGGAGCGCGACGACACCACCGCGCTCGCCGAGCTCGAGACCGAGGAGGCGACCGCCCGCACCGAGCTAACCACGGCGGCCGAGGAGTACGGGTTCAGGGACTGCGGCCAGGAGGGCGCGGCCACGATCGAGGGCGGCGACACCGGCGCGGGAACCGACCCCGGGACCGGAGTGCCCGCGCCCGTCGAGCCCGCCCCCGCGCCCGTCGAGCCCGCTCCGGCGCCCGTCGAGCCCGCTCCGGCG
>JBOGZL010000337.1:0-4553 GCA_050697195.1 Solirubrobacterales bacterium
GGATAATCGTTGCGCTGCTCGCTCGAGGCCCAGCGCCCCGACGGCGGTCGCCCCGCCCGAGAGCGACGCAATGCTCGCCGCCGTCTCGGACGTGCGCCCTGCGCTCAAGGGCGGCCCGCGAGGTGAGCTCGCGGACGTCACATCAGACGTTCACGCCGGTACTGGGCCTCCGAAGGTCCGGGGAACCAACCGGTGCGCCGTGCCCAAGCGTCAGATGCCGGCGTGGGCGCCGGGACGCGGAGGCCCGCTGCCGCGCGGCATGAGGCGGGAGGACATCGAGGCGGCCTTCCCGGCGTGGAGGGTGATCGACGAGGAAGCCGCCGACGTGTCAGGGGCGCCGGGATTCGTGAAGAGGGCGGAGCCGCGTTTCAACCCGCTCTGCCGCGCCTGACCTTCAAGGCGGGGAAGGATCGGCCGTGCGCGGAGTCCTGGGAGTCGAGTCCGTTCCACTCGACCCGAGGAGCCACGTGAGAGCCAGATCGATCCTCGCCGTCCCGCTCGTCCTTCTCGTTGCGGGGGCGTGCCCGCCAGCGGCGAGCGCCATCGCCCCGCTGGAGCGGTTCGGCAGCGGTCAGGGGACGGCCGCCGGGCAGCTTGACAACCCGTCGGGGATCGCCGTCGACCCGGCCGGGAACGTGTACGTCGCCGACGTGCAGAACCGTCGCGTGTCCGTGTTCTCCCCGCAGGGCGGCTTTCTGCGGGCATTCGGCAAGGACGTGGTGCCGGGCAACGCCGAGACGGGCCTCGAGGTGTGCACGTCGGCCTGCCAGCGCGGCGCGTCCGGCGACGGGCCGGGCGAGATCAACCAGCCGATCAGCCTCGTGTTCGACGCGGCCGGCCGCCTCCACGTCGGCGAGACCGCGAACAATCGGGTCTCCGTGTTCACGAGCACGGGCACGTTCTTGCGCGCCTTCGGCAAGGACGTCGTCCCGGGGAACGGCGAGACCGGGCTGGAGATCTGCACGACGGCGTGTCAGGGCGGCGCAGCGGGCACGGGAGCGCCGGGGGAGTTCAGGAGCCCGGACGCCCTCGCGACGGACGCCGCGGACAGGCTCTACGTGGCAGACCCGCCCGACAGCCGCATCGCCGCCTTCTCGCCGGGGCGATCCTTCCTGCGCGCGTTCGGCAAGGACGTGGTGCCGGGCAATCTCGAGGCCGGCTTCGAGGTCTGCACCGCTACATGCAAGGCGGGAGCCGAAGGGGGCGGCCCGGGCGAGCTCGGAAGACCGGTCGGCCTCGACACTGACGCGGCGAGCAGGCTCTACGTGGCCGACTCGCTCAACAGCCGTGTCGCCGTCTACTCGCCCGAGACGTCGTTCGTGCGCGCGTTCGGCAAGGACGTGGTTCCGGGCAACGCCGACACGGGTCCCGAGGTGTGCTCGACGAGCTGCAAGCAGGGCACCGCGGGCTCCGCCGCGGGCGAGCTGACCCAGCCGCGGGGAGCGGCCGCCGACACCGAGGGAGACGTGTACGTAAGCGAGGGGCTCAACCGCAGGGTCTCGGTCTTCACCGCCGAGGGAGCCTTCCTTCGCGCGTTCGGCAAGGACGTGGTGCCGGGCAACGCCGAAACCGGGTTCGAAGTGTGCACGGCGGAGTGCAAGGCCGGCGCCGAGGGCTCGGGGCCAGGTGAGCTCAGCCTCCCCCAGCAACTCGCCCTGGACTGCCGGGGTGCGGTGTACGTGGTCGACGGCGTCAACGGCGTGGTCCAGAAGTTCGGCGAGCCGGGCACCCAGAGCCCCCCGTGCGGGGGATCGTCCGAGCCCGCTGAGCCCTCGAACGAGTTCAGCTTCGGCAAGGTGAAGAAGAACAAGCGCAAGGGAACCGCCAAGCTCACGGTCGAGGTCCCCGGCCCCGGCGAGCTCGAGCTCGCGCGGACGAAGAAGCTCAAGCGATCCGGCGAGGATGCGGAGGCGGCGCGGAAGGTGAAGCTCACTATCCGCTCGCGGGGCATGGCGCGCAAGCGTCTCGACGCCCAGGGGAAGGCACGCGTGAACGCCCGCGTCGCATACATCCCGACCGGCGGCGAGCCGAACACGAAGTCGAAGCGGATCAAGCTCAAGAAGCGGCTCCGGCCGCGAGGGTCGCGGCGATGAAGCAGCGCTTGGTCCTTGCCATGGCGGCGGCGCTCCTGCTGTCGCCGGTCGCCGCCGCACGGGCGGACACCTTCCCGGTCACAAGCACCGCTGACTCCGGGCAGGGCTCGCTCCGCGAGGCGATCGCCGATGCCAACGCGGGGGCGGACCCGGACCTCATCGACGCCACGGGCGTCGTCGGCACGATCAACCTTCAAAGCGAGCTTCCCCGCCTCTCCGAGGACGTCGAGATCGGGGGCCCGGGCGCGTCGGCGCTGACGGTGCGCCGCGACGGCGGCGGCGACTACCGGATCTTCAGCGTCGACTTCGGTGTCGCCGCGGAGCTCTCCGGCCTGACGGCCGCGAACGGGCTCGACGACACCCAGGGCGGCGGGATCGGCAACTTCGGCGGCATGCTGACCGTCGCGAACAGCGTCGTGCGCGATAACACGGTGACCGGTTCTCAGGGCGGCGGCGGGCTGTTCACGCGGAACGGTGGCTCGCTGACGGTGGCTAACAGCACCGTGGCCGAGAACGACGCGACCGAGGACGGCGGCGGGATCCGCGCCACCTTCGACAGCGATCTGACGGTCGTAAACAGCACCGTGACCGGGAACACAGCGGCCGGTGGCGGGGGCGGGATCGCCAGCGCGCAGCAAGGTAGTGACGTCACAATCCTGAACAGCACCGTCGCGGCGAACAGCGCTCCAGAGGGCGCCAACCTCCGGCTCGTCGCTTTCGACGACACGAAGGTCCTCAGGAGCACGATTCTCTCTGACCCCGTGGGCGGCGGCGAGAACTGCGTCTTCTTCGATGACACCCCGGTCTCTCAGGGCCACAACCTGGCGGACGACGCGAGCTGCGGCCTCGACGTGGACACCGACCTGCCGAACACCGATCCCAGCGTCGGGCCGCTCGTGGACAACGGCGGTCCCACCCCGACGATGGCGCTGGCGCCGGGAAGCCCCGCGATCGACAAGGGGGTCAGCGGCGACGTGAGCGCCGACCAGCGCGGCGAGCCCCGCCCGTCCGACTTCGGTGAGATCGCGAATGCCCCCGGCGGCGACGGCGCCGACATCGGCGCGTTCGAGCTGCAGCCGCCGGTCGAGCCGCCGCCCTCGAACGAGTTCAGCTTCGGCAAGGTGAAGAAGAACAAGCGCAAGGGAACCGCCAAGCTCACGGTCGAGGTCCCCGGCCCCGGCGAGCTCGCGCTCGCGCGGACGAAGAGGGTCAAGCCCGCAGCCGAGAGCACCAACGCGGCGGAGAAGGTGAGGCTCACGATCCGCTCGCGCGGCAAGGCCCGCAAGCGCCTCGACGCCCGGGGCAAGGCGCGCGTCCGGGCGCGGGTCACCTACACCCCGACCGGCGGCGAGCCGAACACGAAGGCGAAGCGGATCCGGCTCCGCAAGCGCGGGTGAGACCCTCGCGTTTTCTGAACTCCCTCGTCTCCGACTCGCGCGTGGCGCTCTGGGTTCTAACGTGACGGTCATGGATCCGACCGACGAGCTCGAACGGGGTCGCGAGTCCTACGCATCGCGTGCATGGTCGGATGCCAACGAGCGACTCTCGCGCGCGGACCAGGCGACGCCGCTCGGAGCCGGCGACCTCGAGCTGCTCGCCAACTCGGCCTACATGGTCGGCCGGGACGAGGACTACCTGCGGGCGTTGGAGCGCGCCCATCACGCTCACGTGGAGGCGGGAGAGCTGCCGGGGGCGGCTCGATGCGCGTTCTGGATCGGCCTCTGCCTCATGGTCCTGGGCGAGACGGCCCGCGCGGCAGGATGGTTCGGCCGTGCCGACCGGGTGCTCGCCAGCCTTGGGCACGAGTGCGTCGAGCGCGGCTATCTGCTGATCCCGGCGCTGCTCGAGCACGCACACAGCGGCGACCATGCTGCGGCGTGCGCGATCGCCGCCGAGGCGGCCGAGATCGGCGAGCGCTTCGGGGATCGGGACTTGGTCGCCCTCGTCGTCCAGGAGCAGGGCCACGCTCTCGTCAGGCTGGGGCGAACGAGGGAGGGTCTGCGGCTCGTCGACGAGGTCATGGTGTCCGTCACCGCCGGAGAGCTCTCGTCGATCGTCACCGGGCTGATCTACTGCAACACGATCGCCTTCTGTCAGAGCGTCTACCAGGTCCGTCGGGCGCGCGATTGGACCGCCGCCCTGACCCGTTGGTGCGACGAGCAACCCGAGATGGTCGCCCATTCCGGCCAGTGCCTCGTGCATCGCGCCGAGATCATGCAACTGGGCGGCGCGTGGCCCGATGCGCTCGCCGAGGCGCGACGGGCAAGAGCGCGCTTTAAGCAGGGGCCGGGGCCGGTGGCGGCCCCGCGCCATGAGGGCGCTGCGCTTTACCGCCAGGGAGAGGTCCACCGCCTGCGGGGCGAGCTCGCGGCCGCCGAGGAGGCCTACCGGGAGGCGAGCCGCTACGGGGCGGAGCCGCAGCCGGGCCTTGCCCTGCTGCGCCTCGCCCAGGGTGACGGC
>JBOGZL010000338.1:0-12705 GCA_050697195.1 Solirubrobacterales bacterium
CGCGGTCGGGTTCGTCGAGGACTTCCTCGTCGCGGGGAGCGAGGCCGGATTCAGGGACGCGGTGGACGCGTCGGAGGGCGACTCGCTCGGCGACGACGACGCGTTCCAGGGTGCGCTAGAGACCGCGCCCGACGACGCCCTCGTCAACCTGTACGCCGACGCCCCGACGGTGCTCGATCGCGTCGTGGAAGCCGGCGACCTCGACGAGCCGACGCGGGCGACGCTCGAGGCACAGATAGGCCCCGCCGCCGAGGGCACGGCGCTCGCGTCGGTGAGCGCGGCGTCCGACTACCTCGCGCTGGAGACGCAGACCGCCGCCGCCGATACGCCGAAGCCCGAGGAGTCCCCCCTCCTGCGGGAGTTTCCCGCCGACTCATGGTTCGCGTTCGGATTCGCGAACTACGGTGAGTACGTCGTCCGGTCGCTGGGTCAGGCGGGCGACGGGGCGGCGGGCGAGCTGCTCGACTCCGAGCTCGAAGCGATGCTGGGCGTCGACCTCGACGAGCTCACCGGATGGATCGGGGACACCGCCGGGTACGCGTCCGGGGCCTCGATCTTCGGCCTCGGCGGCGCGCTGGTGCTGGAGACGACCGACGAGACCGAGTCCGCGAACGCGCTCGGGGCGATCGGCCGCAGCCTGGGGAGCGATCCCTCGGTGCAGGTCGAGCCGCTCGGCGGCGACGAGCCGGGGTTCACCGTGGGGATCAGCGACGCGCCGGTTCAGATCACCGTCGAGCAGCGCGAGGGTCGGGTGGTCGCGGGGCTGGGCGATCAGTCGGTCGAGGACGTGTTCGAGCCCACCGACACGCTCGGCGAGTCGGACGCGTTCGGCGCCGCGTCCGAGACGCTCGGCGACGACTACGCGGCCCAGTTCTTCCTCGACTTCGAGCCCGTCCTCGAGCTCTTCGAGAGCACGGGCGCTGCCGACGACGACCCCGATTACCTCGAGGCGAAGCCGTATCTCGACCACCTCGATCACCTGATCGTCGGACAGCGCCGGGCGGACGAGAGCGACGTGTTCCGGGTCGTTCTCGGGCTGAGGTAGCAGCGGGGTGGCGCGAGGGTGAGCGCCGGGGTCGGAATCGACCTGCTCGAGATAGGGCGGATGGAGCGCGCGCTCGAACGACACCCGAGGCTCGCCGATCGCGTGTTCACGGCGGACGAGCTCGCCTACTCGCGCGAGCGCCGCCGGCCGGCGCGCCATCTCGCCGCCCGCTTCGCGGCGAAGGAGGCGGCGGTGAAGGCGCTCGGGCTGCGCAGCTTCGGGCTCCGCGAGGTCGAGGTGGTCGCGGGCGAGCCGCCGACGCTTCGACTGCACGGTCGTGTGGCCGAAGCCGCTCGCGAGCGCGGCGTCGAGCTGCGGGTGTCGCTCACCCACTCCCGGGAGATGGCAGCGGCCGTGGTCGTCGCCGACGCCGACCCGGGCCCGTAGACTTCGCGCCGACCTCGACGGTGGGTCGGGGCTTAGAAAGCGAGGGGAGAGTGGGACTCTTCAAGTCGGCCAAGGACCTGGCCGGCCTCACCAAGCAGGCCAAGCGGGTTCAGGAGAGCCAGCAGGAGAAGGCGGGCTACAAGCCCGGGATGGGCGGGATGATGCAGCAGATGGGCGACATGCTCAGCGATGCGAACCAGCAACTCGGTCAGATCGTGGAGCAGTCCGGCGACAAGGAGCGCATCCTCGCCGAGGGGATGGCAGGTGAGGCGGTGATCGTCGGTATGGGAACTCCCGCCCGTGGCGCGCAGCAGTACAACCTCGACCTCGACCTCGAGGTCCACGTCGGAGGCCGCGCTCCGTATCGCGTCGCGAACCAGTACATCGTCCCCGCATCGGCGCAGCTCGGCCAGGGCGTGCGCCTCCCTGTGAAGGTGGATCGGGAGGACCCGGCCAAGATCGCGATCGATTGGCAGAGCGTCGGGTCGACGCCCACAAGGGGCGAGGTTCGGCCGGCTGGAGGCGCCGAGTTCGAGCAGCAGAAGGCGAAGATCCTCGGAAGCTGAGAGCGGCGCCGAGGCTCCCTGCGCCCGGCGGTAGGGTGGCGGGTGATGCCGCCGGAGGCCTGGATGGAGGGCGTCCACGACGCCGAGAGCATGCGGGCGACCGATGCCTGGGCGATCGACGACCGTGGCGTGCCGTCGCTGGAGCTGATGGAGGCCGCCGGTGCGGCGACGGCCCGGGAGGCGAGCGCCGTCGCGCGCTCCGAGCGCGCCGCGGTCGTGTGCGGGAAGGGGAACAACGGCGGGGACGGGTTGGTCGCCGCGCGCCGGCTCGCCGAGACCGGGTACGAGGTCGAGGTGCTGTTGCTGTGGCCCGCGGAGGTGCTCTCCGAAGACGCGCGGGAGAACCTCAACCGCTATCCGGGCTCGCCGCGCGAGGTGGGCCCGGAGGAGCTCGCCGGCGAGCTCGCCGGCGCGGGGGTGATCGTGGACGCGATCTTCGGCACCGGCTTCTCCGGGGCGCCGCGGACGCCCGCCGACGCCGCGATCGATGCGGTCAACCGCGCCGGTGTGCCGGTGGTCGCGGCCGACATTCCCTCCGGGGTCGACGCGTCCACGGGCGAGGTCGCCGGCGCGGCCGTGCGCGCCGACGTCAGCGTGAGCTTCCACGCCGCGAAGCTCGGCCACTGGATCGCGCCGGGCAAGCAGCACGCCGGCGACGTCCGCGTGGCCGAGATCGGGATCCCGCCGGACCCGCCGGTCGACGCCCCCGCCGGCCTGATCGACCCCGAGGCTCTGTCGCTCGCCCCCCGACGCGGGGCTGGGTCGACCAAGTTCAGCTCCGGCCAGGTGCTGGTGATCGGTGGCTCCCGGGGCCTCACCGGCGCCGTGTGCATGGCCTCCGAGTCGGCGATCCGCGCCGGCGCCGGGTACGCGACGGTCGCGGTGCCGGCCGATCTCGAGGACATCTTCGAGGTCAAGCTGACCGAGGTGATGTCGCGTGGTTATCCCGGCCCGGCGGGAAGCCTCGGGCCGTCGGCGGCGGATCCGATCCTCGAGGCCTCCGAGCGAGCCGCCGCGGTCGCGCTGGGCCCAGGGCTGGGCCGCACCGACGAGGCGCTCGAGCTGGCGCGCTCGGTCGCCCCGCGCGTGACGGCGCCGCTGCTCATCGACGCCGACGGGCTCAACGCCCACGCGGGCCGGCTCGAGCTCCTCGCCGAGCGCGACGCGCCGACCGTGCTCACTCCGCACGCGGGAGAGCTCGCGCGGCTGCTCGAGACGGACTCGGACGGGATCTCCGCGCATCGCCTCGAGAGCGCGCGCGAGGCATCGCGGCGAAGCGGCGCGATCGTCGTGCTCAAGGGCGACGACACGCTCGTGGTCGACGGCGACCGCGTCGCGATAAACCGCCTGGGAAGCCCCGCGCTCGCCACCGCCGGGACGGGGGACGTGCTGTCCGGCGTGATCTCGGCCCTGCTCGCGCGCGGGATGGAGCCGTTCGCGGGCGCGTGCGCCGGGGTCCTCGCCCACGCCCGCGCGGGACGGATCGCCGCGGAGCGCGCCGGGGTCGAGTCGGTGGTCGCCACCGACGTGATCGGGGCGGTCCCGGCGGGCCTCGCCGGGTAGTTCGATGTCCGGGGCGGCGGCCCAACGGGCGCTCGCACGCGTGGACCCCGGGGCGGTGGAGCGCAACTGCGCCCGGCTCGCCGCCGCCCTCGACGACGACGCGACCCTGTGCGCGGTGGTGAAGGCCGACGGCTACGGGCACGGCGCGATCGCCTCCGCGGGCGCCGCGATCGAGGGCGGCGCCGAGTCGCTAGCGGTCGCGGCCGCCGCGGAGGCCGAGGAGCTGCGGGGTGCCTTTCCCGAGCCCGCGATCCTGACGATGGGGGCGCTGACCGCGGACGAGCTCGACGTCGCGCTCGCCGCCCGTTCCGAGGTCGCGGTGTGGGACCCGGGGTTCCTCGCCCTCGTCGGGGAGCGAGGCGCGGCGAGCGGGCAGGTCCCGAGGGTCCACGTCAAGTACGACACCGGGATGGGCAGGCTCGGAGAGCGGGATCCGGAGATCGTCCGTGAGCTGGTCCGCGAAGCGGCGGGCGACGACCGCGTCGAGCTCGCCGGGCTGTGGACCCACTTCGCGACCGCCGACGAGCCCGACTCCGAGTTCTTCGACGAGCAGCTCGCGCGCTTCCGGGAGCTGGCCGAGCCTCTGAAGGCGGAGCATCCCTCGCTCCTGCTCCACGCGGCGAACAGCGCGGCGACGCTGCGCGACCCCGGCTCGCACCTCGACATGGTCCGGTGCGGGATCGCGATCTACGGCCTCGACCCGTTCCACGCGGACCCGGCGGCGCGCGAGCTGGAGCCGGCGTTGGAGCTTCGCTCCTACGTCGCGGCGGTGAAGCGCTTCGAGCGCGGGGCGAGCGCCGGGTACGGGCGGACGTGGCGCGCCCCCCGTGACACGTGGGTCGGCGTGCTCCCGATCGGCTACGGGGACGGCGTTCGCCGCGGCCTCGGCGACAACGCCGAGGTCCTGGTCGGCGGGAGGCGATGTCCGCTCGTCGGAACCGTGTCGATGGACAACATCACGATCGACCTCGGGCCCCAGACGGACGTCGAGCCCGGCGCGGACGCCGTGCTGATCGGGGCCCAGGGCGGGGAGCGGATCCTGGCCGAGGAGATCGCGCGGCGGCTCGGAACGATCAACTACGAGGTCACGTGCGGGATCTCCCGGCGGGTCCCGAGGGGGGTGTGATGGGGGGCGAGCTCGAGCGCCCGCTCTCCGGCTCGCCCGCGGTCCGGGCGGCGCGGGAGGCGCTCGCCGGGCGCGGGGACGCCTGGATCGTCGGGGGCGCGGTCCGCAACGCGCTCCTCGGCCGGCAGGTGACCGACGTGGACCTTGTCGTGTCCGGGGACGCCGCCGACGCCGCGCGCGCGGTGGCGCGGGCCGCGAACGGCCACCCGTTCGAGCTCTCGGAGGAGTTCGCGATGTGGCGCGTCCAGGCCCGCGAGCAACCGTGGCGCCTCGACGTCGTGAGGCTGCGCGGCGAGTCGATCGAGGACGACCTCGGCACGCGCGACTTCACGCTCAACGCGATCGCCGTCCCCCTCGGCGGCGGCAACCCGATCGATCCGCACGACGGCGCCGGCGACGCCGAGCGCGGAGTGCTGCGGGCCGTCGGCGAGCGATCGTTCGAGGACGATCCGCTGCGGATCCTGAGGGCCGCCCGGCTCGCGGCGGGACTCGAGCTGGGGATCGATCCCGCGACCGTTGCGCTGGCGCGTCGCTCGGCGCGGCGCGCGGCCGAGCCGGCGGGCGAGCGCCAGTTCATGGAGCTGCGCGCGATCGTCACCAGCGCCGATCCGGTGGTCGGGCTGCGCCTGCTCGACGAGCTCGGCGCCACCCCCGTAGTGCTCCCCGAGCTCGAGGTGCTGCGCGGCGTGGAGCAGAATCCCTACCACCATCTCGACGTCCACGGCCACACGCTCGAGGTCCTCGAGAAGGTCGTCGCCCTCGAGTCCGACCTCGGGGGCGTGCTCGAGGGCATGGCGCCCGAGGTCGAGGCGCTGCTTGCCGAGCCGCTGGCCGACGAGCTGACGAGGGCCGGCGGACTGCGGTTCGGGGCCCTGTTCCACGACCTCGGTAAGCCCGAGACGCGCCGTGTGGCCGACGACGGTCGGGTCCTGTTCATCGGCCACGACGAGGCCGGGGCCCGGATCATCGAGGGGATCTGCGGGCGGCTCCGCGTAAGCCGCCGGCTTCGCGCCTATCTGCAGTCGGTGACGCTCAACCACCTGTGGCTCGGCTTCCTCGTCCACGAGCGCCCACTGCCACGCCGGCGGGTCTACGAGTACCTGAAGGCGACCGAGCCCGAGTCCGTGGACGTCACCCTGCTCACGGTCGCCGACCGGCTCGCCACGCAGGGTCCGCGAACGCGCTCCGAGGCGATCGACTCCCACCTCGAGCTCGCCCGCGAGATGATCGGCGAGGCGCTCGAGTGGCGACGCGGCGGGCCGCCCGAGCCGCTCGTCCGTGGAGACGAGCTCGCCGCCGAGCTGGGGGTCGAGCCGGGGCCGGAGCTCGGCCGGGCGCTCGGCGAGATCGCGGCCGCGCGGTTCGCCGGCGAGGTGAGCTCGCGCGGGGACGCGATCGCGCTTGCCCGGCGAGTGCTGTCGGTCGAATAGTCTGCGGCGCGATGAACGACTGCCTGTTCTGCGGGATCGTCGCCGGAGACGTCCCGGCGCAGATCGTCGACTCCGACGAGCACACGGTCGCGTTCATGGACATCAACCCGGCGACGCCCGGCCACGCCCTGGTGGTCCCGCGCGAGCACGCCGCCGACCTGACCGACGTCTCCGACGACGACCTGCTGCACACGATGTCCGCCGCGCGCCGGCTGGTGCGGCGGATGCGGGAGACGGTGGAGCCCGACGGGTTCAACGTCCTCAACTCCTGCGGCACGGCGGCGTGGCAGACGATCTTCCATTACCACCTCCACGTGATCCCTCGCTACGAGGACGACCCGCTGAAGCTGCCGTGGATCCCGCGGGGTGCCGAGGAGGACGAGATCGCGGCGGTGGCGGACAGGATTCGAGGTGAGGGGTGACGCCCGAGAGCGGCGACGAGCACGGGCCGCCGGTCCGCCTGGAGCGCGACGGCAACGTGGCCGTGATGGTGCTCGACAACCCGCCGCTGAACCTGTTCGGGACGGACGCCTGGCAGGCGTTGGTCGAGGTCGTCGACGAGGTCGAGTCCTCCGACGCGAGGTCGCTGGTGTGGCGGGCGGAGGGCGAGGTTTTCACGGGCGGCGCCGACGTGAACGACTTCAAGCGCGCACAGGAGGAGGGAACGGCGGCGGCATCGTTCGGCGCCCTGATCGCCACCGCTCAACGCATCGAGCGGCTCGAGATCCCGACCCTGGCTCTCGTTCACGGGCTGTGTCTGACAGCCGGGCTGGAGGTCTCGCTCGCCTGCGACATGATCTGGGCGACCGAGTCGGCGAGGTTCGGCCTCGTCGAGGCGGTGGTCGGCCTGACACCCGGGGCCGGCGGCACCCAGCGGATGGCGGAGAGGGCGGGACCGGCGCGGGCGGCGGAGTTCGTGATGTCCGGCGGGCTGTACGACGCCGCCACCCTGGAGCGGTGGAACGTCGTCAGCCGGGTGGTGGGAGACGGCGACCTGCTCGACAAGGGGATGAGGTTCGCCCACCGCCTCGCCGACGGTCCCACCGTCGCCCACGCCGCGACGAAGCGCATCATCCGCGCCTACCGTGCGGGCGGCGTCGACGAGGCCGACCGGGTGACCCCGGAGCGGTTCGCGGAGCTGTTCGCCTCCGAGGACCTGAAGAACGCCGTCGAGTCCTTCCTCACCGAGGGCCCCGGCAAGGCCACGTTCGGGGTCGCTGAGCAGCCACCGGCGGTTCCGCGGAACCCCTCGGGCCCGCGGCGACGGATGCGGCGGTCAACCCCGTGTCAGCACGACGGTCACGAGCGTCGCGAGGATTCCGACCGTGGTCGCGCTCCCGAACTGGATCATCGTCCTCTGCAACGAGTCGATCCGGCCACCCATCTCGACGCCCTGGGTGTCGACTCGTCCGCCCAGTGCATCGATTCGACGGGACAGCTCGGCGCCCAGAGCGTCGATCCGACGCGACAGCTCGGCCCCCTGGGCGTCTATCCGCGCGTCGATCCGAGCTTCGAGGCGGTCGAAGCGCTCGTCGACGCGGCTGAAACCGTGCTCGACCCGATGCGAGAGGTCATCGAGGCGCTCGTCGGTCCACGTGCCGCGGGGGGCGGGCATGGTTCGACAAGAGTAGCTCGGCACGGGTGACGAAAGACCACGTCGCTGTGCCGGTTTCGTGGGCACGGGTCGCTAACCTGCGCGCCGATGGGCAAGGAAGAGAAGATCGAGATGGAGGGCGAGGTCACGGAGGCCCTGCCGAACACGATGTTCAAGGTCAAGCTCGACAACGAGCATGAGGTCCTCGGCCACATCTCGGGCAAGATGCGGCGCCACTACATCCGGATCCTGCCGGGGGACCGGGTGAAGATCGAGCTCTCGCCGTACGATCTCGACCGGGGGCGAATTACGTACCGCTACAAGTAGCTGGTACCATATATGGCATGGTCAAGACGACCGTGTACCTCGACGAGGAGCAGGCGGCGGCGCTCCGCCGCATCGCCGCTCAGACCGGTCGCTCACAGGCGGCGATAATCCGCGAGGCGATCGCGCGAGAAACGGCGGCGGCTCCCCCCCGAGTCTTCAAGTCGCACGGCGCGGGACGCGGCAGCGGAGAGCCCGTCGCTCGGAACGCGAGGAAGATCCTTCGCGAGGAGCTGGGCCGTCGCCGGCGCTGATCGTCGATGCCGGGATTCTGTTCGCGGCTGCCGACGCGCGCGAGGCCGACCACAACGCGGCCCGGAAGGTCCTCACGGAATGGCCCGGCGAGCTCGTGGTCTCCGCATTCACCGCAGCGGAGGCTGACTACCTGATCCTCAGCCGGCTCGGCCTGGAGGCAGAGATTCCGTTCATCGAGGATCTCGCCTCGACGTACACCGTCGACACCCCCGACCGAGACGGCTTTCAGCGTGCCGCGAACCTTTGCCGGCAGTACGCCGATCTAAAGATTGGTCTTGCCGACGCGTCGATGATCGTCCTCAGCGAGAGGTGGTCCACTCGTTCGGTCGCCAGCCTCGATCGGCGCCACTTTCGGGCCGTCCGACCACTCGACGGCGGCGCTTTCGAGCTTCATCCGGATCACAGGTAGGCGGTCGGTACCGAGCCGCTCGGGTCGGTCATCTCGACCAGGAGGCTGGACCACGCGAAGTCGTGCGCACCGAGCCCCGCGCCCGTATGCGGGTGGTAGTACTCGCGCAAACCCTCTCTGAGCGCCGCCTCGCGAAGTGCGCTCGTAAGCGCCGCCGCCCGCTCTTCATACCCGAGCCTCCGAAGCCCGATCCACAGCAGCCACGCTGCGTTGATCCAGCTCGGCCCGCGCCAGTAGCGGCGCAGCGGGCCGCGCCCGGCGCCGGGGACGAACGACGGCTCGGTCGCGGCGACGGAGGGGGGAGGGACCGGGAGCCAGAAGCGCTCCCGCTCGAGGAGGTGCTCCTCCGCGAGCCGACGCCCGATCTCCTCCGGGAGGTCGGGCAGCGCGAGCGGCGCGAGCGCGGCCCAGGTCTCGACCGCCGGTCGCAGGCCGGACGGGCGCGCCTCGTCCCGGAACATCCCGCGACGCTCGTCGTAGAGGCGATCGACGATCGCCGGCGTCACCGACGGCCGGCCGAGCGCCTGAAGCGAAAGCGACCACAGGACGTTGACGACGACCTCGCACAGCACCGGCCCGCCCGCCGCGAGGATCCTGCGTGCGTCCCAGTTCAACCCTCGGTTGCGCCGCACGAGGCATGGAAAGCCCGGCCGGGCGTGGGCGCGCCACCCCCACACCGGGTCGAACTTGGGCGAGGAGTCGAGCCCCGATTCGTCCGGCTGCACGATCCACAGCAGCCCGTCGCCGTCCAGGTCGCGGTTGGCGGCGAGCCACTCGTGGTGGGCCGCGATCCGCGGCTCGAGGGTCGGGTCGCCTACCGCGATCCGCCACGCCCACGCGAGCAGCGGCGGCTGGATCGTCTCGGTCATCGGAGAGCGCCGGCCGCGGACGTTGTAGAACCCGCGCCGGATCAGGGACACGGGGCGGTCCCAGAACATGGTGTGGCCGACGAACCCGTCGGGCCGCGCCGCGCGCAGCAGCGTCTCCAGCTCGGCCCGCGACCGGTCCACGTCGAAGCGACGCCACACGATCGCCGCGAAGCACGAGTCCCAGTACCACTGCCACGGGTAGCGGCGCGGGCTCGGGCGCGTATAGGAATACGCGACCCCGTCGCGCTCGCCCACCGTCCAGTTTCCGCGCAGGACCCCCTCCGCGAGCCCCGCGACCCCTTCGCTCACACCGCCGTCCTGCGCATCCCGCGAAGCGCGAGGGCGACGAGCAGCGCCGTGAGACCGGCGAGGGCGAGCAGCCCCGGCCACGTCTCGCCCCACGTGACCGACCCCACGAACCCCTGCCGCGCCGCCTCCACCACCTGGGTCACGGGGTTGTAGCGGGCGACCTCCTGGAGCCACCCGGTGAGGAGCTCGAGCGGCGCGTACGCGGTTGTGGTGAGGATCAGGACCAGGATTCCCGCCTGCATCAGCGGCGCCGCCGACTGGCTCTTGAACCGCAGCGCGAGCGTCGTGCCCCACGCGGCGGCGACGATCGCCATCCCCATCGTGATCACGAGCGCGATCGCGAGCCCGCCGGCGCCGGGCCAGTGGACGCCGAGCGCGAACCCGATCGCGAGCAGCACGACGGCGGGAATCAGGGCGCGAAAGCTCGCCGACAGGACCAGGCCGGCGAGCAGCACCGAGCGCGGGGCGGGGGAGGCGAGCAGGCGATCGAACCACCCCTGCTCGATGTCGCGCGCGAGGTTGACCCCGGTCGCGGCGCCCGTGAACCCCGCGCCCTGCATGAGGCTGATCGGGATCAGGAAGCTCTGGTAGCTCTCGGTGGTGAAGCCGGGGAGCAGGGTCAGGTTCCCGAACACCGCCGTGAGGCCGAGGAAGAAGATCGTCGGGGCGAGCACGCCCGGGATCGCCGCTCCGGGCACACGGAGGATCTCGTTCAGCGCCCGGCGCATCAGCGCCCGGATCGTCTCGAGGTCCGCGCGGAGGCCCATCAGCCTCGCTTCAACCGCCCGCGCATCGCCGCCGCGCTCATTCCCACCCCGACCAGCGCGACGAGCGCAAGCGCGGCGACGCCCTCCGCGAACTGCGTCGCGGAGAACGTCGAGATCACCATGTCGCGGATCCCGTCGACGATGAAGCTGAGCGGGTTCCACTCCGCGACCGAGCGCGCCGGCTCGAGCAGGAGCTGCTCGGGGAAGAACGCCGTGGAAAGGAACAGGATCACGAACACGATCGGGAACAGCCCCTGGACGACCGAGGCGCTTCCGCTTCGGAGCGCGATCGCGGCGCCGATCCCCCCGAACGCGATCGCGGAGCAGGTGACGAGCAGGACGATCAGCACCGCGCCCGGGATCCCGCCCTCGATCTGGGCACCGAAGATCAGCGCGATCGCGAGGAACCAGATCGCGGTCACGGCGCCGAGCGCGGCGGTGCCGACGAGCCGCCCGAGCACGATCGCGAAGCGCGAGATCGGCGCCGCGAGCAGGCGGTCGGTGAAGCCCATCTCGATGTCTAGCGCGAGCGCGATCCCGCCGCTGTTCCCGGCGAGCAGGGTCGCCTGGACCATCGCGCCGGCGATCATGAAGTCGAGGAACCCGTTCACCTCGGGGAACTGCGGGAGGTCGACCGCCTTGCCCGCGCCGCCGACCTGGATCGCGAGCAGCAGGGTCGGGAAGATCAGGATCGGCGCCATCAGCTGGGGTCGCCTGAACGTCTGCTTGACGGAGCGCAGGCCGAGCGCTCCCACGACCCGCAGGGTGTTCATGCGTCAGGGCCCGCGGCGTGCTCCGGTTCGCGTCCGCGCGCCGCGGGGTCGCCGGCGGGCTGAGCTTCCTGTTCCCCGGTCTCCGCGCCCTCGAGGTGGTACCCGGTCTTGGCGACGAACACGTCGTCGAGCGAGGGCTGGACGAGCTCGAGCGACTCGACCACCAGCCCCGCCTCGTCGAGCGCGCGGACCACGGGCGCCACGCCCGCCGCGCCCCCCTCGAGCTCGACCAGGGCGGCGCCGTCCTTCGCCGGCAGCGGCCTGCCGAAGCGGCCGAGGATCTCCTCCGCGCGGTCCATCGTCCCGTCGGCGAGGATGACCTCGAGGTGGGGACGGCCGATCTCGGCCTTCAGCGCGCCGGGGGTGTCCTCGGCGACGATCCTCCCGTCGTCGATGATCCCCACCCGGTCGGCGAGGTTGTCGGCCTCCTCGAGGTACTGGGTGGTGAGAAAGACCGTCGTCCCCTCCCGGTTGAGCTTCTCGACCTCCTCCCAGATCGCCTTCCGGCTCACGGGGTCGAGGCCCGTCGTCGGCTCGTCGAGGAAAAGGATCCGCGGCTCGTGGACGAGCGCGGAGGCGAGGTCGAGGCGGCGGCGCATCCCGCCCGAGTAGGTGCCGACGCGGCGATCGGCGGCGGTCGTCAGCCCAACCCGGGCGAGCAACCGCTCGGCGCGCGTCTGTCCCTCGGCTCGCGGGAGCCCGTGGAGCGTCGCCTGGAGGCGGATCAGCTCGCGCCCGGTCATCAGCGGGTCGAGCGCCGCCTCCTGGAGCGCGACGCCAATCGCGCGGCGCACGTCGGCGCCCTCGTCGACCACGTCGTGACCGGCGACCGTCGCGCTGCCGCCGGTCGGGCGCAGGAGGGTGGTCAGCATCCGCACGGTGGTCGTCTTCCCGGCCCCGTTGGGGCCGAGGAAGGCGTAGATCTCACGCTCGGCGATCTCCAGATCCACGCCGGCAACCGCGGTGACCCCGCCGGAGAAGACTCGCTGGAGATCGCGCGTCTCGATCGCCGGCATGGACGTTGATTGTATGGAGCCGGGTTCGGCGCTCTGTGACGCTCGGCACGGGCGCGGGCGACGAGTGGACGCTAGGTCGCCGCGAAAGCCGGCGCCGCCTCGACGTGGCGGCGCTCGGTGGCGCGCTCGAGCGCTTCGGCGGCGTCCAGCAGCAGCTCGTCGTGCCCCCAAGCCGCCTGGAGCTGGAGGCCGACCGGCATCCCCGCCGCGCCGACCCCGACCGGGACGCTGATCGCCGGGATCCCGGTGAGGTTCGCGAGCCCGCCGAAGCG
>JBOGZL010000339.1:0-2071 GCA_050697195.1 Solirubrobacterales bacterium
GTCGCGGTGGCGATGCATCTCCTCCGCCACCTGATGCGCGACGAGGAGCCGCCGCTGTGAGCGACGTCGATCTCACCCAGCGTCTACAGGCGCACGCGAGCAGGGACCGGAGAACGGCGGCTGGGTACGGATGAAAGTCAAGTCCGGTTCTCGCGCTGAACCTCCTCTTGCAATAGTTCGAGCCGGGTGCGGGTGACCGACGAGCTAAAGAGCAGATCCCTGGGGCTCTGAGGTCTGCCGCGCTGCTTGCCGCTTAGACGGCCTAGAAGATGCGCGCCCCGCTGTCGCGCCCGCACCTTTCTTCTTCCCTTTGCCGCTCGACTTCCAGTCCGCGATGAGGCGGCGGTAGGCGAGTTCGGCCTGGCGCAGCGTCTCGCCCTCTCGCTCGCGCTCCGTCGGCGTCGCGCTGATTCGAGAACCGCCGTGGCGCTTGGAGAGCGCCGGCGCTCCCGCCTTGCGCTCCGCCCTGCGGATCTTCTGGCGCGTCAGCGAGGGCCGGCCATAGGCGTAGTCCTCGCCCCGGGCGAGCATCGACCAGGAGATCACCGCCAGCTTGCGCGCGACGGCGACCGTCGCCTTCTGCTTCCCCTTGCGCGCTTGCAGGCGAAGCCAGAAGGCCCTCAGCGGCCCCGGGGCCTCGGCCGCCTTCCAGGCCGCCTCGACGAGCACGTGGCGGGCGTGGGAGTTGCCGCGCTTTGAGATCCGCCCGCCGCGCGCCTCTCCCTCGCCGGACTGGCGCGAGGTTGGGTCCAACCCCAGATAGCCGACCAGCTGACGCGGGCCCCGGAAGCGACGAACGTCGCCGATCGCGCTCATCAGCGCAGCCGCGGAGACGACGTCGACGCCGGGGATGGTCATCAGTCGGCGAGCATCCGGGCTCTCGCTCGCCCATGTCGCGAGCTCACGCTCGCAGCTTGCGAGCTCTTCGTCGAGGAAGTCGATCTGGCGCAAGCAGCTCGACACCGTCTCTTGCTCCTCGGCGGGCAACTCGAGCCTCGCCAGCCACTCGCGACCCCTCTTGCCAAACAGATCGGAGGCCTCCGGGGCACCGATCAGGCGGCGCTGAAGCGCCGCATGGACCTCGTTCTTGGCCCGCGTGCGTTGGCGCACGAGTGCCGAGCGGCGCGCGACGCGCCGCCGAAGCGCCCCGGTCGGCTGATCGGGGATCCAGACCGAGCCCAGCATGTCCGCCGCGAGCAGCCGCGCGAGGGCGCGCGCGTCGCAGCGATCGGACTTGACCCGAGCGTGGGAGATCGCCCTCACCTCGGCGGCGTTTGCAACCATGACCCGACCGACGTGGGGCTCGATGATCCTCGCCACCTCAATCGCCGGCCCAGTCGCCTCCAAGACGACCTGGTCGGACGGATCGAGGCTCGAAGCGAAGAGCTCCAGCTCTGCGGGGGTTGTCTTGATTTGACCGGCCGAGCGGACCTCGCCCGCCTCGGCGATCGCCACCTCGCAGAAGCTGGGGTGGACATCCAACGCGATCGAACGCATGCGCTCCTCCTTGTTTTGGTTGACGGCGGGAGCGCAGGGGGCAAACGACAGCTACGGATTCGCGCTCGCAGCGCAACCGGGCCGGTCGCAGGGGCGGCCAGATAGGGAAGCTCGGGCTCTCGGCCCAGACCCAGACAGCGGCCTGCCCTTCCTGCGTTTCCCAGAGTGCCCCATTGCCCGGTGCGCCGACCCTAGGCCGAGGTCCGGACGGGGCCTCCGCACTGCAGTTTCATGCCGGTAGGGGAGCAGTTGCCACAGATTCGCGGCGCTGCCGTGGCTCACGAGCGCCCGTGGTCCGCATGCGAGAGCCGCTGCCATCTCGAGTGCGCCGTGGATCGATGCGACGTGGCCGGTCCGGTAGACGCCGGCATGCATCCGATGCAAGCGCCCAGCACCAAGGCGGTACTTGATCTCGGCGCTGGTGAGGCCGGCCGCCAGCAGTTGGGCCCGGCTCACCACCCCGCGCTGCACCCCGGCGAGCTCAGCGATCACTTCATCAGCGGCACCCCTGGTACCACACTCGCCGCGGCCCGAGCGCCGAGATCGGGATCTTGGTCGCATACCGACCACAATC
>JBOGZL010000340.1:0-7754 GCA_050697195.1 Solirubrobacterales bacterium
TGCTTCGGCGGCGACACCGCGGGCCCGATCGCGACCGACGTGATGGCGTCGTTGCTCGACGGGTGAGGGCGGGGTGCTGGTAGCCGAGAACACGCTCGTCGACGGGCGCTACCGGATCATCCGCCGGCTCGGGGCGGGCGGGATGGCCGAGGTGTGGTGCGCCGAGGACACGCAGCTCGACCGCAAGGTCGCGCTGAAGATCCTCCAACCGCGATTCGCCCAGGACCACGAGTTCGTCGAGCGGTTCCGCCGCGAGGCGTCCGCCGCGGCCGGCCTCCAACACCAGAACGTGGTCAACGTCTACGACCGCGGCGAGTACGACGGCACCTACTACATCGCGATGGAGTACGTGGAGGGGGCGTCGCTGCGCGACCTGGTGAACCAGGGGATGAGCGTCGACGCGGCGGTCGCGGTCACCCGCCAGATCCTCGCCGCCGCCAAGTTCGCCCACTCGCACGGCGTGATCCATCGCGATCTCAAGCCCGGCAACGTGCTCGTCGACAGGCAGGGCCGCGCCACCGTGGCCGACTTCGGGATCGCCAAGGCGGGCGTCTCGGAGATCACCCAGACCGGCTCGGTGATGGGGACCGCCCAGTACCTCTCGCCGGAGCAGGCCCAGGGGCTCGAGGTCTCGGCCGCGTCGGACCTGTACTCGGTCGGCGTGATCCTGTACGAGGCGCTCACGGGGAGGGTCCCGTTCGAGGCCGACAGCGCCGTCGCCGTCGCCCTGAAGCAGGTCTCCGAGGTCCCGCGCCGCCCGTCGGAGCTCAACCCCGCGGTTCCACGGGCGCTCGATGCCGTCGTCCTGAAGGCGCTCGCCAAGGACCCGGCGAACCGGTTTGCCACCGCGGACGAGTTCGTCGCCGCGCTCGACGCCGCGGAGGCGAACCCGGCCGTGGCCCCGTTCGACACCGCGGTGTTCTCGGCCGCGCCCGTGGCGGCCCCGGACGGCACCGAGGTGCGCGGCGCACCGCCGGAGGGCCCTCCCGAGGCGCCCGAGGACGAGGAGCGCGGCCGGCGCCGATGGAGGTGGGTGGTCCTGGGCGTCCTCGCGCTCGCCCTGATCGCGGTCGCGGTGTGGGCGCTCACCCGGCCGGGCCACGCGGCGGTCCCGGCGGTGATCGGGGGGGACGTCGAGACGGCGACCGCGACCCTCGAGGACGCCGGGTTCGAGGTCGACACGACCGAGTTCCCGAGCTCGCAGCGGCGGGGGACCGTGGTGGAGCAGGACCCGCGCGCTGGCGAGGAGGCCGAGGAGGGATCGACGGTGGTCCTCTCGGTGAGCGCCGGACCGGGGACCGCGAAGGTGCCCGACGTCTCCGGCCTCCCCGAGACCAGAGCCGCGAAGAGGCTCGACGAAGCCGGCTTTCGCCCGGACTCCCGGGAGCGGTTCTCCAACGACGTTCCGGCCGGACGGGTGATCGCGACCCGGCCCGAGGCGGGAACGAGGCTCGAGCGCGACTCGGTGGTAACGCTGCTCGTCTCCAAGGGCTCCGACCTTGTCGAGGTCCCCTCGGTCCTCGGCCTGCAGCAGGAGGACGCCGAGGCCGACATCGACGCCGCCGACCTGCTCGCCAACGTCGAGACCGAGAACTCCGAGGAGCCCGAGGGGACGGTCATCGCCCAGGATCCCGGTCCCGGCGGCGCGGTTGAGCGCGGGTCGGAGGTGACGATCGCCGTGTCCACCGGCGCCGGCTCGGTGGTCGTCAGCAGCGTGATCGGCGACTCGAAGGACGCGGCGCGGGCGACGCTCCGCGCCCAGGGGCTGAAGGTCACGGCCCGCAACCAGGACGTGAGCTCGCCCGACGACGACGGCGTCGTGCTCGAGCAGGCGCCGTCCGGCGGGTCCCGGGTGCCGCGCGGCACCACCGTGACCCTCGTGGTGGGCAGGTTCGTGGAGACGGGCGGCGAGCTCGGCGAGGGGGACTGATGCGGGTCGTCGTGTTGAGCGGTGGGCGCTCGAGCGAGCACGAGGTCTCGGTCCGCTCCGGGGCATCGGTGGCCCAGGGGCTCGCGGCCGCGGGCCACGACGTGGTTCCGGTGCGGATCGAGCGCGAGGGCCGCTGGGTCTCCGAGGGCGCCGAGCTCGAGCTCGTCCCTGCGCGGGGGCTGCTCGGCGCGGACGTCGTCTTTCCGGTCCTCCACGGGCCGTTCGGGGAGGACGGGACGGTCCAGGGCACGCTCGAGGTCCTCGACGTCGCGTGCGTGGGCGCCGGCGTGCTCGCCTCGGCAGTGTGCATGGACAAGCTCACCTTCAAGCGCCTGCTCGCGTTCCACGGCATTCCCCAGGTGGCGTTCTGCGCGGTGGGGGACCCGGGATGGCGGGAGCTCGCCGCCGGCCTCGGCCTTCCGCTGTGGGTGAAGCCGTCGCGGCTCGGCTCGAGCGTCGGGATCTCCAAGGTCACGAGCCCCGAGTCCGAGCTCGACGAGGCGATCGCCGACGCGCGCCGCCACGACCCCCGGGTGATCCTCGAGGCGAGCGCCTCGGGCAAGGAGGTCGAGTGCTCGGTGCTGGGCAACGAGGATCCCGAGACGTCGGTCCCGGGCGAGATCGTCGCCCACGCCGACTGGTACGACTACGAGGCGAAGTACTCGGACGGGGGTATGGACCTCGTCGTCCCGGCGCGGATCGCGGACGACACCGCGGCGCGGGTGCGCGAGCTCGCCGCGCTGGTGTTCACCCTCACCGGGTGCGCGGGGTTCGCGCGCTGCGACTTCTTCGTCACCGAGGCCGAGGAGGTGCTGGTCAACGAGCTCAACACGATCCCCGGCTTCACCGAGACGAGCGTGTTCGGGAAGCTGTTCGAGGCGACCGGCGTTCCGTACCCCGAGCTATGCGACCGGCTCGTGAAGCTCGCCGTCGAGCGGCGCGAGGCCGAGCGAAAGTACGAATTCTGAGAGCTGGCCGCCAGCGGGCTGTCTAGCTCCAGATCGAGGCGATCGGGGCGGCGACGATCCGGTCGCCGAGCGGATAGATCTGTGGGCCAGTATGGAAGACGACGCCGGCGACGAAGCGGGTACCTACGGCGTCGTGGAGCCATTCCAGGTGCTTGGCCTCTCTCTCATTCGGGGCTGCTCCGGCCTTGACTTCGATCGCGATCAGCATCTCGCCTGCGAGCTCTGCCAGCAGGTCGATCTCCTGGCGCCCGCCCTCTGTTCTCAGGTGGTAGAGCCGAGGTCGGGTGCTCGAGAGGGGGACCTCAGGGCGCAGCTGGGCGGCGACGAATGTGTCGATCGTCCGACCCAGGAGATCGCTGTCGGACATCACCCCAGCCTCGTCGAGCCGCAGGACCGCTCCGAGGAGTGAGGCATCGATCATGTAGCGCTTTCGCTGGTGGACCAGTCGCTTGAAGCGATTCGAGGTCCAGCCGGGAACCTCCTCGATCACGAGGAGGCGGGTCAACAGTCGCTCGTATGCCTCTCCCGTTGCTTTCGCGACTGGCACGGCATCGTAGATCCGTTTGTGAGCAATGACCCCGGCCGAGTTCAAGCAGCAGGCCTCGAAGTACTTGCGCAGCTGCTCCCGATCCCGTTTTGGTCCCTTCTTCGCCTGCTCGTCCTCCAACTGCTCGACGTCGTGAGTGAGGAGGTTTCGCACATAGCCTTCGAGCCAGGCCTGGCGAGCTCTCCCGCTGAGGTGAAGCGCTGCCATTGGAAAGCCGCCCCTGAGGGCGAGTTCGACGTACGCCCGAAGATCAGGTGGATCCTTCGGAGTCGGGATCGGCTCGCCGTCGGCCAAGCGGTCAAAGAGCGTCGGCCCGGCGAGATTCCCGATCTGCTCGCGCACAGTCATCGGGTACATCTCGAACGGCTGGACCCGCCCCGTTCCGGGGTGGACCTTCTGATCCCCGGCTAGAACCGAACCCGTCAGATAGAAGCGGTTGGGGCTTTCGTCTTCGTCGATGGCCCGCCGGGCGGCGCCATACACGCCGGGGACCGCCTGCCACTCATCCAACAGCACCGGTTCCTTCAGGGCGCGTAATGCCGCGTCAGGGTCGGCCTCGAACGCTGCCGCCTGAGCCTTGGCGTCGAGGTTGACGATCGTCTGCGCTCGGCGGCTCAGGGTTGTTGTCTTTCCCGACGCCCTGGGGCCGACGACCATAACCCCGGGAAGCTCGGTTAGCAGCTCGTCGAACAGCGCGTCGATCAGTCGCCGACGGTAGGCAGTCGCTTTTGGGCTATTAGTAGCCAAGTTCCGCACCTAATAGTAGCCGATCCCTGCGCCTATTGGTAGCCATGTCCTGCACATAATAGTAGCCCGCTTCTGCGGCCCGCAGATATGCGACCGGCTCGTGAAGCTCGCCGTCGAGCGCCACGAGCGCGAGCGCGAGTACCGGTTCTGACTAGATGACCAGAGTCGCGTCGCTGATCTCGACCCGGAACCTGGAGGTGTCGTCGGTCGACTCAGCGAGGTTCGTGATCCAGATCAGGTAGTACTGCGACTCGGCCGGCGGCTTGATCGGGACATCGACCCGGGTCGACGCGTCGGTGGCGGAGCCGACGGGTGTTCCCCAGCCCGCGAGCGCGGCCGGCGGGTCACCGACCGCGGCGTAGACCTCGAAGTCCCAACCTCCTTCCGCGGAACGAATCTGGATCTCGCGCGCATCGACCGGCTCACCGGCATCGAGGATCAGCCCGACGCCGTCCTTGAGGCCGCCGAAGTCCTCGGTGTCGTAGTGCTCGGTGACCCAGCTGGTCCCGGTGGGGTCGCCGTCGACCGCGAAGTCGACCTGGTCGGGTAGCTCGCTCTCGTCCCCGGGGGATGGATCGAAGTCCTCGGCGGCCGTCGGCTGGAGCGTCTCCTGACCCGGCTCAGGCTGGCGCTTCTCGCCCTCCCCGGTGAAGGCAACGATCGCCACGGCGGTGGCGGCCCCGGCGAGCACGAGCAGGATCCCCGCGACGGAGACTCGCCGCCGGGTGAAGATCCGGCGCCGCCTGGGCGGGACGGAGTCCAGCACGGTGGTCACCTCGCCGGTCGAGCGGCCCGCGCGCGACACCTCGACCTCGAGCGAGGACTCGAGGTCGCGCAGCATCCCCGACATCCGCGTGTAGCGGTCCTCGGGGTCCTTCGAGGTCGCCGTCTCGATCACCGCCGCGAGCGCCGCGGAGACCTCGGGCCTGCGAGTCTGGACGTCGGGAAGCGGCTCGTTGACGTGCTTCATCGCCACCCCGACCTGGGTCTCGGCGTGGAAGGGGACGTCCCCGGTGAGCATCTCGTACAGCAGGACGCCGAGCGAGTAGACGTCGGAGCGGGCGTCGATCTCGTGCCCCATCGCCTGCTCCGGGGCGACGTAGTCGGTGGTCCCGAGGACGCGACCGGTCGCGGTGAGGCCCTTCGTCTCGAGCGAGCGCGCGATCCCGAAGTCGGTCACCTTCGCCCGCCCGTCGGGGTCGATGAGCACGTTCTGCGGCTTCACGTCGCGGTGGACCATGTTGCGCGCGTGGGCCGCCGCGAGACCGCGGCCGACCTCGATCGCGTACGCGGCGGACTCGTCGAGGGGGAGTCGCCCGAGCCGCTCGATCCGCTGTTTGAGGGTCTCTCCCTCGATGTACTCGAACACGATGTAGGGATGCCCGGCGTCCTGCCCGGCGTCGATCACGGCGACGACGTTCGGATGCGAGAGCTGGGCGACCGCGCGCGCCTCGCGCCGGAAGCGCTCGATCTGGTCGGGCTGGTCGGAGATCTCCGCGTGCAGGATCTTCACGGCGACCTGACGCTCGAGGGTCTCGTCGGTCGCCAGGTACACCGTCGACATCCCCCCGCTGCCCAGCTTCGACTCGAGCCGGTAGCGGCCGGACAGGACGGTCCCGATCACCGATCCGGCCTGCATCGCTCCTCGCTGGACTCTTCCCCGTCCATCCTCAAGCTATTTTCGACGTTCGCGGTCGCGGTTCGCGCAGTCCCCTTCCCAAAGCCTGTCGATCTGCGCGAATGTGGGGTCGGCCGGGCCCGGGGGAGATCAGGCCTCGGTCTTCGGTGCGGTGAGGTCGCTCGTGTCCTCGAGCTTGCGGATCGCGTCGACGAGATGGTCGGGGGCCTTGTCCGGCGAGCCGCTGTCGAACGGAGGCTCCGGGTCGTACTCGATCCCGAGCTGGATCGCCTTCGCGACCTCCTCGCCCGCGAGCTTCGCCGCGAGGTGAAGTGCCATGTCGATTCCCGAGGAGACTCCCGCCGCGGTGATCACCTTCCCGTCCTCCACGACGCGCTCGGCGACCGGGATCGCGCCGAACGGCTCGAGGTGCTCGAGGTACGCCCAGTGGGTGGTCGCACGGAGCCCGTCGAGGATCCCCGCGGCGCCGAGGACCAGCGCGCCCGTGCACACCGAGGTCGTGTAGCGCGAGCTCTGGTGGGCCGACCGAAGCCACGAGAGCACCGGCTCGTCGCTGAGCAGGGGCCTGTTGCCCTCCCCGCCGGGAACGAGGAGCACGTCGGGGCTCGGGACCTCGGCGATCGAGCGGCCGGCGTCGAGTGCGAGCCGATCCGTGTCGGCGCGCTTGCTGCCGGGCTTGGCCGCGACGAAGTCGAGCTCGGCCCCGGGAAGTCGGGAGAGGACCTCGTAGGGTCCGACCGCGTCGAGCGCGGTGAGCCGGTCGAAGATCAGAATCGCGATCTGCACCGGGGTTGAGGCTAACGCCTCAGCTCACCTACCTCGTCCGTCGCGCTCCCGGTCCGCTTCGCATCGGGATGGTGGCGGCGGACGATCTCGAGCGCGGCGCCCTCGTCGCCGGCGGCGACCACGCAGCAGAACCCGCACCCCATGTTGAAGACATCATGCATTTCGTCGTCGGGAACCTGACCGCGCTCCCGGATCAGCTCGAAGATCGGGGGGACCGGGAGCGGGTCGTCGATCTCGTACCCCACCTCGGCGTCGAGGCGGAGCAGGTTGCCCAGCCCGCCGGAGGTGATGTGGGCGAGGCCCCGGACGTCGACCTCCGAGCGCAGGAGCTCGAGCGCGGCCGCGACGTAGATCGTCGTCGGCTCGAGCAGAACGTCGCCGAGCTCGCGCCCGAGGCGAGTGTCGTCGAGCGGGATCCCCTCGATCGCACGACGCGCGAGCGTGTAGCCGTTCGAGTGCAGCCCCGACGACGGAAGCCCGATCACCGCGTCGCCCGGAGCGATCGTGGTGCCGGTGACGATCGCGTCGAGCCTCACCGTCCCGAAGCACGCGCCGACGAGGTCGAGCCCCTTGACGATCTCGGAGAGCTGGGCGAGCTCGCCGCCCGGGATCTCGATCCCGGCGAGCTCCGCGCCTCTTCGCAGGCCCTCTCCCAGGTCGCGCATCATGTCGGGCTCGGCGCTGGGGACGGCGACGTAGTCGAGCATCGCGAGCGGCTCGGCGCCGACGCAGACCAGGTCGTTGACGTTCATCGCCACGCAGTCGATCCCGACGGTGTCCCAGCGACCGAGCTGCTCCGCGACGAGCAGCTTCGTCCCCACTCCGTCGGTCGAGAGCGCGATCCCGGTCTCGTCGTCGATCCGGATCACGCTCGCGTAGTGGCCGGGGCCGAGCGCCTCGCGAGACGGACGACCGGGATCGATCCGCCTCAGCGAGTCGACGAGCGCGTCGACCGCGGCGTCGGCGTCGCGCTGGCTGACCCCGGCGCGCGCGTACGCGTCGCCGCTCATCCGGAGTCGCTCCGCTCCCGGTCCACGTCGCGCGCCGGGATCGCGGGGCCGGGGGGAATCCCGTCGCTGCTGGGCACGTAGGGGACGGGCCCGGGCTGCGCGGCGGCACCCGCGGGCGCCGCCGAGC
>JBOGZL010000341.1:0-4743 GCA_050697195.1 Solirubrobacterales bacterium
ACGTCGGCGAGGACGTCCGCGCGGATCGCGCTCGCGCCCGCGCCCGCCCCGCCGGCCTCCAGCAGCTCGGCGACGATCCGGTCGAGCACGCGCGACTCCTCGGCAAGCTCGGCGCGCGTCTCGGCGAGGTTGCGCTCGACGTGGGGGCTCACCTCGCGCAGCGCCGGGAGCACGTCGGCACGGATCCGGATGCGGGCGAACCGGATATCGAGGTTCGTCGGATCGTCGGCGAACGGCAGCGTCGCGTCGGTCGCCAGCCGCCGGGTCTCGGCGCGATCGACCCCGAGCAGGGGACGGACCACGTGCCCCCGCCTCGGCGGGAGCCCGAGCAGCGCGCGGCGGCCGGGCGAGGAGGCGAGCCGGTACAGCACGGTCTCCGCGAGATCGGTCCGCGTATGGCCGGTCGCCACCCACTCGCATCCGAGTCGCTCGCGAAGCCGCTCGGCCGCCGCGTAGCGGGCGTCGCGCGCGGCCGCCTGCACGTTGCCCTCGCCGAGCCGGGGGCGCTCGACGCGGAGGTCGATCCGAAGCAGCGCGCACAGCCGGCGGCAGACCTGCTCGTCCTCGGCGGCCGAGTCCCGGAGCCCGTAGTTGAGGTGCAGGGCGTGGACGTTGGGCCGCCCGCATTGCTGCACGAGCCCCGCCGCGAGCGAGGTGGAGTCCGGGCCGCCGGAGAGCAGCACCACGCCGGCCGAGCCCTCGGAAACCAGTCCGCTCCCGCGTACCACCCCGTGCAGCGCCCGAAGCGCCTCCTCTCTGGTGCGCCTCATGGACCGATATTACGACCGCCTACGGCTGCTTCGGCCGCGCGGTGAAAAGTTCGGCGGGCGCGGGGAACCCCTTCAGGGTCACCTCGCCGACCTCGTCGAACGCGAGGTAGTCCGAACGCCCGATCGCATCCACGACCGCGCGGGTGACGACGATCTCGCCCCCGAGCGCGCGGGCGACAACCCGGTGCGCGAGGTTGACGTCCGTCCCGAAGTAGTCGGCGTTGCGGTACACGGCCCTTCCGTAGTGGATCCCCACCCGGGGCTGCGGCCGCTCCTGGAACAGCCCGAGGAAGCCGACCGCCCACTCGGTGAGCGTCGTCGGGTCCGGGGAGACGATCATCACCTCGTCGCCGATCGTCTTCACGATCGTCGCCTCCGCGGGGAGGGTGGCCTCGACGGTGTCCACGAACCGCTCCACGAGGTCGAGCGCCTCCTCGTCTCCCTCCTCCTCGGTGAAGCGGGTGAAGCCGGTCAGGTCGACGAAGCAGAACGCCATCGAGACCCTCCCGACCTGGGGGTCGTCGGCGAACTCCGCTTCCATGTGCCCGACGACGTCCTGCTCTATGTAGAACCGGAGATAACGGTTGTGGAGGTACTCCATCAGCGGCGTCGTCAGCGGCATCAGGTCGCCCGCAAGGCCCTCCATCTCCTCGGACATCTCGAGCGCATGCACGCCCTCGCGGATCAGGGGCTCGTGGACGTAGAGGTGGAACAGCCGCACCTCGGCCTCCGCGATCGCGCCGAGCGCGCGCGCGTACACGCGGACGAGCTGGAGCACGGCGACGAGCGGGAACCCGGCCTCGAGCACGCTCGCGAGCATCGCCATCGCGTCGGCGTCTCGCTCGGTGAGCGCGTGCTCCGCGGTGACGGGCGTTCCCAGCAGCGTCATCATCCGCTCGATCAGCTCCGGCTCGAGGCCGGTGCGGCGGGCGGCCTCGTCGAGGGTGATCGTCTTCGCGGTGTCCGGGAACAGCTCCTCGACGAACCCGAACGCCAGCCTCCCGTCGCGGACCGCGTTGCGCAGCGAGCGAAGCGAGTGGCCGCGCTCGCGCATCCGGGCGACGACCCGGGCCTGGGCCGCGGCGGCCACCGTCCAGCGATCGCCGTCGACCGGAATCACCTTCTGGTCGGCCCAGCGCCGCAGCGTGGACGCCGTGACGCCCGACCGCCGTGCGGCCTCGCTGAGCGTGATCACCTCTTCGGACACGTCCCGCCCCTCATATCAGAGGTGCAGAGTGCCCGAACAAGGAGCGACGGGGTCTTGCGGCCCCGTCGCTCGCGGGCTATCGGCCCGCGACGTCGGCCGGCGGCGCCTGATCGCGCCTTGCGGGCCTCGCCTCCGCCCCAGTCGCCGAGAGGCGGGCGGGCGCCGACCCACTTGTGGCCTGCTGTCCTGTTCTGTGCGCTGAGCTTACGCCCGTTGTCGGTGGCAAGTCAACATCGAGCGGACGGGCGTTATTTCAGCTCCATGATGGCGAGCGCGTTCTTGTGTGGATCGACGATCCAGGCCATCAATGCGAAGCCCAGGTCTGCGACCCCGTCCACGGTCTTCAGACCGGGCATGTCGTAGTCCTGGATCTCGACGCCGCGAGCTCGCAGCTCGGCGACCTCCGCGGCGAGGTCGTCCACGCGCCAGCCGGCCTGAGTCTGCTCGTCGGCGGTACCGGTAGTGCTCTGGGTGACCGCCAGCCGGCTGTCCCCGCCGCACTTGTAGGTGACCTCCTGCTCGCTCTCGTTCAGGATCTCGAGCCCGAGCTTGCCGGCGTAGAACTCCTTCGAAGCTTCGAGATCGGTAGCGAGAAGGACCACGTCGATCGGGTGCTCTCCGAGCATGCGCTCTCCTTTCCTCTGAGTGTCAGGCGATCACGAGGTGGGGGTACTCGGCGGCGACCAGCTCGCGGTAGGGATCGATGATCAGCTTCGCCGCCGGGAGGTACAGGAGCGTGGCCCGAGCGTCGCCGTGGCACCTGATCTCGCCGCGGGCGATCGCGACCGGCACGCTCGCCTTGCCCTGGAGATAGGCGTTCGCCACGGCGGACGCCATCGTCAGCTCGAGCTTCGGCTTCCAGGGCGCGCGCTTGGCGAAGCTCCACGAGACGCAGGAGTCCGGAGAATCGCTGGCGGCGATGTTCACTGCGAGGCCGAGGTCCGGACATCGCAGCCGCAGCCGCATCCCGGTCGCGCGCAGGATCGGGCCGGCGCGCTCGTTGCGGTCGACGAGCGAAAGCACGCGATCGAGGATCTCGCGCAGCTCGTCCGCGGAGCGGAACTTCGCCTCCTCCCGACTCCGGGTCGCGGTCGCCATCGGTGGCGGGAGTCTAGCCTCGATTCACCGCTAAAGCGGCTCCGCGGAGCCGCCCGCTCCTACAGAAACGTCCTCCTGAGCGGGGAAAATGCGAGGTGTCAAAGCCTTGCTCCCCACCCAGGAGGACTCACCTTGGAAGTGAAGAATGCCAGCCGCTTCGGATCGCTTCAACTGCGCGCTGATGGGGAGGGACTGGTCTCGCGCTCGGGCACGGCCCTGGTGCCCGCGCTGGCCGATCGGCTGGGGTTGACGAGCGAGCTTTCGGGCGCCCTTCAGGGCCTGCGCCGACGCCAGCGCGGTCACGATCCCGGCGCCGTCGTGCGCGACCTGGCGACGATGCTGATCGACGGCGGCGAGTGCGTCTCGGACATCGCGGCGCTGGGCGAGCAGCCCGACCTGTTCGGAGAGCTGTGCTCGGTCTCGACTGCCGCGCGGGTGATCAAGGCGATCGGCCCAACCGAGCTCTCCGCGCTGCGACGGGCCCGTGCGAGCGCGCGCCGGCGGGCCTGGGAGGCCGGCGCCCGGCCGGCCGAGGTCGTGCTCGACCTCGACTCCCACCTGGTCACGGCTCACTCCGAGAAGGAGGACGCCGCCGGCAACTGGAAGGGCGGCTTTGGCTTTCATCCCCTGCTCTGCCACCTGGAGGGATCGACCGAGGCGCTGGCGGGGAAGCTTCGCCCCGGCAACGCCTCGGCCTTCGACGCCGACGATCACGTCGAGGTCCTCGACCAGGCGCTCGCCCAGCTCCCCGAGGGGGCGGCGAAGGGGGCGCTCGTGCGCACCGACGCGGCCGGCGGCTCGCATCGCCTCGCCACCGCGGCGCGCGAGCGCGGGCTTTGCTTCTCGCTCGGCTACCAGCTCACCGAGGCCGTCCGCGAGGCCGTGCTCGCGCTGCCCGAGCGGCGCTGGAAGCCGGCCCGCGAGTCCGACGGCTCGATCCGCGAGGGCGCCTGGGTGGCGGAGCTCACCGAGAGCCTCGCCACCCAGCGCGAGTGGCCGCAGGGCTCGCGCCTGATCTGCCGCAAGGAGCGCGCCCATCCCGGCGCCCAGCTCTCCTTCGGCGACGAGGGCGGGCATCGCTTCCAGTGCTTCATCACCGACCAGCGCACCCGCTCGCTGGCGGAGCTGGAGCTTCGTCACCGCCGGCGAGCCCGCGAGGAGGACCGGATCCGCGAGGCGCGCGAGCTCGGGCTCGCGAGGCTGCCGTTCCACGACTTCGCCGCCAACGGCGCCTGGCTCGAGCTCTGCCTGATCGCCCAGGACCTGCTCGCCTGGATGCGGGCGTTGGTCTTGGCGGGCGGGCTTCGCCTCGCGGAGCCGAAGCGGCTTCGTCACCGCCTGCTGCACGTCGCCGGGCGAATCACGCGCTCGGCCCGTCAGATCACGCTGCACCTGCCCCGTGCCTGGCCCTGGGCCGCCGAGCTGATCGCGGCCCAGGAGCGATTGCGCGCCGTACCGGCGCCGGCCTGAGCGTCGGCTCCCGCGAGCCCTCGGTCGCCATCCGGCGACTCTCCCTCGCTGCTCAAAGGCACCCTTCGCGTTCCGCAGAGCGCGCAGGAGTCGCTCGCGGCTCCGCGGCGCCCCATTCGCGGTGCGCACTTCCGCCCTCGGCGCGAGTTGGAGTCGCTCGAGCGCCCCGCAGCCGGGCTAGTGACGAATCGAGGCTAG
>JBOGZL010000342.1:0-3526 GCA_050697195.1 Solirubrobacterales bacterium
GCAGCTCGCGGTCCTCCTCGATGATGCGGCGCACGCGTGCCTTGAACTCGGGATCCTCACGCCGCTTCTCGACCGAGTCCCTGAGTGCCTGCTTCACGGTCTCGTTGAGGCTCTTGCCCTCCGCCCGGGCAAGCGCCTCGGTGTCGGCGGCGAGCTCCTCGTCGAGACGGACTGTCAGGTTCTTCTTCATGGTGCCATGGTAGCATGCGCCACCGTGTGCCGTCCCCTGCTCCTTGTCGCGCAAAGGAGGAGCGAGCCAGTCACGCCGAAAAGCACACTCCGCATGAAAAGCACACTCCGCATGAAAAGTCCGCCCTCCCGCCTTGGCGGGGGTTGCCCGGGCCGACCGCGATCGCGACCCCTCGTCCTCGTTGGTCGGCGTAGATTGAGGACGGATCCTGACCCAAACGCGGGGTATGGTGCACCGGGTCAGCGAGTCGAACGGAGGGCACCGATGCCGGAACGCGACGGATACATCCCGGGCGTGCCGTGCTGGGTGGATGTGAGCGAGCCGGACCCGGAGGCGGCGCTCGACTTCTACGGCGTTCTCTTCGGTTGGGAGTTCCAGGACGTGATGCCGCCCGGCTCGGACGGCAAGTACTTCATCGGCAGGGGCGAGGCGCCGGGCTCGTCCATCTTCGACACGTCGCGAGACCTCCGCAGCGGGGATGTGGCCGCCGTCCGGTCGATCCCCGAGGCAGCTCCGCCGATGGCGATGTGGAACACCTACTTCTGGATCGATAGCGCCGACGAGGCCGCGTCGAAGGTCCGCGATGCCGGCGGACGCGCGTTGATGGAGCCCTTCGACTTCATGGACGCCGCCCGGGTGGCCGCCTTCACCGATCCCGAGGGAGCGCCGTTCGGTGTGTGGGAGACGAAGGGACACAAGGGCGCGCGGCTGGTCAACGACCCAGGTGCAGTGGTCTTCAACAACCTCAACACCCGCGACGTTGACGGGGCGAAGTCCTTCTACGGATCGGTGTTCGGGTGGCGGACAGGCGCCATCGGCGGCGGGGCTGAGGGGTGGACCCTGCCCGGCTACGGCGACTGGCTCGAGCGCGAGCACCACCCGGGCCTCCGCAAGCAGATGGCGGAGGCGGGCGCACCGGACGGATTCGAGGACGTCGTCGGGAGCATCGTTCCGATCGCCGACGACCAGCCTGACACTCCGGCACATTGGAGCGTGACCTTCGCCACCGACGACGCCGACGCGACGGCCGCGAAGGCCACCGAGCTCGGCGGACAGGTGATCGTCCAGCCGTTCGACGCCCCCTGGTCCACGTCTACGTACACCATCCGGATCACGGTCATTGCCGACCCGCAGGGCGCGACGTTCAGCGCGAGCAAATTCCTGCCAGAGAACGATGATCTCGGCAGCTAGGCGGACGCTGCTCCTGGGCCGGACGATCGACTTGCCCGAGTAAACGCCGAACAGGTCTCTTGGAGGTAGCTGATATGGAACGCAGGCCGATCAACCCGTCCCCCTGGTCCATCAAGTTGGGATTCGACCAGGCCGTGCTCATCGAGGGGCATGAGAGGCTGCTCGTTTGCAGCGGGCAGGACGCGGTGGACGCCGACGGTACCCCACAGCATCCGGGCGACATGGCCGCGCAACTCGAGCTCGCCCTCGACAACCTGGAGGCCGTCCTGTCCGAAGCCGACATGACCCTCGCCAACGTCGCCAGGCTCAACGCCTACACGACCGACGTCGACGAGCTGTTCAAGCACTTCCCAAGAGGTACGGACCGTTTCGGCGACAGTCGCTGCGCGACCAGCGTACTCGGCTCGCGCAACTGCCGGCAAAGCTCCTCGTCATGCTGGAGGCAACGGCAGCCGACTGACCCGGCGCCACAGGCGCACCCCATGAGCGTGCGCCTTTCGGTCCTCGCGCAATGCGACAGCGAACTTGGCGCCGGGGGAGGCTTTCGTTCCTCGTCCGGAGCGGTCATCTCAACTGCATGCGCTAACGCTCGCTTTGCCCGAACCGGAACGCCCCCCAAGCACCGCGACGCTCAACGCGACACCAAGCGCCACACGACCACCCCCGTCTCATCGTGGATTACTACACCGGCTCAAAATGAGCCGCGGGCGCAGGCGACCAAGACGCCGGGCCGCGAACCTCCGGGCGGATCGGGGCACACCTCCCAGGACACTTCCTCACCCGGGGCCGCGACCCGCATGCTCCACACCCTGATGAGGGGGCGGCGGCGACCCTTGCACAGGATCTCCCCCTTGCCGAGCACCTGATACGTGCTTCCATCGTCGAGGACCCACATCCCCCGATACCGAACACCGCGTGTACCCGCGACCTCGGTCAACTGCAGCCGAAAGCCGCGGCGCTTTTGTACGTAGCGCAGTGCCCGACGCGGCTGAAAGGCAGCGAAGTGGTCCGCGTGCGTGGGCGATGGCGAGTCGCTGGGCGAGAACCACTTGAATGTTCCCCGAGCGTGCCCGCGCCGATCGTTCTTCAACCCCTCTCGCCCCTCCCGCCAGAAAGCTCGCAGCGCTTCGGTGTCGGCGGCGTTCAGCGCCCGGTTCCAGCGCATCAGCGTCGATCCGATCCTGTGCGGGCGACACCTGGGCGGAGCGTTGCCGTCGTCCTCGGTCACAACGACCTCCTTGGGAGCGGGATTCGGCGCCGCCCCGCGGCCGAGCGCGGTCGTACCTGCTCCGCCGACGAGGACGACCACCGCGACGGCACCAGCCACGCGCACCCTCCGTCCCACTTTCACACTCCTCCATCCCGCGATTCCGTCGCGCCCTGACATGGGCTCGAGGCTAGACCTCACACCGCCACGTGACAACGCGGGGAAAGCCCGCGCAGCCGAGCGACACTCCTGGTTGGCGGGCACGAAGACGCGTAGCATTGATTCTCTAACCGACTAGGGAGGTCGGATGCGGGCGGGCATAGGGCTTCTGCTTGTCGCGGGAATCGTCGCGGGAATCGTCGCGGGAATCGTCGCGTTCGTTTTCGCCTCCGCTTCCGGAGCCGGCGCCGTGATTCCCATCCGCGGTGCCTACTCCGGCGCCACCGCTGCCGGCGAGCCCTATTCGATGACGGCTTGGACCAAGAAGACAGGCCCCCGGCGGAGGCCCAAGCTCAAGCGGAAAGTTGGCCGTGTGATGGCGGCGGTGCCGGTCTCATGTGACTCCGGCGAGAACCGAAGTGAGGAAGTCGGATTTCCGGGCCCCCTCCGTGTCCGGCGGAACGGACGCTTCGGCGTCACCGGAACCGCTTCATCGATCGACGGCGGCCGTGTGACGACGAAGGTCGCTGGCCGCTTCACGGGACGACGCAGGGCCGCCGGGAGACTGTCGTACCGGGGCGGGTTTGCCGGCGAGTTCTGCAGCGGCGCGATCACCTGGACTGCAACGCGCGAGTGATAGTGACGGCGCACCACTATCCATGCATCGCGCGAGCGCGGAGATCCGCGGGTCTGGCTGCTCCTCCCGCGTGAGGGCGGAAGCCGCGCCGACGACCTACACCAGCGGTCAAACGAGCCGCCGCGCCGGGCCCTGGACACCC
>JBOGZL010000343.1:0-7880 GCA_050697195.1 Solirubrobacterales bacterium
GTCGCCCTCGGGTCGCACCACGGCGTTCCCGAACAGGGGCGCGTCGGCCGGGGTGACCGCGGCGGTCGCCGGCGCTCCCGACTCCTCCTCGTCGTCACCTCCGCACGCTGCGACCCCGACGGCGAGCGCGACAGCGAGCGCACTCGCGGCGAGCGCGCGCATCACTCGACGGTCACCGTCTTCGCGAGGTTTCGAGGCTGGTCCACGTTGAGCCCGTTGAGGCGGGCGATGTGGTACGCGAGGAGCTGGAGCGGGACGATCGCGAGGATCGGCTGGAGGATCCAGTCGGTGCGCGGAACGAACAGGGTGTGCTCGGCGAACTCGCCGACCGCCTCCGAGCCCTCGGTTGCGACCGCGATCACGTCGGCGCCGCGGGCGCGCACCTCGGCGACGTTCGAGAGCATCTTCTCCAGCACGGGGCTGTCCGTCGCGACGCACACAACCGGCGTGGACTCGTCGAGGAGCGCGATCGGGCCGTGCTTCATCTCCCCCGCCGCGTACGCGTCGGTGGGGATGTAGGAGATCTCCTTCAGCTTCAGCGCGCCCTCGAGGCACACCGGGAGCCCGATGTTGCGACCCAGGTAGAGGAAGAACCGCTGCCGGTGGTGGCCGCGGGCGATCGCCTGGACCCGCTCCTCGACCGACTCGAGCAGCTCCTCGATCCTCGACGGGATGCCCCTCAGCTCCGCGATCAGGCGCGCGCTCTCGTCTCTCTCGAGGCCCCCACGCTCGCCTGCGAGCCAGAGCCCGAACACGAACATCGCGGCGACCTGGCTCACGAACGTCTTCGTCGCCGCGACCCCGATCTCCAGCCCCGCCCGGGTGTAGAGGACGGTGTCGGCGTCGCGCGTGGCCTGGCTTCCCATCACGTTGGTGACCGCCATCACCCGCGCCCCGCGCTCGCGCGCGAGCCGCATCGCCGCGAGGGTGTCCGCGGTCTCGCCCGACTGGGTGATCCCGATCACGAGGTCGTCGGAGCCGACGACCGGGTCGCGGTAGCGGTACTCGGACGCGATGTCCATCTCCACCGGCACCCGCGCCCACTGCTCGATCGCGTACCGACCCACAAGGCCGGCGTGGTACGAGGTGCCGCAGGCGACGATCACGATCCGGCGCAGGCCGGCGATGAACTCGGGCTCGAGCTCGAGCTCGGTCAGGTCGACGCGATCGGACTCGGGGAGGCGGTCGGCGATCGTCTCCGCGATCGCGTCGGGCTGCTCGTGGATCTCCTTCAGCATGAAGGTCGGAAATCCGGCCTTCTCGGCGGCGTCCTCGTCCCACGTGACCTCCTCCACCTCGCGGCTGACCGCGTGCCCGGCGGCGTCGGTGATCTCGACGCCGTCGGCGTCGAGGGTGACGATCTCGCCGTTCTCGATCGCGCTCACCGTCCGGGTCTGGGCGAGGAAGGCGGGGATCGCCGACGCGACGAACGTCTCCCCCTCGCCGAGCCCGACGATCAGCGGACACTCCCGGCGCGCCGCCACGAGCCGGCCGGGATGGCCCGAGTGCATCGCCACGAACGCGTAGTGGCCCCGGAGCTCGTTGAACGCGCGCCGAACGGCGTCGGTGAGGTCACCGTCGTCGTGGCGCTCGATCAGGTGGGCGACGATCTCGGCGTCGGTCTCGGAGCTGAACTCGTGGCCCTCGGCCTCGAGCTCGCGGTGGAGCCCGGAATGGTTCTCGACGATCCCGTTGAGGACGATGTGGATCCGGTCCTCGCAGTCGCCGTGGGGGTGGGCGTTCTGCTCGTTCACCCTCCCGTGGGTCGCCCATCGAGTGTGCGCGAGCCCCACGGTGGACTCCGCCTCGGCGACCGCGACGGCCCCGTTTCCGCTCGGCGCGCTCACCGCCTCGCGCAGGTTCGCGAGGTTGCCGACCGCGCGCACGCTCTCGATCCTGCCGTCCACGAGCAAGGAGATCCCGGCCGAGTCGTAGCCGCGGTACTCGAGCTTCTCCAAACCCGCGATCAGCAGATCGCGGCAGGGGCGCCCCCCCACGTATCCGACGATGCCGCACATGAGAGGCAGGAAAAGATAGAGCACCCCGGACGAGGCGCCTCAGGCCGCCCTCAGGTCGCTACCTGGCTGCGCCGATCCACTCCTGCGCCGCTTTGACGAAGCGCTCGGCGTCCGCGATCGCGCCGGCAGCCTCCTCAGAGCCGGTCCCTTCGCCGTAGTCCGCCTCGGCACGCTCGGCGAAGAGATCGCTCAGCAGGCGGCCGATCTCGGGGTCGAGCCCACCCTCCTTGACGACCAAGCGACCGAAGGCGGAGACGACCCCGGAGTGCTTGGAGCGAGTCTCGCCAAGCACGAGGAGGGCGGCCTCCGCGGCGTAGAACGCGCCGTAGTAGGCCCGCGAGGCGGCCTGCCGTGGGAAGTCGTTGTCCGCCAGCACCCCCGCGGCGTCGAGCTCCTGCGACGCTCGCGAGAGCAGAGCATCGATCCCCTCGCTCATTGGGGTACCGCGAGGCCCTCCTCGCGCGCCCGGATCAGGAACGGCTCCGCCTGTCGCTGAAGCCGCTCCTCGGAGACGGGAATCGCGACCACCACCGTGTCGTTCTCGAGCGAGTGCCGCCACAGCACGTCGCGCATCCGCCGACGCTCCTCCCAGCTCGACTCGACACGGTCGAGCACGACCAGCAGGTCGATGTCCGATTCCGGGTGGGCGTCGCCGCGCGCCCACGACCCGAACAGGATCACGGACCGCAGCCGATCGCCGTAGAGCTCGCGCAGGTCGGCCGCGACGTCGGCGGCGATCGCGTGCGCGTCCAAAGCGTCCGGGACGTCCGGGAGCTCCGGGTCCGGGCGAGCCTCGATCGCCCGGTCGGCCGCGACGTCGTCGATCACGCCCTCCCCGGCGAGCCACGCGATCGCCCGTCGCTCCGTGCGGGCGTCGTGGAAGGCAAACCACGCTTCGCGCAGTTCCTCGAACTCGAGCAGCGTGTCCTTGAAGCGGCGGAATGCTCCCCGTCCCTCGATCGCGCGCTCCAGCAGGTCGCGCGCCCGCGGGTCACCCACCCGGGCGATGAAGTCCTCCATGTCCGAGTAGCTCTCGCGGGAGGGAGTCGGCTCGATCGGGATCAGCCGGTCCTGGTCAGCCTCCGTCAGCCCGAGCTCCCCCCACGGGATGTCCTCGGACTTGGGGATCGACTCACCCGTCTCGGGATCGAGCCACCATTGCATCGTCGGCGAGTGGTCCTCGAGGGCGCCGCGGAGCATCTCGAGATCCACGCTGTCCAGCTCGAGCATCGTCATCTCCCTTCATCGCAGCCCGACCGGCGGGATCGAGTCTACGCTAGCCCAGCTCGCGCCTGGCGGCCTCGCCGAGTCGCTCGAGCACGCTCTCGCACTCCTCCTCGCTCGGCGCCTCGACCATCAGCCGCAGGAGGGGCTCGGTGCCCGACGGGCGCACGAGCACCCTGCCCCGGCCATCGAGCACGGCGTTCTCGCGATCCACCGCCTCCCACAGCCCGGCCGCGGACTCGAGCGCGTCGGGATCGGCGAGCTCGACGTTCACCAAGCGCTGGGGAAGCCGCTCGAACGGCTCCACCTCGGCGAGGTCGCGCCCCTCGAGCGCCCGTTCGAGCATGAGGGCCGCGGCGATCCCGTCGCCCGTGGGCGCGAAGTCCATCCAGATCAGGTGTCCGGACTGCTCGCCGCCGAGCGTCCACTCCCGCTCCCGCAGGCCCTCGATCACGTACCTGTCGCCCACCTTCGCGGTCGCGACCTCGATCCCGGACTCGGACATCGCGGCGTGAAAGCCGTAGTTCGTCATCACGGTCACAACAACCCCGCCGGGAAGCGCGTCCGCGCGCTGAAGATGTGCGGCGATTATCGCGACAAGCTCGTCGCCGTCGCGGACCCGCCCGGTGCGATCGACCGCGAGCATGCGGTCGCCGTCGCCGTCGAACGCAAACCCGACCTCGGCGCCGGAGTCACGCATCCGCTCGCCGAGGCTCTCGGGATGGATCGCCCCGCAGCCGGCGTTGATGTTGCGGCCGTCGGGCTCGGCCGCGACCGCCTCGACGCGCGCGCCGAGGCGCTCGAAGGCGAGAGGGGCGGCACGGCTCGTCGCGCCGTTGGCGCAGTCGAGCAGCACCGTCCTGCCGGCGAGGTCGAGCTCGAACTTCGAGCTGAGCTCGCGCAGGTAGTCGTCGAGGGCGCCCTCGAGAGCGCGGATCCGGCCGACCGCGGCGGTGTCCGGACCGTCGCCGACCCGCGCCTCGATCCGCTCCTCGACATCGTCGTCGAGCTTCATCCCGTCGGCGCCGAAGAACTTGATCCCGTTGTCCTCCCAGGGGTTATGCGAGGCGGACACGACGGCGCCGAGGTCGAGCCCGTGGCGGCGGACGAGGATCGAGGCCGCCGGCGTCGGAAGCACGCCGCCGAGATACGCATCACCGCCCGCCGCCGCGATCCCGGCGGCAAGCGCGGACTCCAGCATCGGCCCGGACTCGCGCGTGTCGCGCACGATCACGACCTGGGGTCGGTCGGACTCCAGCTCGGCGGACGCGGCGCGACCGAGCGCGACGGCCAGCTCGGGCGTCAGCAGCTCGCCGACCCTCCCTCGCACGCCGTCGGTGCCGAATAGCTTGCGGGTCTGGGTAGCGGTCATTGGGCGACGGGAGCCGGAACCGGGGCGGCTCGGCGACGCGAGCTTATTCGAGATCTATCGCTTCGAGAATTGAGGCCGCTTGCGGGCCTTTTTGAGGCCCGCCTTTCGGCGCTCCTTGCGCCGCGCGTCCCTCGTCAGCAGACCGCGGCGCTTCAGCTCCCCGCGCAGCTCGGGGTCGATCTCGACCAGCGCCCGCGCGACGGCGTGACGCACCGCCCCGGCCTGCCCTGAGATCCCGCCACCGTGCACGCGCACCCGCACGTCGACGCTCTCCTCGTAGCCGCTCGTGACGAGCGCCTGACGGGCCATCGTCTGGTGGAAGGGGCGCGGGAAGTACTCGTCCAGGCTGCGCCTGTTGACCTCGAACGTGCCGCTACCGGGAACGAGCATCGCCCGGGCGATCGAGCTCTTGCGCTTGCCGGTCGCCTGGACGCGGGTGTCGCCCTCCAGCGCGACCGCCGGCTCGCGCGTCGGCGCCGGCTCGTCGCCGCCTTCGGCGGTCGGCACGGCTTCGCGCTGCGCGCGCTCCTCGGCCTCCGCCTCGCGCCTGGCGCGCTCCTCGGCGCCCAGCTCGTGATCGGCCTCGATCGCAATCGGCTCCAGCTCGGCGCCAGGGGGCGCGTCCTTCTCCGCGCCCTCCTTGCGCTCGGACTTCTCCTCGGCCTCGGGCTCCTCCTCCGCCTCGGACTTCTCCTCGGCCTCGGGCTGCTCCTCGGGCGGAGCCTCTCCCCGCGGCGTCTCGTCCGCCGGAGCCTCTTCCTGCTCGCCCGGCTCGCCGGACGACTCCGCGGGCTCCTCGGCGGGAGTCTCTTCCTCGGGCTGGGCCTCGTCCTGTCGCTCTTCGTCTGCCATCAGTCCTCGATCTCCATCGTCTCGGGCTGCTGGGCCTCGTGGGGATGGTCGGGCCCCGCGTAGACCTTCAGCTTCGTGAGCTGCTTGCGGCCGAGCCGGTTGCGGGGAAGCATCCCCCGGACGGCCAGCCGGATCACCTCCTCGGGGCGGCGCTCGAGCATGTCGCCGAGCGTCCGCGATCGAAGCCCGCCCGGATACCCGCTGTGGCGGCGGTACAGCTTCGCGTTGCGCTTGTCGCCGGTGACCCGCACCTTCTCCGCGTTGACCACGACGACGAAGTCGCCCGTGTCGACGTGCGGGGTGTACTCCGGCTTGCGCTTGCCGCGAAGGGTGTCGGCGATCCGCGTCGCCAGCCGCCCCAGGGTCTGGCCTTCGGCGTCGACGACGTGCCAGTCGCGCCGGCGCGTCTCGGGTGTGGCGACGAATGTCTTCACGTGGAAAACCGCGCCCGGTCACGGTTGGTCCGGCGCGGCGACGCCCGATGATAGTCGAAGCTCGCCCGAGCCAGGCATGCGCACGCACAATTGTTTGGACTTTGTGAGGTTGTTATGTGCACTCCGCCGCCGGCATCTATATACTGCCGCGCCGAAGTGGACCTGCCGAATCCCTCGTGGCCCAGCCGCGAGGGAGCGGGGGAACCAAAGGGGCTGGAAGCCCTGGGGCGAATCGGACCACGAGGGTCTGTAGCGCAGCTCTTTCAGCGCGAGCCCGCCAGCTAACCCCGTAGGCACGAGAAAGAGAGGTTCGTACTTGGCTCCGCACTCGCGGGCCCGGCTCGGCCGGCGTACGGTCACACTCATAGCCGCACTCGGTACCGCGGCGGCCTCCCTGGTCGCCGGCGGCGTCGCGTCCGCCGGCAACGGCGGGGCGAGCGGCGGCGGCGTGTCCGCCCCGAAGCCGCCCACGGTCACCGACGTGAGCTGCCTCGACCGCTGCGCCGGGCTCCGGAAGGTGACCTCGGACGGCACCGTCCAGCTCGCGGGCAAGCGCCTCAAGTACGTCGACAAGGTCAAATTCCCGTCCTCGGACGGTGGCGTCACGGTCAAGGCGCTCGACGTCTCCTCGCGAAGCGTCGAGGCGAAGGTCCCCGAGGACGCGGGCGACGGGAAGCCGCGGGCCCTGGACGAGTTCGGGCAAGTCGCGAAAGCCCCGGACAAGCTCCAGATCGTCCCCGAGAGCTCGCTCCCCGAGCCCGGGAGCTTCAGGCTCGCCGAGGCGAGCGTCACGCCCGAGAAGTCCTACTTCTACGGCGAGGGCGGCAAGCCGTCGCTCCGATACATCTTCAACGGCGCAGGGGCGACCGACGTGCGGGTCGACCTCGTGGCGACGAAGTCCGGCGACGTCGTGAACAGCTGGGTCCAGGAGGGCGTCGAGCCGAACTCCGAGCAGGTCGTGGAGTGGAACGGCGTCACCGAAGAGGGCAAGGCGGCTAAGAGCGGCGAGTACAGGTTCCGCGTCGGGGGGCTCGGCGACTCGCTGAGCGACGGAGGAAAGTTCGGCTACTACGACCACAAGTTCCCGATCCGGGGCGGGCACGACTACTGGGACGGGGTCGGGGCCGGTCGCGGACACCAGGGCGTGGACGTCGGAGCCAACTGCGGCACCGAGCTCCAGGCCGCCCGCGGGGGCAAGGTCCAGGTCAAGGGCTATCACGGCTCCGCCGGCAACTACGTCGTCATCGACGGCAAGAAGAGCCAGCACGACTACGTGTACATGCACCTGCGCAAGAAGGCCGAGGTCGCCGAGGGCGACAAGGTGCGGACGGGCGAGCGGATCGGCGACGTCGGCGAGACCGGCAACGCGAGCGGGTGCCACCTCCACTTCGAGATGTGGTCGAAGCCCGGCTGGTACGAGGGCGGCCACTTCGTCGACCCGATGAAAAAGCTCAAGAAGTGGGACAAGTGGAGCTAGCCGGAGGGCCGGCCTGAGGGTCGTCCTCGCGGCGGTGAGTGCCACCGCCGCCGTCTCACTCGCCGCGGGCATCGGGCACGGTGCGCCGAAGCCGCACAAGGTCACCGGAATCGTCTGCGTCGAGGCGTGCGCGGGCCCGCGCGAGGCGGCGGTGGGCTCCACCGTGAGGCTGACCGGGCGCCGGCTCGGGGGCACGATGGAGGTGAGGTTCGCCGGCGACCCGGGGGAGGCCCCGACCACGCCGACCGCCGTCCACGGGCATGCCGTCGAGGTGGTCGTCCCGCCCGGGGCGATCGGCGGAAGGCCTCGCGCGCTCGACGCCTCGGGCGCCGCCTCCACCGCTCCGCGGCTCGAGATCGTGCCCCCCGAATCGCTCCCGGCGCCGGGAAGCTTCGCGCTCGAGCGCGGTTCGGCGAGGCCCAGGAAGGCGTTCTTCGACTCGCGGCGCGAGGCGCGCCTGCGGTACCGCTTTCGCGGCTACGGCCCGCTCGACCTGAGGCTGA
>JBOGZL010000344.1:0-4801 GCA_050697195.1 Solirubrobacterales bacterium
GGCGAGCGCCTCGGCGAGCGTCGCGGCGTCCTCGACGTCACGCGGGACGATCACCTGCGGCGGGATGGCCGCGCTCGTGGCATAGTACTGGAGCACGAACTCCTCGGCCACCTCGCCCTCGTCGCGCGTGGCCTGGTTCTCGAGGTAGAAGCTGTGGCGGTCGGCCAGCACGCCGTCACGGACCTGGAACACCTGGGCGTTGGCGTCGGTGCCGTCGAGCGCGACCGCGACCGCATCGAGCGTGCCGACCGCCTCGTTCGAGATCCGCTGCCGCTCGAGCAGCGAGCGGACCGCCCGCAGGCGGTTGCGGAGGTGCGCCGCGCGCTCGAACTCCTGCTCCGCCGCGGCCGCCTGCATCTCGCGCTCGAGGTCGTGCTCGATCTGGCGGTATCGACCGGAGAGGAAGCCGATGATCGCCTCGACGTTGCCGCGGTACTCCTCGCGCGAGACGTAGCCGACGCACGGTGCCTGGCAGCGCTTGATGTAGTAGTCGAGGCACGGCACTCCGGAGCGGCGCCCCGGCTCGGGCCCCTCGCAGGTCCGGTACTGGAACAGCTTTCCGAGCAGGTCGAGCGTCTCGCGCACCCGCCGGGCGCTGGAGAAGGGACCGAAGTAGGCGCGGTTGGGGCGGTGGCGCTCGCGCGTGAAGTAGACGCGGGGAAACTCCTCGTCGAGGCTCACCCCGACATAGGGATACGACTTGTCGTCGCGCAGCCGGATGTTGAACCGCGGGCGGTGGCGCTTGATGAACTGCTGCTCGGCGAGCAGCGCCTCGGCCTCGGTGTCTGTGACGAAGAAGTCGATCCCCTCGATCTCCCGCCTCAGCTCGCCGAGCCCCGATGAGGGCTGCTTGGAGAAGTGCGACCCGACCCGCTTGCGAATCGAGCGCGCTTTTCCGACGTAGATCACCCGTCCCCGGGCGTCGTTGAAGAGGTACACCCCGGGTTGATCGGGCAGCTTTCGCCGCGCCTCGGCGAGCTTTCCATCTCGATTGGTCACCTACAGAACAGGTTAGGCTCCGATCAGCGATGGCTACGGAAAAAGTCAGACCGCCCGAGCTCGAGACCCTGCGGATCGAAGTCGACGGCGAGATCGGGACCCTCACCCTGGACCGCCCCGACGCACTTAACGCGATGAGCCCGGAGCTGATCGCGGAGTTCACCGAGGCATCGGCGTGGCTCGCCGACCGCGCGCCCCTGCGGGCGCTGATCGTGACCGGGAGCGGCGAGCGCGCGTTCTCGGCCGGGGGCGACGTGAACTGGTTCAAGCGCGGGGTCGAGGACCCGGACGTCGACCTTCCCGCAAGCGTCCGCCGAGGCGCCGAGGTCCTGCATCAGGGGATCGTCGACTTCCAGCGCATCCCGTATCCGGTGATCGCGGCGGTGAACGGGGCCGCCGCGGGGGCAGGGTTCTCGCTCGCGCTCGCGTGCGACATCCGGATCACCTCCGAGGACTCGTTCTTCGTCGTCGCGTACGGGCGCATCGGCGCCTCGCCGGACGGCGGGATGACCTACTTTCTCCCCCGCGTCGTCGGCCCGGCGAAGGCGAAGCAGCTCATGCTCGAGGACCCGATGATCTCGCCGGCCGACGCGCTCGAGCTCGGCCTAGTGTCCTCCGTCGTCCCCGCCGACAAGCTGATGGACGAGGCGCGCGCGAAGGCCGCCGAGCTCGCGGCGAAGGCGCCGCACTACGTGCGGATGGCGAAGCTGCTCGCGAACGAGAGCCTCGACCACTCGCTCACCGAGCACCTGCAGGTCGAGCGCCACGGGATCGCCGACAGCATGGCCACCGAGGACCTGCGCGACGGGGTGACCGCGTTCTTCGCCGGCGACGAGCCGGAGTTCAAGGGACGGTAGGGTGGTCGAGATGGCAGGCGAGCTGGCGTTCTTCGAGCTAGGCGTCGACGACCCGGAGCGTGGCCGGGCGTTCTACGAGGGGCTGTTCGGATGGCGATTCGAGCCGGGGCCCACCGGGCAGGGGTTCGTGATCGATGCGCCAAACGTGCGCGGGGGCATGCACGGCGGCGACTCGGGGGCGACGCCATACGTGTTCTTCGAGGTTGACGACATGGAGGCGGCGCTCGAGCGCGTCCGCGAGCTCGGCGGCGAGGTCGAGGAAATGGACGTCGAGGACGACGAGGCCTCGATCGAGAGGTTCGGACGCTTCAAGCTCTGCCGCGACGATCAGGGCTCGCCATTCGGGATCCACCAGCCGCCGACCGCCGCCTGAAGGGGCGGGCGAGCGTGTTCAGAAGGCGCTAGCGGCGGCCGCGACCAGCTCGCGGTCTTGCTCGTAGTCGAGCAGCTCGCCGGCGCGCTCGACAGGCACCCATCTCAATTCGTCGACCTCGTCGGTGGGCTCGAACGTCCCTCCGAGCGGCCGCATAGACCACCACCGGACCTCCTTGCGACGACCCTTGTGGTCGAGATAGCGCGACGGAGGGAGCTCCGCGAGCGCCTCGCATCGAAGTCCGGACTCCTCCGCGACCTCGCGCAGCGCGGCCGCCCGAAACCCCTCGCCGGGGGCGAGCTTGCCCTTCGGCAGCGACCAGTCGTCGTACTTCGACCGGTGCACGATCGCGACCTCTCGCCCTCCGTGCTTGGCGTCACGGATGACGACGCCGCCGGCCGCCCTGACTTCCTCCTCGGGCCCCGACGCCACGCTCGGCCGGCGAGCTACTCCGGCAGCGCGCGACCGACGCTGTCGGCGACGCACGCGGGCTTCTCGGATCCCTCGACCTCGACGGTGAACCGGGTGACGATCTGCCACCAACCTCCGCCGACGTCCTCGAGCTCGGTCACCTCGGCGGTCGCCCGGATCCGCGAGCCGACAGGCACGGGAGCCGGAAACCGGACACGGTTCCAGCCGTAATTGACGCCGAGCTTGAACCCGGTCGAGGCGATCAGGTCGCGCCGAAAGCCGTCGATCATCGACAGGGTGAGGTTGCCGTGGGCGATCGTGGTCCCGAACGGGCTCTCCGCCTTCGCCCGCTCGGCGTCGACGTGGATCCACTGGTCGTCACCCGAGATCTCGGCGAACTCGTCGATCAGCTCCTGGGTCACCTCGCGCCACTCGCTCGGCCCGACCTTGTGGCCGAGCAGGCCCTTCACGCCCTCGATGCCCTGCACCTCGATCGTGGCCACGGGGGGCACACTAGCGCGCGCCGGACGAGGGCACGTAGGGAAGCCGGGACGGGGCATGTAGGGCGTGGGCGGTCACGAGCGACGCCGAAAACACCGGATTCGAGGGGGCGCGGAGAACCATTCCGGCGCTGACGGCGATATGCGCCGTTAACGCCGGTCTCGTTCCGCCGCGGACGTCGATTCCGGCGTTGACGGCGTGGGCGCACAGCGCGAGCGGGCGATCGCGGAGCTCGCGGCGCTCCGGCCGCTGGACTGGCTGCCCTACTTGCCCAGTTGTTCGACGAGCAGTCGCGCCCGGTCCTCACTCCACCAGCCGCACCTCGAGCGGCGGCGCGAGGAGCGCCCCGGCTCCGTCGAGCAGGCCGAGGATCCGAGCGACGTAGGCGCGGGTCTCCGGGTAGGGCGGGACGCAGTCGCACGCCGCGACCGCCCCGGGCCCGGCGTTGTAGGCGGCGAGCGCGAGCGGGATCGAGCGGAACTGGCGCAGGAGGTCGGACATCATGTGGGCCTGGGCGTCGATCGCCTGCTCGGGGTCGAACGGGTCCTTGAGCCCGTACGACGCCGCGGTCCCGGGCATGAACTGGGCGATCCCCTGGGCGCCGGCGGGCGACACCGCGTTCGGGTTGAAGTTCGACTCGGCGAGGATCTGGGCCGAGATCAGGGGCGCGGACACGTTCCAGCGCACCGCGGCGCGCTCGATCGGCTCCCTGAACCGGGAGGGGACGAACGCGGGCACGCCGCCGGCCGAGGCGCTCTCACCGTCGTTCCCCGTGCCGATCGAGTTTCCCGCCTCCGAGCAAGGCGCCGGGCCGCGCGTGTATCCGTAGTGCCATGGCTCCCACGAGTAGCGCTTCACGAACCCGAAGCGCGGCGCGTTTCGCGCCAACCACCCGTAAGCGCCCGGGGGACCGAGGTCGAGCTCGGTCCCACAGCGGTGGAGCGACTTCCCGGGCGGCGCGACCATCGTCGGGTTCGGGTTCTGGGCGAAGAGCTCCGCCTGCTCGGCGTCGGAGCGAAATCCCGAGTTGATTACGAGCGAGATCCCGGACCGGCGCGCGGCGGCCGCCATTCGGTCAAACGCCTCGGCGACGTCGGGCCGCATTCCCTCCCCCTGTCTGTAGGCGAGCGGGCCCGAGTACCCGCCCCCCGAGGCCATCGTCGGCATCCCGGTCCACCCAGGCGGAGCCGAGGCCTCGGCCTCCGCGCTCGAGACGACCGAAATCTCGCGACCCCCGCGGCGCTGGGTCGGCCCGGGGAGCGCGTCGCGATCCAGCTCCGCCGCGATCCGCGCCACCGCCCGCAGCGGTGCGAACGAGCTCGCGTCGGGAAACCGGATCCGCAGCCGGCGGGCTGAGACACCGTTGCGTCCGGCCGCCGTGCGCGCCGCCGTCCTCGCCCTCATGAGGTACTCGGCCTTCGCAATGTGCGCGGGGTTGGGCGCGCCGTTCGCGAGCAGCGCCGGAGCGAGCAGGCGGTCGAGGTCGTCGCGCATCGAGCGCGCCGCCGAGAGCGCCGCGAGGTCGGCGGCGCGCTGCGCCCGTGCCTTCCCCGTGATCGCGCCCCCGATCGCCGTCAGGACCAGCGCCGTGAAGATCAGCGCCGCCGCGGCGCCGAGGACGAGCGGAAACCCCTGCCCAGCCTGACCGCCGAGCAGGCCC
>JBOGZL010000345.1:0-7227 GCA_050697195.1 Solirubrobacterales bacterium
CGATCCTCGGGGTGGCGGCCGCGTTCGGCGTCTGCGGCGCCTACCAGCTCTCCAACGGCGGGCGGGGATGGCTGTGGGCGGCGAGCGCGCTGCTCGTGATCCAGTGGCTCGGCGACAGCCTCGACGGGACGCTGGCCCGGGTGCGCGAGATCCAGCGCCCCAAGTACGGCTACTACGTCGACCACCTCGTGGACGCGATCTCCACCGCCGCGATCGGGATCGGGCTCGGGCTGTCGCCGTTCATGCTGCTGTCGATCGCGACCCTGATTGTCGTCGCGTACCTGATCCTGTCGATCAACGTCTACCTCGAGAGCTACGCCTTCGGGCGCTTCGCGCTCGGCTACGGGCGGATCGGCCCGACCGAGGTCCGGATCGTGCTGATCGCGCTGAACACGGCGCTGGCGCTCGGCCTCGGGCTCGACTTCCACCTCGCCGACGTGGACATGACGGTCTTCGACGCGATCGGGTTGGGGATCGCGGCGGTGATGATCGTGCTCCTCGCGGCGCGCGCGGCGCACAACCTGCGCCTGCTGGCGAGGGAAGAGCCGGCGGCGCCCCGACGCTAGCGGTGGCTCAGCGCGGGAGTGCGGCGCATGCCGCGAGCTCGAACACGCGACGGAGATGCTCGAAGGTCTCGGGCTTCGTGTCCTCGGCGAGCTGCTCGTTGATCGTCACCACCGCGGAGCGGCGCCCGTTCGGCGTCGCGATCATGAGCGTCGTGTAGCCGGGAAAGTTGCCGCTGTGGCCGAGCACGGTCCCGCACTCGGTCCGGTACCGGTACAGCGCCAGCCCGCCCGAGTTCTGGGCCGGGCCGGGCGGCTCGCCGGCCGCGCCAAGAACGAAGTTGCGCTGCTGGGTGCGCAGCCGCTTCGTGATCAGCTCGCCGCTCGCGTACGCGCGGATGAAGCGGGTGAGGTCCACCGGCGTGGAGACCAGCGCGCCGGAGGCCCACACCCAGGACGGGTCGATCAGCTCGCTGACGTCCTCGATCGGCGCGGGCGGCTTGAAGTCGTATCCGCGCACGTAGGGCTCCGAGAGCTCGAGGGTCCCCGGGAGGCTCGTCCGCTTGAGCTTGAGCTCCGAGAAGATGAAGTCGCGCAACTGCTTGTCGTAGCTCTCGCCGAACGCCCTCTCCGCCATCAGCGCGATGACGATGTTGTCGGTGTTGGAGTATTCGTACGCGGAGCCGGGAGGAAACTTGAGCGGGGCGTCGGCCACGAATCCGATCAGGTCCATCGGCGTGATCTTCGCCGCGGGGTTCATGGACAGGGTCTGGAGATACTCGGGGCTCTTGGTGAAGCTGGGGATCCCGCCCGTGTGCTGGAGGAGCTGGCGCAGCGTTACCGCGCTCCACGAGTCGGGGAGATCCGGGAGGACCTCGCCGATCGTGCTCTCGAGCGACAGCACACCGTGGTCGACGAGCACCAGCGCGACCGCGCCGCTGAATGCCTTCGAGGTGCTGGCGATCCGGAAGTGGTCGTTGCGGTGGTACCCAGCGCCGGTTTCGAGATTGGCGACGCCGGCCTTCGGGAAGTCCACCCTTCCCCGGCGCTTGATCAGAGCCGACGCCCCGGGAGGGCCCTCCGGAAGCTCGACGACTCTCTCGAGGCCCCGCTGAAGTCTGTCGAGCCGCTTGCCCGCCTCCGCGAGCGTCGCGCCGCCCGCGAGCCCGGCGAGGGTGACGACCAGCACGGCGGCGAGGATCGCGGCTCCCCTCGAGCGACGGTCGAGAAGTGATGCCCCGCCTTTCATCGTCCGAGCGCAGTGTAGGGATCGATGTACCGTTTCCTGCATCGAGACCCTCAGCCCACCGCCGCGCACCGACGCGATCGACGTCCTCGTCGGGCTGCTGGCCGAGGCGGACGCGGCGATCGAGACGGGCGAGTTCTACGACCACGTCTGCGAGGCGTTGTGCCGCCTAACCTCGCTGCGACGAGCGGCGCTTCTGCTCTACGACCCCGCCTACCGCGCGGTCGTTCCGGTCGGCTCGCACGGAGCCGATCGCGCACTGGTGGAGCAGATCGAGGGGACGCTCGACGAGACGCCGATGGCGCAGCGGGCACTGGCCGAAGACCGCGTCGTCGAGGTGTCGGAGGACCTCGCGAGCCACGTCCCCGCGCGCTATGCCCGCATTGCTGGGATCACCACGATCACCTGCACCCCCATCGCCGCGGGCGGGCGGTGGCTCGGGGTGATCTTCGCCGACAGGGGCGGCGGGCGGTTCGAGCTCACCCCCGCGGAGAGGCGAACGATGCTGACCCTCGGCCGTCTCGCCGCCCTTGCGGCGAGCGTCGAGCGGGCGACCCAGCAGCGCGAGCGCGCGCGGCGCCTTTCGGAGCGCGTCTCGCTGACCCGCGAGATCCACGAGCACGTGATCCAGCGCCTGTTCGGCCTCCTCCTGGTGGTCGGGTCCGACGAGGAGCTGACCGCGGAGGACCGGGGGCGCCTGGACGAGGAGCTGCGCACGGTGCTCGCGGACCTGCGCGGCGCGCTCGACCGCTCGCTCGAGGGCGGCGAGCGCGAGACGCGGACCACGCTGCGACACCTGCTCGAGCGGCTCGATCAGCGCCCCGAGGTCGAGGTCGGATGGCAGCAGGGAGTCGAGATCCCGCCCGAGCTCGAGCCCCTGCTCCAGTCGGTCCTCACGGAGGCGATCCGAAACGTCGACAAGCACGCCCGCCCGACCCGGGTGCGGATCGACGTCGGCGCCGAGCCCGAGGCGTTCCTGCTCGAGGTCTCCAACGACGGCGCCGACAGGGAGGGCGCCGAGGGCGGCGGGCTCGGCCTGCGCCTGATGTCGATGGAGGCGATGCAGCGCCGCGGGATCGTCGAGTTCGGGCCCAGCCCACCGGACGGATGGCGAGTGCGGCTCGTGGTTCCCGGCCCGCGGAGATGATGGCGCCGAGCAAAGTGGCGGAGCCACTTCTGCGAGGTGACTGGCAGGTGATGTTGATTTGACTCCGGCCGAGCCCCGGCTCCGCGTCCTGGTCGTCGACGACCACGACGTGGTCCATTGGGGCTTTCGCCTCCTGCTCGAGCGCCAGCCCTGGGTCGAGCGTTGCGTCGTGGCGCCGGGGGGCAAGGAGGCGATGGAGCAGGCTCGGCACCTGAAGCCGGACGTGGCCCTGATCGACCTGCTCCTCCGCGACGAGTCGGGGGCGGAGCTGTGCGAGGAGCTCCACGAGGCGCTCCCCGAGACGCGGATCCTGCTGCTCTCGGGGGTGGGCTCGATCTCTCCGGCGGTCGCGCGGCGGGCGGGCGCGTCGGGATTCGTCTCCAAGGACCTCGGCGCGGGAGACATCGTGAAGGCGGTGCGGATGGTCGCGCTCGGGATGGAGGTGTTCGGGCGCGGGGAGGAGGAGCCCGGCCCGCTCTCCGGCCGCGAGCGTGAGGTCGTCGGGCTGATCGCGTCGGGGGCGACGAACCGCGAGATCGCCCAGCGCCTGTACCTCTCCCCGCACACGGTGAAGGAGCACACGAGCGCGATCTACCGCAAGCTCGGGGTCCGAAACCGCGCCGAGGCCGTGAAGCGGGCGCAGCGGCTCGGGATCATCGCCTAGTCGCCCAACCCCCCGGTTCCCGGCCACGACCCCCCCGACCGGGGGGGATGCGGGGCGCCGGGGTTAACACTGACGGGGCGGCGGACAAGTATCCGGCGATGGACTCCGCCGCCCATCCCCCCACCCGGACCGCGCTGCTGTTCCCGGGCCAGGGAAGCCAGACCGACGACATGCGCGGACCGGTCGCCCGGGCGTGTCCGCAGCTGCTCGAGCGGGCCGTGGACGAGCTCGGCGTCGACCCGTTCGAGCACGTCGACGAGGGCACCGCGTTCGCCCAGCCGGCGCTGTTCTGCGCGAGCCTCGCGGGGTGGACCGCGGCCGGGCGGCCCGCTGCGGCGTTCATGGCCGGCCACTCGCTCGGCGAGCTCGCGGCGCTCGTCGCCGCCGGAAGCCTGAGCGAGTCCGACGGACTCTCGCTCGCGGTGACCCGCGGCCGGCTGATGCAGGAGGCCGCGCAGAGCGGCCCTGAGGGGGGAATGCTCGCCGCGCTCGGCGACGGGGAGCGGGCACTCGCGATCGCGGAGGGCCTCGGGCTCACGGTGGCGAACGACAACGCGCCGGGCCAGCTCGTGCTGTCCGGGCCGGCCGACTCCCTGAAGGCCGCAAGGGCGGAGCTCAAGTCCGCCGGGCTGCGGGCGATTCCGCTCCGGGTCCAGGGTGCGTTTCACTCGCCCGCGATGGAGCCGGCGGTCCCGGCCTTCCGCGCCGCGCTCGCCGAGGTCGACGTGACCGAGCCGCGCGTTCCGGTGCTGTCGAGCACGACCGCGCGGCCGTTCGACGACATCCGCCGGCGCCTCGCCGAGGCGCTGGTTCGACCCGTGCGCTGGCGCGAGGTGCTCGTCGCTCTGCACGATGCCGGGGTCGGGCGCTTCCTGGAGACAGGCCCCGGGAGCGTGCTGACCGGGCTCGTGCGCCGGACCCTCGACAAGGTCCATGCGACCACCGTCCCCGCCCTGGAGGCGAGCGGTGTCTGAGGTCCTTGCCCCCACCACCGACGGCGCCCGGGCACGGGTTCCGCGGCCCCCCGCCCCGCGCGGCGCCGCGGTCGCGTCGCTGGCGATGGCGGCGCCGGCCGAGAGCGTCGAGAACGCCCCGATCGCCGAGCGACTCGGCGTCTCAGAGCAGTGGATCGTGGATCGCACCGGCGTCGAGCGGCGCCGGATCGCCGCGCCGGGCGAACGCCTCGCCTCCTACGCCGCCGAGGCGGGGGATCGGGCGCTGGGTGCCGCGGGCGTGGACGCCACCGAGATCGACCTCGTCCTCGTCGCGACGATGAGCCACGAGCAGCTCACACCCCACGCCGCTTCGCTCGTCGCGGTCGAGGTCGGCGCGAGCAGCGCCGGCGCCCTCGACGTAAGCGCGGCCTGCACCGGGTTTCTGTCCGCGCTCTCGATGGGGACATCTCAGATCGAGAGCGGGCGGGCGGACAGCGTGCTCGTGATCGGTGCGGACCTGACCAGCCGGCTGACCAACCGCGACGACCGCAGCACCGCCGGCCTGTTCGGCGACGGCGCGGGCGCGTTCGTGCTCCGGCCTGCGGAGGCCCCGGGCCGAATCGGGCCGGTGGTCCTCGGGGCGGACGGGGGGCGCGCCGGGCTGATTCAGTGCGATCGCGACGGCATGATCCGGATGAAGGGGCCCGACACCTTCCGCCAGGCTGTCGATCGCCTCTCCCAGGCCACCGTCGAGGCGCTTGCAGCGGCGGACCGGGTGCTCGGCGACGTCGACGTCTTCGCCTATCACCAGGCGAACAGCCGCATCATCCGGGCGGTCGGTGAGCGGCTCGAGCTTCCCGCCGATCGCGTGCTCGACTACGTCGCCGGGTACGGGAACACCTCGGCCGCCTCGATCCCGATCGCCCTCGCCGAGGCACGCGAAGCCGGCCTGCTCGACGACGGGACGACGGTGCTGTGCGCCGCGTTCGGGGGCGGGCTGGCATGGGGCGGGACCGTGATCGATTGGGGCGGCGATGGCGACTGACCGAGCCAAGGGCTGCGCCCTGGTGACCGGTGCCGCTGGGGGCATCGGCGCCGCGACCGCGCGGGCGCTGGCCGCCGACGGGTGGCCGGTCGGCGTCAACTACCGCACCGACTCCGAGGGGGCCGAGCGGGTCGTCGCTGAGATCGAGGACGCCGGCGGGAGCGCATCCGTGCTCCCCGGCGACCTTCGGGCCGACGACGCCGCCGACGCGCTCTTCGAGCCGCTCGAGGAGCGGTTCGGGCCCGTGCTCGTGCTGGTCAACAACGCCGGGGTGCGCGCCGACGGCCTCTCCCCGCAGCTCGGCGACGAGCAGTGGACCCGGGTGATCGAAACGAACCTGTCGGCCGCGTTTCGGACCACCCGCCGGGCGCTCGCCCCGATGCTGCGGGCGCGCTTCGGGCGGATCGTCAACGTCGCCTCGGTCGTGGGGCCGCGCGCGAACGCGGGCCAGTCGAACTACGCGGCGTCGAAGGCGGGCCTGATCGGGTTCACGAAGACAGTCGCGGTCGAGGTGGCGAGGCGGGGCGTGACGGTGAACGCCGTCGCGCCCGGGTTCGTCGAGACGAAGCTGACCGAGGACGTCGGCAACGGGGTGGTGGACGCGATCCCCGCCCGCCGGGTCGGGACGCCGGAGGAGGTCGCCGCCTGCGTGCGCTTCCTCGCCTCCGAGCAGGCCGCGTACGTGACGGGAACGACTCTGACCGTCGACGGCGGGATGAGCGCCTGAACACCTCTTGGAACCGCAAACGAGAAAAGGAGCACCACAGATGGAAGCCGGAGTGACAACGGACCGCGTGGAGCAGGTGATCTTCGACGGACTCGCCGAGGTCGGCGCAGAGCGGGAGCAGATCTCCCGCAGCGCGAGCTTCGAGGACCTCGACGTCGACTCCCTCGACCTCGTCGAGGTCTCGCAGATCGTCGAGGACGAGTTCGGGGTGGAGCTCGAGGGCGACGACATCAAGGACCTCAAAACGGTCGGCGAGGTGATCGATCTCGTGGTGGCCCGCTCGTCATGAAGCGGCGCGTCGTCATCACCGGGATGGGCGCGGTCACCCCGCTCGGGGTCGGCGCGGACGCGCTGCTCGAGCGGTGGAGCGACGGCGTGTGCGGGATCGAGGACGGCGAGGGACGCGCCGACGAGTTCGACCCGGCCGAGTACATGACGCGCAAGGAGGCGCGCCGCAGCGACCGCTTCGCGCAGTTCGCGGTCGCCGCGTCCGACGAGGCGCTCGGCCAGGCGGGGTGGGCCGACGGCCTTCCCTACGCCCAGGACCGCGTCGGATGCGTGATCGGGACCGGGATCGGCGGCCTCGGGTCGCTGGAGGAGCAGGAGGGCGTGCTCCGTGAGCGGGGCGCGAAGGCTGTCTCCCCGCTGTCGGTCCCGCTGATGATGGGCAACGCCGCCGCCGCCGCGCTCGCGATGCGCCACGGGATCCACGGCCAGACGTACGGAGTGGTGTCGGCGTGCGCGGCGGGCGCGCATGCGATCGGGACCGGAGTGCGGATGATCGAGGGCGGCGACGCCGACGGCGCGGTCGTCGGGGGCGCCGAGGCGGCGCTCACCGGGCTCGCGGTCGCCGCATTCGCGGCGATGGGAGCCACCTCGCCCAGCGGCATCTCGCGGCCGTTCGACAAGCGTCGGGACGGGTTCGTGATGGGCGAGGGCGCCGGCGTGCTGGTGCTCGAG
>JBOGZL010000346.1:0-2349 GCA_050697195.1 Solirubrobacterales bacterium
GGCCTGGTCTAGTACGGCGTCTCCGCATCGACGACTCGGCCCCGGTCGTCGAAGTGGACCTTCAACACTTGACCGTCACCCGGCCCGATAGCGTCGTTCACGACCCCGGCGTGGTACCGCCACGTACGCCGGAGCTCGCGATCGTCGCCCCCGAGGAGCTTCGCGACCTCGGCATGCGTCTTGCCGTCTAGTGTTTCGCATCGCGCGAGCATCTCCGCCTGATCCGCCTTGTCGGTGCGCCAGGACTCTCGGTCGATGCTGAATCCGGTGCACGTGAACGGTCCGATGCCCAGCCCCGTGCCCGCGAGCCAGAGCCCGGCGCTGATGATCACGAGCAACGTGATCGCGGGGACCACAAACGTGGCTCGTGAGTCGCTGCCCTGCATCCTTCGCGAAGGATAGGTCCAAGGCCAGCCTGACCGGGCCGGTCAGGTACTGCGACCGAAGCCGGATCGCCGGTTGGAGGTGCTACGGCCCATCTCCCGGGCCATGTCGCTACCGCGAACCACGAGTGGACAATCATGGAGTCCAGGGACTCCAAGGCTGTCCAACCCTTTGGCGCGCGCCACGGGCGCGCCCCGCCTCAGGGAGCGGGCTTCGCCGGCCCGCGCGACCCGATTACTCCAGCGTCTTCTCGACCTGCCGGGTCTCGAACGCCTCGAGGACGTCGCCCGACGCGGGACTTGGCGAACGATGCGGATCGGTTAGCGCGCGCGACTGCGGACGGCGCGCACTCTCTGAATTGGATTCGGAGTGCTTCCGCCGAAGCTCTCGCGCGCCCTTCGTTCAGCCTCCTGGAAGGCGGACTCACGCACCTTGTCGTTGTCGCCGAACACGACAAGGCTCCCGTCGGCTTCCGCCGTGACGATGAGCACGGCCCACCCGTTACGGGCCGTCACGATGCTCTCGCAGAGGCCAGGCTGGTCCCGGCGGCAGGCGCGCAGCGCCTTTCGCACTGCCAGCCGCTTCTTGGCGTACCCCGCGGACGTAGCCCCGACGAACGTGGTGTCGTCGTCGTTCAGCGTGGTCATGTTGACGACGATCGAGGCGAAGCTCGGCTTCTTCTTCTTGTTCTGCTTACCGCCGGAGCCATCCGAGCTCCCCGTCGGCGCGGAGGGATCGTCACAGACTGGATGGAGGGACCCGCCCGAGCCGCCAAACGGATCCGGCTGCCACTGAAGCTGGCATCCAGCGCCAGCCGGCCCTGCTCCGACCGTCAACGTGGCGATAGCCGCGCCCACCGCGGCCGCTATGACCGATGCAGTCCTCATTGCCGGCGGCACGTTAGCAACCCCCCGCAGGCCAACGGCCGGCTGACCGCTCTCAGACGTCGTAGTACAGCGCGAACTCCCACGGGTGGGGGCGGAGGCGAACCGGGTCGACCTCCTGCTCGCGCTTGTACTCGATCCAGGTCTCGATCAGGTCCTCGGTGAACACGTCGCCCTTGAGAAGGAACTCGTGGTCGGCCTCGAGCGCGTCGAGCGAGTCGGCGAGCGAGCCCGGGACGCTTCCGATCTTCGCCAGCTCCTCGGGTTCGAGCTCGAACAGGTCCTGGTCCACCGGGAGGCCCGGGTCGAGGCGGTTCTGGATCCCGTCGAGGCCGGCCATCATCATCGCCGAGAAGGCGAGATAGGGGTTCGCGGTCGGGTCGGGGGGCCGGAACTCGATCCGCTTCGCCTTCTCGGAGGCGTGGTAGACGGGGATCCGCACCGCCGCCGAGCGGTTGCGCTGGCTGTAGCAGAGGTTGACGGGCGCCTCGTAGCCCGGTGTGAGGCGGCGATACGAGTTCGTCGTCGGGGCGCAGAACGCCATCAGGGCGCGGCCGTGGGCGAGGATCCCGGCGATGTAGTTGAGCGCCTCGCGCGAGAGCAGCCCGTAGCCGTTGAAGTCGTACATCGCGTTCTCGCCCCCCCGGAACAGGGACTGGTGGACGTGCATCCCCGACCCGTTCTCCTCGAACAGCGGCTTCGGCATGAAGGTCGCGGACTTGCCGGCCTGATAGGCGACGTTCTTGATCACATACTTGTAGGTCTGGAGGAAGTCGCCCATGCGCAGCAGCTTGTCGAAGCGCAGGTCGATCTCCGCCTGGCCGCCCGCCGAGACCTCGTGGTGGTGGAACTCGCACGGGATCCCCATCTCCTCGAGCACAACGACCATCCGCGCCCGGATGTCGGAGTGGGTGTCCGCGGGCGGGGCGGGGAAGTAGCCCTCCTGGGGCCGCAGCGTGTAGCCGAGGTTCCCGGGGTCGCCGTTGCGGGCGCCGTTGCCCTGAAAGCCGGCGCCGCGGTTCCAGAATCCCTGCTTCGAGTCGACCTCGTAGTACGCCTTGTTGACCGTCTGGTCGAAGGC
>JBOGZL010000347.1:0-3785 GCA_050697195.1 Solirubrobacterales bacterium
CGGCCGCGGGGCCGGGCGCGTCGCGGGCGGTGATCTACGGCCACGGGCTGTTCGGCTCCGACGAGGAGATCCGCTCCGAGCTGATCTCGGGATTCGCGAACGACCACAACTTCGTGATCTGCGCGACGCCGGAGATCGGGATGTCGAGCGGCGACCTGCCCAACACGGCCGGGATCCTGACCGACCTGTCGCGCTTTCCCGAGCTCACCGACCGCGTCCAGCAGGGGCTCCTGAACGAGCTCGTCCTCGGGCGGGCGCTGATCCACCCCGGCGGGCTCGGCGCCCACCCCGCGTTCCACGTGAACGGGACCGCCGCGACCCCGTCGGCGATCGACACGAGCCGGCTCTACTACGAGGGCAACAGCCAGGGCGGGATCCTCGGGGGCGCACTGACCGCGGTCGCGCCCGACTTCACCCGCGCGGTGCTCGGCGTTCCCGGAATGCGCTACTCGCTCCTCCTCCCCCGTGCGACCCCGTTCGACCAGTTCGCCGCGGTGCTGTACCCGAGCTACCCCGACGAGCTCGCGCGACCGCTGATGCTCTCGCTCACCCAGATGCTGTGGGACCGCAGCGACCCGAACGGGTACGCGCACCGGATGACCGACCGCCCGTTCCGCGACACCCCGAGGCACAAGGTGCTGATGGCGGTCGCGTTCGGCGACCACCAGGTGACCAACTTCGCCGCCGACATCCAGGCGCGGACGATCGGCGCGAAGACCCACAGGCCGGTGATCTATCCGGGGCGGTGGCCGGGCGTCGACATCCTCTGGAACGTGCCGAAGATCCGCAAGTACCCCTTCAGGGGCTCGGCGGTGGTGTACTCGGACATCGGGCCGGTGCGCCCGGACCCGAGCGACCCCGGCGAGACGATCGGGACCCCGCCGCCGCCGCTCCAAAACCTCCCCAACCGCGCCGGCGAGGACCCGCACGGCGCCCCGCGCGGCGTTCCGACGGCGCTCGCGATGGCGAACCAGTTCCTCGCCCCCGGCGGCAGGATCCGGAACGTGTGCGGGAGCGCCGCGTGTTACGCGGGCGGGTTCACCGGGCCGTAGCGCGCTCGGCTTTCACGGGAGTGACGCGCTACATCCCCATGAGGCGACGCCAGCGTTTGATCCCTCCGTGTCGGGACGCCGCCGAGTACAGGGCACCTCGGCCAGCCGCACGAAACTCGGCCGGCGTAGGCCATTCAGTCCGAGAGCCAAGGAAAGCGCGCAATTCTCGCTCGATTCGGGGGTCAGTCCACTTCGGAGCTCGGCCGCGGCGGCTGCCAGCGGGTGATGGGGTTGGCGCTGTGGCGAAGGCATAGCGTGTGGACCGACCAGCTCGCCGAGGCACGACGATGCCATGCTCGCCCAGCCGGCGAAGGTCATCACCGGCGGTGCTTCGTCCAACGGAGGCTGCAGCCTCGTAGTCGCGCCGACTGAACTCCGTTCGTCCTTCGAGCCGCAGCTTGGCCAGGGCGCGCTCTTGGCTCGGGGTTAGACGGAGGGGCGCGCCGGGGGCCGAAATCAGGGAGTCAAGATCCTCGACCGTGGCCACAACCCGCTCGTATTCCTCTGCCAGGCCGCGCAGGAAGTACTCGATCCACCGGTTCATGTTGTTGGTGCGCTCGCGCACCGATCGCAGCGCCGCGTAGTAGGCGGCCCGATCGTCGGCGTAGTAGCGCTCGAACGAAAAGATGCGGCCCGGCAGGACGCCGGTCCTCATCAGGACAACGGCCTGGAAGAGCCGCGCGGCACGCCCGTTGCCATCGGCGAAGGGGTGAATGTCGGTGATGCCCCAATGAACGACCCCGGCGATAACGAATGGGGGCACCTCGTCTTCGAGCTTCCGACGTAGCCACTCGAACAGTCCGCGAACTCGAGCCTCGACCTCCTCCGACGGCGGGCCCTCATGCCTGACCTGGCCGGTCAGTCGGTCCTGGACCACCGCGACTCCATCACGCCATTCGCCTTCATGTCGAGGCTTGAAATCGGGATCGACCTCGCGGCCGAGGCCATGCGTCGTCTTGCCATGAAGCTCCTTGAGGAAACCCGGTGTGAAGACCGCTTCGTCATTGGCGATGGCCTCGTCGATTCGACTGAGAGCTTCGACGTGGTTGATCAGCTCGACCTTGGCTCTCGAATCGGGATTCAGCTCGCCACGGGTGGCGCGTTCAGCCTCAATGAGAGGAAGCTGATTGCCCTCGATCAGGTTCGAGTAGTGGACGGTTATCGCTCTCGCCGAGGCGCGGAGTTCATCGGCCACAGCGGGGAGAATGCGCGCTCCCTGGATCATTCCGAGAGCCGTGCCGATCCGAAGCAAGGAGGCCGACATCTCGGGTGTGTAGCGCTGATAGTTGGTGCGGAACTCGATGCTTCTGTAGTTTCTACCGGTCAGCATCGCAAATATCGCGGCGCCGATTCCAGGCACGCAGAGGATGGCTTCTACCGGCTAGAATCGCATAACCACCGGCTGGGCATTCGACCCTCTCTGATCTGGCCTGGAATCGCACTAGGCTACCGATTAGAATCGCAATAACCCGGCCGATACAAGCCAGATTCGGACCTTTCTACCGGTCAGAAGCGCTGGCTCAGCGCCTCCCTGAGCCGTCCGTCCGTAGAGCCTCGGGGGTTCCCAGCACCAGCCGAAACGACCCAGATGGGCGATCGTGGACTCGAACCACGGACCTCCGCCTTATCAGAGCGGCGCTCTAACCGACTGAGCTAATCGCCCGGGAGGCCCGATTGTAGTCGGGCGCGGGGGGGCGGCTCAGCGGCGCCGGAGGCGGCGGACAAACGACCGCAGCTCCGCGACGTCGTCGAACACGAGCTCGGCCTTGACGCCGTTGCGCGCAGCGCGGACCTTCGCGTCGTGGCCGATCGCGCGACCGAGTTCCTCCTCCGCCTTGACGAGCTCCGCGTCGCGATCGGCGTCGGCGCGAGAGCGTCGCTTCGAGGACGGGCCGGCGCCGTCCTTCGCCCGCCGCTCCGTCTCGCGCACCGACCATCCGGCCCACGCCGCGTCGCGGGCGAGTTGGCGGCGAACCTCGACTCCCTTGGCGATCAGGATCGCGCGGCCGTGTCCCTCGCTGAGCTCGCCCGAGCGGAGGAGGTCGAGCGCGACGTCGGGGAGGTCGAGGAGGCGGATCAGGTTCGAGACCGCGGCCCGGCTGCGCCCGAGCCGGCGCGCGAGCTCCTCCTTGCTGAGCCCGAGGTCCTCGACCAGGGTCGCGCACGCCCGCGCCTCGTCGACCGCGTTGAGGTCCTCGCGGGCCATGTTCTCGATCAGCGCGACCTGGAGCCGCTCCGCATCCTGGTGGTCGCGGACGAGCGCCGGGACCTCGGCGAGCCCAGCCTGCTGCGCGGCGCGCCACCGCCGCTCGCCCGCGATCAGCTCGTAGGTCCCGTTCGAGAGCGGGCGGACGATCAGCGGCTGGATGATCCCCGCGGCGGCGACCGACTCGGCGAGATCGTCGATCCCGTCGTCGTCGATCCTGCTTCGGGGCTGCTCCGGGTTGGGGCGAATCAGCTCGATCGGGACGTCGCGAAGCTCCGGCAGGGGGGCCTCCTCCGCCGACTCCGGGAGGATCGCCGCGAGCCCGCGGCCCATTCCCCGCTTCGCCTCAGCCACGCTCCGTCACCTCGCGGGCGAGCTGGAGGTAGGCCTCCGAGCCGCGCGAGCCGGGGGCGTGCTCGAGCAGCGGCTGGCCGTGGCTCGGGGCCTCGGCGACGCGGACGCTGCGCGGGATCACGGTCCGGAAGACGAGCTCGGGGAAGTGGTCGCGCAGCTCGCGCTCGACGTCC
>JBOGZL010000348.1:0-2301 GCA_050697195.1 Solirubrobacterales bacterium
ATCCAACCCGGGCACCGGCGAGCCGGGGTGCGGGGGCTGTCCCTCCCCGCGCACCAACGCCCCGAGCACGTTTCAGCCGCACACCGAGGGGCCGCCTCCGGGCGGCCCCTCGCATGGTACGCCCGGCATGGGCAGCAGCTCGGGGGTGGAAGTCCCCCGTGGAGCAGATGACCGCAACCACAAGCCGAAGCCAACTGCGTCGCCGCGAGGCGGGGTGGGAAGGAAGGTGGAGGCGAAATCGCGACCCGAGGAACACAAACCGCATACAAGGCGCGGCGGCTCGGGCGAGGCGGCCAAACACGCCGAAGCCCGTGGTCGTCAAGGGTCGTCGCGTAGATGCGGCGGGTGCGCGAGGAAGGTTGCTGCCCTTATCCGGGGAGGCCTGCCGGGGCGTCGGCCTCGACGCACGTCGCCCGACACCGGCCGCCGAAAGGCAGCCGGTCACCCGGCAGGAGTCAGCAGAGGTCGTATTAGCGGCCGGGATCGAGAGATGGCCGTGAAGGACCGAACGCGAAGCCGAGGCGACGCGCGCCCACGCTCGCGAAAGCCACAGCAGCCAACCCCGCCAAGGCGGGGCCTTCGCGCAATGGACGCCTAGGGTGAAGCCCGAAGCTCCCCGCGAAGAGCAAAGCGGCTTTCCGGCGCCCGACGAGAGCGCGCCTCACCCCGCCGCGACCGAGGGTCTTTGGGAGAGGCTCCTCTCCCGCGAGAACCTCGCCGCGGCGATCAGACGCGTCGAGCTAAACGCCGGTGCCCCGGGCATCGACGGGATGACGACGAAGGAGCTTCGCCCGTGGCTTCGCCGCCACTGGCCGAGGATCCGACGCCAGCTCGACGCGGGCACCTACCGACCCTCTCCCACCCGGCGGGTGACGATCCCAAAGCCCACCGGCGGGGAGCGGGAGCTGGGGGTGCCGACGGCCCTGGATCGGATGATCCAGCAGGCCCTCTCGCAGGTGCTCACCCCCGTCTTCGATCCCGGCTTCTCGGGCAGGAGCTTCGGCTTTCGCCCCGGACGCTCAGCCCACCAGGCGGTGAAGCGCGCCCAGCGCGACATCGCCGAGGGGTTCGAGTGGGCGGTCGATCTGGACCTCGATCGGTTCTTCGATCGCGTCCAGCACGACGCGCTCATGGCCAGGGTCGCGAGGCGAGTCCAAGACAAGCGAGTGCTCAAGCTGATCCGGGCATACCTGGACGCGGGGGCGATGGCAGATGGGGTGAGGCAGCCGAGCGAGGAGGGGACCCCGCAGGGCTCCCCGCTCAGCCCGCTGCTCTCCAACGTCTACCTCGACGACCTCGACCGGGTGCTGGCAAAGCGAGGGCACCGCTTCGTCCGCTACGCGGACGACATCACCATCTACGTCCGCTCCGAGCGAGCGGCCGAGAGGGTGATGGAGGGCACCGCGCAGTTCATCGAGCGACGCCTCAAGCTGCGGGTCAACCGGGGCAAGTCCTCGGTTGCCTCGGCCTTCAGGGCGACCCTGCTGGGGTTCGGCTTCCTGCGCCGCGAGGGCAAGGTCAAGGTGAGGATCGACCCGAGGGCCCGCAAGCGGGCCAAGGATCGCCTTCGCCGCCTCACCTCGCGCCGCTGGGGCGTCTCGATGAAGCGGCGGATCTTCGCGATCAACCGCTTCACTCGCGGGTGGACGGCCTACTTCGCGTTGGCCGACACGCCCTCGGTGTTCGAGGAGCTCGATGAGTGGCTGCGCCGCAGGCTGCGGCAGGTGCGTTGGAAGCAGTGGAAGCGCTACCGCGCCAAGCGGCGCGGGCTGCGGTCGCTGGGAATCCCCGACGAGGTCGCCCGCCAGTGGGCGGCCTCACGCCGGGGCTACTGGCGCATCGCCGGTTCCGCCGTCCTCCAGCGCGCCCTGCCCAACGCCTACTGGCGCGAGCACGGTCTTGCCGGATTCACCGATCCCTACCGCCGTCTCCGGGACGCCGAGCGAGCCGCCAGGTGCGGACCCGCATGCCTGGTGGCGTGGGAGGGGCCGGGGTGAGCCCGGCCCCTACCCGATTGGTGAAAGATCGGGGTTAGCTATGGGTGAATCCGCCATCGACCGGCAACGTCTGTCCAGTGATGAACGAGGACTGGTCGGAGGCGAAGAACACTGCGACCGAGGCCAGTTCGTCTGGGGTGCCGCGGCGCTTGAGCGACTGACGCGAGATCACCCACTCTGAGAAACCCTCAGGGTCCGGGTGGATTGTCTCGCCGCCGGTGGGGAATGCCCCCGCCGCCAAGTTGTTGACACGTACGTTCTGCGGCCCCAGCTCGCGCGCCAACGAACGGGTGATGCCTACAAG
>JBOGZL010000349.1:0-3681 GCA_050697195.1 Solirubrobacterales bacterium
TCGCCGGCCACTTCACCAAGCCCGGCCGGACCGGCGTGGCGGACATGGTCGCCCAGATCGCCGAGATCGACTTCGTCGCCACCCAGACCGAGGCCGAGGCGCTGCTGGCCGAGCAGAACTTCATCAAGCGTCACCGGCCGCGCTTCAACGTCCGCCTGCGCGACGACAAGTCCTACCCCTACATCGGGATCTCGCTCGACGAGGACTTCCCGCGCGTCTACTTCACGCGCGAGCGCCATCGCCGCGGGCGCGCCTACTTCGGCCCGTTCTCGAGCGCGAAGCGCGTACGCGAGACGCTCGACCTGCTCGGCAAGGTGTTCCAGTACCGGACCTGCGACGGCTCCGAGCCGGGGCGCGCGTCGGGCAGCCCCTGCCTCGACTACTACATCAAGCGCTGCCAGGCACCGTGCGTCGGGTACATCGAGCGCGACGAGTACCGTCGCAACATCGAGGCGATCATGGACTTCCTCTCGGGCCGCTACCGGGAGATCGAGCGCGACCTGGAGCGGGAGATGTCGGACGCGTCGGAGGCCGAGGAGTTCGAGCGCGCGGCGGTCTACCGCGACCGGCTGACCGCGGTGCGGTCGCTGATGGAGCGCCAGCGGATCGCGGGGGAGGGGATCGGCACCGCGGACCTGATCGGGGTCGCGGTCGACGGCGGTGACGCCCACGCCCAGGTGTTCCAGGTCCGCGACGGGGTGCTCGCGGAGCGCCAGGGGTTCTACCTCGACAACCGCGGCGAGCGCGAGGAGGGCGAGGTCACCGAGCAGTTCATCGCCCAGTACTACTCGGCGGCCCCGGCGGTGCCGCGGCTGGTGGTCGTCGGGCCCGCGGTGCGCGATCGCGCGGACGTGCTCTCGGACGCGCTCAGGAGCCGCCGCGACGGGACCGTCGAGGTGCGGGTCGCCGAGCGCGGGGACAAGCGCCGGCTGCGAGAGCTCGCGGAGCGCAACGCAAAGCTCGCCCTGGCGCAGGACCAGCTCCGGCGGGAGCGCCGGCGCCAGCAGCGGGTGGACGCGATCGCGACGCTGGGCGAAGCGCTCGGGCTCGACGAGCTGCCGATCAGGATCGAGGGCTTCGACGTCTCCAACCTCGGCCGCGAGCACACGGTCGCCTCGATGGTCGTGTTCGAGGGCGGCGCGCCGAAGAAGGCGCACTACCGCAAGTTCAAGATCCGAGGCGCGGTGCCGGATGACGTCGCGTCGATCGAGGAGGTCCTGGAGCGTCGCATGGCCCGCTATGTCGACCAGGCCGACCTGTCCCCGCACGACGCGGAGCGCGACGGGAGCTTCGCCACCCTCCCAGGCCTGATCGTGATCGACGGGGGCAAGGGACAGCTCTCCGCCGGGATCCGCGCGCTCGCCCCGCTCGCCGAGCGCGGGGCGGCGGTGATCGGGCTCGCGAAGCGGATCGAGGAGGTCTTCGTGCCCGGACGAGCGGACCCGATCCCGATCCCCCGCGACTCCGAGGCCCTGCGCCTGTTACAGCGGGTGCGCGACGAGGCACACAGGTTCGCGATCGAGTTCCATCGCGAGCGACGCGGAAAGGCGATGCGCGACTCGGTGTTCGACGAGCTATACGGAGTCGGCCCGGCCCGCAAGCGGGCGCTGCTCAGTCACTTCGGCTCCCCGGAGCGGTTCCTGCGCGCGAGCAGGGAGGAGCTGGAGGCCGTCCCCGGGATCCCCGGCAAGCTCGCGCGCGACATCCACAAGCAGCTCCACAGGGCGGGCTGATGGTCGATCCGGCGCACGACGGCGCGGTCGACCTGGTGGTGATCACCGGGTACTCGGGCGCCGGGAAGACCGAGGCGATCGCGGCGTTCGAGGACGGCGGCTACTTCTGCGTCGACAACCTCCCCCCGCGCATGATCGGCTCGCTGGGCGAGCTGTTCCGGCACGAGGGAAGCCACGTTCGCAGGGCGGCGGTCGTCTCCGACGTGCGCGGCGGCGAGTACTTCGAGGGATTGGTCGGTGTCCTCGACGAGCTCGAGGCGGAGGGCCTCGACCCCACGGTGCTCTTCCTCGAGGCGGACGAGGGCACGCTGCTCGACCGCTTCAAGGAGACGCGCCGCCGCCACCCGCTCGCGCCCGAGGGGCGGATCATGGACGGGATCCGCTCCGAGCAGGCGGTCCTCGGCGCGCTTCGCGAGCGCGCGGACGTGGTGATGGACACGAGCGACCTGACGGGGGCGATGCTGCGGCGGCGGATCGCGACCGAGGTCCTGGGCCGCGACGCGTCCGGGCGCCTCGCGCTGACGGTCCTCACCTTCGGGTTCAAGCACGGGCCGCCGCGCGACGCCGACCTCGTCCTCGACGTGCGCTTTCTGCCCAACCCCCACTACCGCGAGGACCTCCGACCGCTGACCGGGCGCGACGAGGCCGTGGTCGCGCACGTCGAGGCCGGGACGCTCGCAGGCGAGTTCTACGACCGGCTGCTGCCGATGGTCGACTTCCTGCTTCCCGCCTATGTCGCGGAGGGCAAGACCCACCTCACGCTCGCGATCGGCTGCACCGGCGGCCGCCATCGCTCCGTGTGCGTCGCGGATCGGATCGCGGCGCATCTCGACGGACGCGACGACGTCCTCCTCCGGGTGGTGCACCGCGACGTCGAGCTGGACGAGTAACCGGCCTAGAATCGCGCTCGTGCCGGGACCAGTGATCTCCGTTCGCGGCCTGCGGAAGTCCTACGGCGAGCTGGAGGCCGTCCGCGGGGTCGACCTCGAGGTGTCTCGGGGAGAGATCTTTGCGTTCGTCGGCCCGAACGGGGCCGGCAAGACGACCATCGTCGAGATCCTCGAGGGCTATCGGCGGCGAAGCGGCGGCGACGCGACCGTGCTCGGGATCGATCCCGCCTCGGCGGACCGCGCGTGGCGCGAGCGGGTCGGGATCGTGCTTCAGGAGTGCCGGATGCAGCGGGAGCTGACGGTCCGGGAGACCGTGAGGCAGTACGCCGGGTACTACCGCCAGCCGCGCCCCGTCGAGGAGACGATCGAGCTCGTTGGGCTGTCGGGGAAGGCCGACGCCCGCGCGGGAAGGCTCTCCGGGGGCCAGCAGCGTCGCCTCGACGTCGCGCTCGCGCTGATCGGCGACCCCGAGCTGCTCTTCCTCGACGAGCCCACGACCGGGTTCGATCCCACCGCGAGGCGACAGGCGTGGGGGATGATCGCGACCCTCCGCGCGCTGGGGAAGACCGTCTTTTTGACCACCCACTACATGGAGGAGGCGCAGGAGCTCGCCGACCGCGTCGCGATCATCGCCCGCGGCCGGATCGTCGCGGAGGGCCCCCCCGACGAGCTCGGAGGCGTCGACGACACCGTCGAGGTGAGCTTCCGGCTCCCGCCCGAGGTCTCGATCGACGAGCTTCCGCCCGCCGCCCGGAGCGCCGCGCAGGGGTCGAACGGCCGCGTGGCGATGCGAACCGACACGCCGGTCGAGACCCTCCACGAGCTCACCGGCTGGGCGCTGGAGCGCGGGGTGAGCCTTCCCGCGCTCGAGATCCGGCGGCCCAGCCTCGAGGACGTCTTCCTGCGCCTGACCGATGAGAAGGAACCGCAATGAGCGCCGCCGCCCTCGTCCTGCACCAGTTCCGCTACGACCAGAAGACCTTCTGGCGCGACCCGACCTCGGTCTTCTTCACGGTCCTGCTGCCGCTCGTCTTCCTGTTCATCTTCGCGACGATCTT
>JBOGZL010000350.1:0-1566 GCA_050697195.1 Solirubrobacterales bacterium
CAGCATCAGCTCAACCAGCCCGAGGTCGGTATAGAGCCGGCCAGACTCGACCCATTCGAGGGCGCACCTCCGAGATGCTGCCAGGGCCTCGAGCTGGCCGGGACGACCGCGCGGCCGTCCTGGATTCGCGAGAGCACGTGGTCGCTGGGCAGGGTGAGGAAGACCGCCACGGCGCGCGGCACGGCGAGCGCCAGAAGGGCAATGTCGAGGGCGAGGCCCAGAACAGCAGTCGCGGGGCGGGAAACGGTGGGCGGCGCGAGGCCAACGAAGCGCACCCCTCACCCCGATCCCTCTCCCGCGCGCGGGGCGAGGCGGTACTGAGGCGCGGCACGTACTGTCGGACACGAAAGGACTCGGCATCGACACGTGGCCCCCTCGCTCCCGTAGGGGAAGAGACCGAAGAGAGGGGGCGTCGCCGGCCGGGGCACGACTTCAGCCCGTGTAATATTTCTTGAGTTGGCCGTAGTAGGCACCGGAGTCGCTGTAGCCGTATTGGGCATGGCGCCTGACGTCGACCAAGGTGAGCGCGACGCCGGTGACCTTGCCGCCTGCCTCGGCCAGCTGGCGCCAGCCCGTGATCGCCCTCTCCCTCCGGGTGTTCCCCCAGCGCACCAGGAATAGGGTCTGGTCGACCATCCGGGCCAGCACCCGGGCATCGGAGACGGCGAGCACCGGGGGCGAATCGAGGATCACGAGATCGCGGCCCTCGGCAAGCCCGGCGAGGAAGCGCTTCATCTGGGGCGAGCCCAACAGGTCGGCAGGGTGGGGCACCGGCTCGCCGGCCGGCACGAGCCGGGCACCAGAGCGGGGGTCGGTGGCCAGGACCTCCTCCAAGGACGTCTTCCCGAGCAGCACCTCCACCAAGCCAGGCTGGAAGTGCACGCCGAAGCTCTTGTGCGCGGCGGGTCGCCGCAAGTCGCAGTCGACCAGCACCACGCTGTGCCCAGTGCTGGCCAGCATGTGCGCCAGCGACAGTGCGATCGAGGTCTTGCCCTCTTTGGGCAGTGCGGAGGCGACCAGGACGGTCTTGGGCGGCTGCTCGCCGCCGGACAGCAGCAGGCCGGTGTAGAGGTTGCGTATTGCCTCGGCATGGGCGGAGCCAGGCTTTTCCAGGATGTGCGCGTCCGGGTCGCGGCGCAGCTTCGCGAGGCCCCCGATCACCGGCACCAGCCCGAGCGGCGGGGCCCCCATCTGGCGCTCGATTTGCTCCATGGAGCGGAAGCCATGGTCGAGCATTTCGACGCCGAGCGCGAGCATCAGGCCGAGGAAGCCGGCTCCCCCCGCCGCGGCGATCAGCAGCAGCTTTCTGCGCGGATAGGAAGGGCTCTGCGGCACGCCGGCGCGGGAAAGCACCGTCGCGTCGGCCTGCTGGAGGTCCTCCTGGCTGCCGGTCTCCTTGGAACGGGCGAGAAAGGTCTCCAGCAACGCGCGGCTGGCCTCGGCCTCGCGCTCCAGGGCGCGCAGGGTGACCTCGTCGGTGTTCGCCTGCCCGACCTCCGCGCGCAGCCGGTCGAGCGCGGCGGCGAGAGTACCCTCGCGGGCGCCAGCGACGTTGACCTCGTTACG
>JBOGZL010000351.1:0-18018 GCA_050697195.1 Solirubrobacterales bacterium
GCAGAGGGGTTGGCCCTACGATGCAGCGCCCTGAGGACCGACCTGTTGGGTCGACGATGGCCATTCACCGGCCAGCATCCCAGCCCTCAAGCCAATCCGGCGTCGAGCCCGGCCGGCAACGGGCCGAAGGCTCAGGGCGTCATCACACGGCCCGTGCGGAAGATGGAGCTAGCTGCGCTTCTTCGACCTGCCGGCCTCGGCGCGGCTCGCCACCGCCTGGCCCGCCCGCTTGGCGGCCTCCCCGGCGCTCTTCGCCGCGTCGGCAGCACTCGAGACGGCGGAGCTCGCTGCGCGCTTGGCATCGTCGAAGGCGTCCGCCGCCTCCGTCCGCTGCCTGCTCGAGGTGGCCTTCTGGCCGCGGGCCTGCGATTCCGCCTTAACCCGATTGCGCTTGCGCGTCGCCGCCGCCTTCTTCGCGGCCGCCTGACGATCAGCCTTTGTCTGTGCCATCTGGCGTGTTCCTCCTGATCAGGGTCTTGTTCTCCAGCTAGGGAGTGGCTTCCCCGAACTTCGCTCGGCTAATCGCGGGAACGCGGCCGCGCTGTCCTAGAACCCGAGCGCGCGCCGGGCGAGCTCGTCGATCGCTCGCGGGTCGACGTCGTGCTCGGCCTCGTAGCGCTCCGCGGCGTCATCGTCCACGAGGGCGATCGCGAGCTCCTCCCGCGAGGAGCCGAACTCGCACGCGGCGCGGTCGAGCCCGACGAGTGCGGCGTCCTGCACGAGCCCGCCGATCCCCCCGGTACCGGGCAGGTCACGGTCCTCGCACGGGTCGGCGATCGTGACCGGCTCGGGTCTGGCGGAGATTGCGAGCGCCGCCTGGACGGCGCAGATCGCGAGCGCCGCGCCGACGATCGCAAGCGAGGCACCCAGGCCCCGCGAGCCGCGATGGATGAGGACGGCGAGCGCCGCGAGAAGCGCGAGCGCACCCGAGACGAGAAACGCGGGGGCGAAGGCCTCGTCGATCCCGGAGACGAGCGTGTCGTCGGCGCGGCGGGCGAGGTCGGCGTAGACCGCCTCGCCCTCCGGGTCGTCGCCCACGCTCGCCGCGCTCGCCTCCAGCGACTCGTTCAGCGTGCCGCGCGGATCGACCGGGTCGAGCTCCCCCGTGACGGCGTTCGCGAGCTCGATCTTGTCGAGCGGCTCCAGCTCGGCGTCGAGCACCAGCGCCGCTCCCCGCTCGCGGGTATCGGAGACCGCATCGTCGATCTGCGCCGCCGTGATCGGGGCCAGGATCAGAAGGGCGAGCGTGATCCCCGCGTGGCGGATCGCGAGCAGAAGCGCCGTCTGGCCGGGCGTCTCCTCCGGGAGCAGGCGGCCGATGAGCGACGTGAGCGCGAGGCCCATCCCGACCCCGGCGAGCAGCTGCGGCACCACCGTCCACGCAACCGAGGCGGAGCCGGGAAAGGCGAGTCCGAGGACGCCCGCGCCGACGAGCCCGCAGCCGGCGATCGCCCGCGACCGCGCGTCGCCGGGAATCCGGATTCCGGCGAGCGCCGCGGCGGGCAGGATCGAGACCGCGAGCGCGGCGGCTAGCGGGGAGATCGACCATCCGGAGACGAGCAGCAGGACGAGCAGGAAGAGGACGGCGCTGAGCGCCGCCGAGACGAGCGCTAGCGCGATCGCCGGCCCGAGCTCGAGCCGATGACGCGGCGGCCGCATCGACTCCGGAGCGCCGTTTCGCGACCCGAGCGGGGTCGGCGCCGGGCCTCGATCGAGGAACGCGACGGCCGCCAGGGCGCCGATCGGCGCCTGGACGAGGAAGATCGCGCGCCAGTCGAAGAGCTCGGTGAGCAGGCCCCCAAGCGCAGGGCCCGCTGCGGCGCCAAGCACCGCGGCGGCGGTCCACAGACGCTCGCGGTCGCGCTCCCCGGCGGTGAGGAGGGCGAACCCGCACACCAGCCCCGCCGCCGCGCCCAGCGCCTGGAGCCCGCGCAGGACGAGCAACGGCGCCAGCGAGTCGACGACGCCGCACCCGGCTCCGGCTGCGGCGAAGGCGAGGAACGACCAAAGACCTAGGCGCGTGGACCCGACGCGTCGCCGTAGGCGCTCGGCCGGGATCAGCGCGGCGGCGAGCACGAGCGTGTACACGCCGAGCACCGCCGCGACGCCCTCGACGGTGGTGTCGAGCTCGATGATCAGCTCGGGGAGCGCGAGCGTGACGACGGACGCGTCGGCGAGCGCGAGCCCGACCCCGAGCGCGACGAGGAGCTTGCGCGGTCTCAGCGCCATCTCATCTCGTGTTCCTACGTTGCCCGGGCAAGTTCGCACCTCACGATCAAAGGAGCTACATCATGGACAGGATCAAGGGAATCGCGGCGGCGCTGGCGGCAGTCGCGGCACTCGGCGTCGGCGGCGCCGCGATCGCGAGCGCGACCGGCGGCTCCGACGACTCGCAGTCCGCGGAGTCGGCCGAGGGCAACGAGGCCCCCGATCAGGCGATCGGCGGAAGCGCTCTCGACCGAGCGAGCGCGGCGGCGCTCGAGCACACGGGCGGCGGCCAGGTGACCGACACCGAGGTCGGCGACGAGGAGAGCTACTACGAGGTCGAGGTGAGCCTCGACGACGGCAGTCAGGTCGACGTGCAGCTCGACCGCGGGTTCAACGTGGTCGGCGACGAGGCCGACGAGGAGTAGCCCGCATCAGGACCCGAGGACGGACCAGGCCCCCGCCGTGCGCGGGGGTCTGGGTCGTTCCTATAGCCCCGCCGCCACGGCGAGGAGCCCGACCTGGTCGGGGTCGCTCGAGCTAGGAATGAAGATCAGCTCGTCGCAGCCGGCGCTCTCGAACGCCGACATGTATGCCTTCACCGTGTCGGCGTCCTTGGCGGCGCTGTCGGTGATCATCCCGCTCAGCTCCTCGCCCAGCCACGCGTAGTAGTCGCCCAGGTTTTGCTCCGCGTTGCGCTCCGCGTCGTCCCCGAGCGAGAAGTAGGCAAGCGAGAGCTTGTGCGGCTCCCCGTCGCGACCGTGCTCGCGCCAGGCGGCGTTTAGCTTCTCCGCGAATCCCTCGAACTGGTCCGGAGCGCCGCCGCCCATGATCCAGCCGTCTCCGTACCGAGCCGCACGCTCGAAGGAGGCGTCCGCGTGGCCGCCGACGATCAGGCTCGGTCCGTCGCCCTGGGGACGCGGGCCGATCCTCGCCTCATTCCGGCCATCGCCGTTCCAGATGCGGCGGATCCGCGGGAGCGCCGCGTCGAGCCACGCCCCGCGCTCGGCCATCTGGACGCCGCTGACCTCGTAGTCGTCCTCACGACCGCCCACGGCGATTCCGAGCACCGTCCGGCCGCCGCCCGCCAGGGCGTCGATCGAGAGCGCCTGTTTGGCGACCTGCGCGGCGTTACGGCGCAGGGGGCCGAGCATCACCGTCGTTGCGAGTCGGATTCGCTCCGTTACCGCCGCGGCCGCGGCGAGCGCGGCGAGCGGCTCGTAGTTCGGGTAGACGATCCGGTCGATCGTCCCAAGCGTCGAGAACCCCGCCTCCTCGGCGGTGCGCGCCCAGTCCGTGAGCTGCTTTCCCGTCGTCCCAGGCACGGTGTTCGGGAGTCCGATTCCCAGCTCCATCCGTCTCCTTTCGATCGCGTCCTATGCTCGTCCCACCCCTGATGATGACCGCTTCGAATCTCGCCGAGCTCCCGGTCTGGGCCGCCGACCTGCTCGAGGACGCCAGAGTTGCCCGGCTGGGGCTGCTGGACGCCGACGGGCACCCGCGGGTCCTTCCCGTCACCTTCGCTGTCGCGGAGGGCGGGATCTGGACCGCGGTCGACCGCAAGCCGAAGCGGGATCCGAGTCGGGAGCCGGCCCGGGTCAGGTTCGTGCGCCGCGACCCACGCGCGTCGCTCACGGTCGACCGCTACTCCGACGACTGGGAGGAGCTCGCCTGGGTCCAGGTGCTCGGCGAGGTGAGGATCATCGATGCCGGCGAGCCGAACGCTGCAAGCGCGATCGCGAGCCTGTCCTCGAAGTACGAGCCCTATCGCAACTCTCCGCCACCGGGCCCCGTGCTCGGCCTGGAGCCGGCGCGATGCCTGTGGTGGCACGCTCGGGACACGGGCTGAGGAGCCCGTCGGACAGGCACATCGAGATCTCGGCATGGCGGGCCGGTCGTTTGAACGGACCATCGCTCGGGTAGGCCCTCGCCGGTCCCACGTCGCACATGGTCTGGGTCCGGAGGCCTCACAGGTCCGAAATCAGCGGCTCCCGCAACAAGCGGCCGCCGCACGAAACAAGGAGAGAGGAGAGGTGATGCGGAACCACCACCTTGCCCTACTCGGAGCGGCTCTCGGTGCGCTGCTGATCGCGCCGGCCGCGTCGGCGGACTCCGTCGACAAGACGGAGAAGCTCCGCAAGGCGGTCAAGCTGGACGGCATCCTCCAGCACGAGCGCAAGCTGCAGCGAATCGCCGACGCCCACCAGGGAAACCGGGCGGCGGCGACCGTCGGCTACGAGGCGTCGGTCGAGTACGTCGCAGATCGTTTGGACGATGCCGGCTACCGGGTGCGGCTGAAGCCGTTCGACTTCCCCACCTGGAGGGAGAACAGCCCGCCGGTGATGGAGCAGACGGCGCCCACGCCGAAGACGTATGTCCCCGGTGGACCGGACGATGACGACAGTCCCGATGTCGACTTCATCACGTTCGAGTTCTCCGGCTCCGGCGACGTCACGAGGCCGGTGATCCCGACCAACGACGTCGTGATCCCGCCCGGCCCGAACGCGGACAGCTCGACCAGCGGCTGCGAGCCGGAGGACTTCCCGGCCGAGACCAGCGGCAACATCTCGCTGATCCAGCGCGGCACGTGTCCGTTCGTGCAGAAGCTCGACAACGCCAAGGCCGCGCGCGCGGCGGGCGTGATCCTCTTCAATGAGGGCCAGGCCGCGCCGGGGCGCCAGAACGCGCTCGCCCGGATCGCCCCGACCTATTACGGGCTTCCGGCCGTGCTGTCGAGCTTCGCGGTCGGCGAGGAGCTGTACAACGCGTTCCAGGCCGGCGAGAACCCGACGGTCCGCGTGAAGGTCGACGCGACGACGACGCCGCGAGTCCAGCACAACGTGATCGCGAACAGCCGTCGCGGCGACCCCGAGAACGTCGTCGTGGTCGGTGGCCACCTGGACTCGGTCGATGTCGGGCCAGGGATCAACGACAACGGCTCCGGGGTCTCGTCGATCCTCGAGATCGCGGAGGGGATCTCGGAGCTCGAGATGCGGCCGCGCAACAAGCTGCGGTTCGCGTTCTGGGGCGCCGAGGAGGCGGGCCTGATCGGGTCGACTCAGTACGTCGCCCAGCTCACCGACGAGGAGCGGGAGGACATCCTCCTGAACCTCAACTTCGACATGCTGGGGTCGCCCAATTTCGTCCGCTTCGTGTACGACGGCAACACGGACGAGACACCGCCTCCGCCGGGCGGAGCGCCACCCGGCTCGGACGTGATCGAGCAGGAGTTCGTCGACTACTTCGAGTCGCAGGACCTGGCGTCCGATCCGACGGCGTTCGACGGCCGCTCCGACTACGGGCCGTTCATCGCCCAGGGGATCCCGGCCGGTGGCCTGTTCAGCGGCGCGGAGGTGCCGAAGACCCAGGAGCAGGTTGGTGTCTACGGCGGCGTCGCGGATGAGCAGTACGACCCCTGCTACCACGAGGCGTGCGATACGTACGACTCGGTGACCGGCTTCCCGCCCGGGTTGCCGGAGCTGGAGGGCAACGGCGCCCTGTCCATCAAGCAGATGTCGGACGCGGCGGCGCACAACACCTGGCATTTCGCGCGCAAGCGCGACCCGCTCGGTGACGCGCCCGACACGACGGCGAAGCGCCTGAGGGCGTACGACCTCAGGTACAAGGGGCCGCAGCGCGTCGAGCGCTGACGGTTACCCGATCCGGACTCCGAGGAGCGGCACTTCGGTGCCGCTCCTCGCGTCCGGACCGAAGGTGCACGCATCGATGACTCTCGAGCCCATCAACCCCGACGAGCTCCCCACGCCGGAGGGCTCCACCCAGGTGATCGCGGCGACGGGCAGCCGGCTTGTGTTCGTCGCCGGACAGGTGGCCGAAGACGCCCATGGCAGTCTCGTCGGTCCCGGCGACCTCGGCGCCCAGGCCCGCCAGGCGTTCGCCAACGTCGGCCGCGCCTCGCGGCCGCCGGCGCCGCCCCCGAGCAGGTGGCCAGGATCACGATCTACGTCGTCCGCTACCGGCCTGAATACCTGCCCGCTATCTCGGAGGCCCGGATCGCCGTCTTCGGCGACCACAAGCCCACCGACACCCTGCTCGGCGTCGAGGCCCTGGCCGAGCCCGGTTACCTGATCGAGGTCGACGCGATCGCGGTCGTCGACTAACGCAGGCGATCCCAGACCATCGTGCACGTGGGGTCGTCGTCGTCGCGCTTGTCGAACTCCGCCTCGATGTACAGGCGCTCCACGCGGCCGTCGAGGTTCGGCATCCGGTCACGGTTGAGCCACCGCCCCGGGTCTCCGCGGTCCGGCGACACCCACCACGGCGCCTGCAGCGGGGTGTGGTAGACGAACTCGTTGTTCGTGTCGCCGAGCCGGGATCCAGAACGCCGCTTGTATCTGATCGCGTACCCCTCGAGCGATGGCCCGGGGTTGACGTGGAGGCGGACCTTGGCGACGTGCCGACCGTCGTCCGGGCTGCAGCGCTTGCGCTTGCCGGCCTCCGCCGGTGCTCCCCCGACGATCACCAGGAGCACGGTGGACGCGACCAGTGCCGTGGACCGCTTGCCGAGATGGCTCAAGGCAGGCCCTTCTTCCACTTGATCGTGCACGTTGGGTCGTCGTCGTCGCGCTTGTCGAACTCGGCGTCGACGTAGAACCGGCGGGCGTGATCGAGGTCGGGCATCCGGTCGCGCCGGATCCACCTCCCCGCCCGGCCGCTGTCGGGTGAGCCCCACCACGGCCTGCGGATGTCCCCGGGATCTCCCTTGACCCGGTAGAAGGTGCGCTCGTTGTTTGTGTCGCCGAGCCGGAATCCGGATCCCGCCTCGCGCGGTGGTCGCTTCTCATCACGCAGCCGTTCGTTGGGGGCTGGTCTGGTGTGCGCTCGACGAGCCGGCCGCCGCGCTGCCCGCACCGCAGGCGCTCGACGGAGTCGAGTGGGAGCATGGTGCCGGCCGGCCGATCGCGGTTGCCGCGGGCCTAAGAGCGGCGACCGAGAACTTTCGCGACGTCGCCCACTTCCCGTTCGTTCACCGGCAAACGATGGGCGAGCTGCCCCACGTCGTCGAGCCCCTCGAGGTCGAGCGCGACGGGACCGAGGTCCGCCTCTCCCGGACCTATGAGGCGATTGGCGGCGAGGAGAAGATCTGGCACGCAGGGATGCGCTTCGACTCCCACGCGATTGCCCCCGGCTTCGTTTGCCTGACGATGAGAGGCGAAGACGGTGGGACGCGATATCTGCTCAACGCCCCCTCACCTCGCACGTCGCCCGTGAGCCCCGCCGCCGACGGAAGGCATCGGACGACGATCTTCTGGGTCGAGGGATTCGCCCAGGGCTTCACGGCGATGACGCTCGAAGAGCTTCTCGCCTCGGAGGCCAAGGTCTATGCGGAGGACAATCCGATCCTCGACCGGATCGAGCCCTCCGAGGCTCCCCTCGATCGCGCCGCTCAGGTCCACACCGTCGCCGACAAGTACACGCTCGCCTACCGCCAGGCCTTCGTGGAGTTCGTGCGGCGAGCCAACGACCGCTGACCGGCCGCGACGCACAGACACCCCGCCCAGGACCGGGCCGGCCCGAGGACCAGGGTGTCTGCGTGGTGCCTGTCCCGGCCCCAAGCCCGTCCCTCCCACAAGCAGGGTCGTGCGTTGGGCACCGGGAAGTGTTCGTTTACCCGGCCAGGAGCGTGCTAATCAGGACAACCGTTCTCGCCGCGGACGGGGTGATTCCCCCGCGTCCGAGGGGACGGAATGCTCCCTCGATCGCTCCCGCTCGCTCAGCCGATCAACCTCCTGGGCCAGGAGCACGATGCACTCCTCCTGTTCCTGCAGAAGCACCTGCTGGTAGAGCACGGCCTTGACGGGATTGGCCACGCGCCGCTGCTGCGGAACATCGTCGCCGTACACGGACTGATACGCGGACCGGAGCCTGGCGCGCACCTGAATCTCGAGTGGCTCATCCATGAACTCGGCCCTTCGCAATGTGCTTCTTCCCACGTAAGCGCCGCCCAAACCGATCGGGTTACGCTTCGCGTGCAGGAGCGAGCCCGCCGTCCGCCGAAGCAAGGCTCCCGTTTCGTGCGACATCTACCGTGGGCGGGCGGAAGTGCGAGAGTGGATCGAGGAGATCCTCGAAGCCGTGCAGACCATTCACAACGAGATCGTGGAAATCACGGAACTGCGTGATGACCGGGTCTTCACCGACAACGTTGTCACCGGACGCGGCACGGGCAGCGGCGTTCCAGTAGAGCTCCGCTACTGGTCGGTGCTCTGGGTCGCCGAGGGCAAGGTCGCAAGGCGTCAGGTCTTCTGGAACAGGGACGAAGCCCTCGAAGCCGCCGGGCTGTCGGAGTAGGCGATGTCAGAGGAGAACCTGGAGGTCGTGCGTCGCTGGTGGGCGAGCTTCAACGAGCAGGGGATGCCCTCGCTCGACCTCTGCGACGAGCAGGTCGAGGTCAGGAATCCCCCGGCCTTCCCGGTCAGGGGTTCGTACTACGGGCATGAAGGAGTCCGGCAATGGCGGGCCGACGTGTTCGACGTCATCGACGACGTCAGTGTGGAAGCCGAGAAGCTGTTCGACGTCGGGGACGGCGAGACCGTCGTCATGTTTCTGCGCCTGCGAGGAGTTGGGATCTACACCCGAATCCCCATCGACGAGACCTGGGCCGCGGTGTGGACGATCCGAGACGCCAAGCTTGTTCACGCCCAGGGATACATCAGTCGGCGGGAGGCCCTCGAAGCCGCCGGGCTGTCGGAGTAGGCGATGTCGGAGGAGAACGTCGAGATCGTGCGTCTTGGTTACGAGCGGTGGGAACAACTTGGACGTCCTGACTATGAGTTCCTCGATCCGGAGATCGAGTGGCGCGGCCCCCGCGAGTTCCCAGACTTGGCCGAGCCGCACTTCGGCCACGAAGGCGTAGGGCGCTATCTCGACAAGGTGAACGAAGCCTTCGAGGACTACCGGATGATCCCGGAGGAGTTCATCGACGCTGGGGCCGATCAGGTGCTGGTGTTCTCGCGCGAGGGAGGGCGCGGTAGGGGCAGCGGAGCGGAGGTTAAGACGAACCCGACGGCTCACCTCTGGACGCTCCGCGACGGCAAGGCCGTCCTCATGCAGAGCTGCTGGGAGCGCTCCGAAGCCCTCGAAGCCGCCGGGCTCGAGGAGTAGGCGATGTCGGAGGAGAACGTCGAGGTCGTGCGTCAGGGCTATGAGGCGTGGCGACGCACTCGTAAGCTCGACTTCGACCTGCTCGACCCCGACGTCGAGTGGGTGCTCCACGGAACCCCGGCAGGCGATGTCTCGTATCGGGGATGGGATGGCGTTCGAACTTGGTTCGCGGGACAAGACGACGCCTGGTCCGATCAATGGTGGGAGGTCGAAGAGGTTCGCCAGATCCCCGACGGTCGGGTTCTCGCGCTCATCATCGGGCATGCCGTGGGTCGGGATAGCGGTGTCCCCGTCAGCCTTTCCATGGCAACATCTGGACCATCAAGGAAGGCAGAGCCACCCGCCTCGAAATATTTCTTGACCGCAAGGACGCCCTCGAAGCCGCCGGGCTGTCGGAGTAGCCGATGTCGGAGGAGAACGTGGAGTTGTTCCGCCTCGAAGCCGCCGGGTTGAGCGAGAGGTCGGCGTACCCGAGACGGCACCAGGACAACCGTTCTCGCCAGGAGCGGTGCGAACGGCCCGGTCCTGCGGGATCCCGGAGCTTCTCGCGCGCGTGCCAGCGACGCGCCGTCGAAGCCGCGGTCCCGACAGTGACGGACCGTCGTGACCAGTGACACTATTCTCGCGTGCTCACGGTCTCCGACGTCCTCGACCTCCCGGTCATGCGCCGTGGGCTGCCCGAGGTGGTGACCGGCGAGACGCACCTGGATCGCGAGGTGCGTTGGGCTCACGTCCTTGACGTCGCGGAGGTCGGCGGGTTGCTGCAAGGCGGGGAATTCGTCCTCAACAACGGATTCGGAATCGGCCTCGAGCCGCGAGCCCAGGGAAGCTTCATCCGCGAGCTCCACGAGCAGGAGGTCGCCGCGGTCGCGGTGGAATTGGGGCTTCTGTACCGCAGCGAGCTCCCCGACCCGATGGTCGCCGCGGCCAAGCGGGTCGAGCTCCCCCTGATCGCGCTTCATCGCAAGACGCGATTCGTGGAGGTGACCGAAGCCGTGCACCAGCGCCTCATGAGCACGGACTTCGTGCTGCTTCGTCGCTCCGACGAGCTCAGCCAACGGCTCACCGACGCGATGCTCGCCGGCGGCGATGTGCCCGCCCTGCTGCACGAGATCGCTCGCACGCTCGGCAATCCGGCGGTGCTGGAGGACGCCTCGCGGCGCGTCGTCGGGATGGCGATTCACCAGTCATCGGAGGACGTGGTCCTCCGGGCGTGGCAGGACTGCGTGGAGGCTGAGTCGCGCGGGGACGAGACCATCCCGGGAGCGGTCGAGGCGCCGATCCGGCTGCCGAGCGGCCCGTGGGGGCGACTGCTCGTGTTGGAGGTCGACAGCCCGCTCGACGAGCTCGCCTCGATCGCGGTGCGGCGCGGGGCCCTCCATCGGCCTCCGACGACGACGAGCCTATGGGTTGGCGAGCGCTGGGTCGGCCGACGATTCGTCGAACGACCGGCCACCCGCCCGACGGTGTGCTGGTCTGCGAGGCGCTCAGTCCGTGCGGTGGGAGACGACGTTGACGAGCGTGCCGCTCGGCTCTCGCAGCATGAAACGCCGCACTCCCCACTCCTCGTCGCGGAGCGAATAGGCGATCTCGAAGCCCTTCTCCACGGCCCTGGCGTGGACGGCATCGACGTCGGCCACCTCCACCGAGATGCCAGGGGCGGCCGGGTCGTCATTGCTGATGATGGTCACCTGGGCCGAACGGTTGGTCGGCGACGCGACGGTCACTACCCAGCCGAGGTCCATCGCCACCTCGAAGCCGAGCAGGTCGACGAAGAACTCGCGCGTCTCTGCGGGCCGATCGGACTTGATGTTGGGCACCGCCCTGCTGGCCATCACGCTCCGTGTTCTATCGCACGATCGGATCGTGGCGCCCATTTGGCACCCGGTCCCGAGCTCGCCGGAAGCACAGTGGCCCGGAACTGGCTTGCTAGCTGGCGTTTCCCGATGGGCCGGGGAGGACTCGAACCTCCGACCAACGGATTATGAGTCACGTCCTCGGCGAGGAGCGCGACGATCGCGTCCACGTCGCCGGCCTCCAACGCACGCACGAAGCGTTCGACGAGATCGCGAACGCGCCGGTCGCCGAGTGACCGCAAGGCGGACTGCTGGCTTCGCGTGGGCCGTCTTGTCTCGAACCGCCGCCGCGCTCGGTTGAGCGCGCTGTTCGCCGACGCGATCGTGGTTCCGAGTATCGTGGCGGCCTCCCGCGCGGAGAACCCGAGCACGTCGCGGAGGATCAGCACCGCCCGCTGGCGCGGCGGCAGCTGCTGAAGCGCGGCGATGAAGGCAAGTTCGATCGCCTCCTGCTCCTCGTAGCAGGCCTCGGGCCCGACTTCGGTGTCCGCAAGGTCAAGTTCACGGTCGGGGTACGGCTCGATCCAGACCGGTTCGCGCACCGGCACCTGGGGGTCTGCCGGGTCGCCGGGGGGGCCGTGGTGCATGGGCAGAGAGCGCTTTGGCCGCCCCCTAAGCATGTCGATGCAGACGTTGGTCGCGATCCGGTAGCTCCAGGTGGAGAACGAGCTACGGCCTTCGAACGCCGGAAATGCGTGCCAGGCCTTGACCATCGCGTCCTGCAGCGCGTCCTCGGCGTCCTGTAGCGAGCCAAGCATCCGATAGCAGTGCGCCTGAAGCAGCGCCCGGTGCTTCTCGAACAGGGCTCGGAACTCAGCCTCGTCGCGATCGCGACCGTGGGCGCTCGAGGCCGGCGCCGTCTGATCGGCCCGTGGACTCACGGGCTGCGCCTCCTCAATCTGAGCCACGTCGGGCGTTCTCGGCGCCCTACGGTCAAGCCACCGATCAGTTCTGGATGTCCGGTTCGTCTAAGCCGTGTGATCAGCGGTGCCGATGCGTCGACGCCGAACCGAGTATCGAGGGAGCGAAGCAAATGAGTCAACGACGGATCATCGCCGCCATGCAGGTTTCGGTCGACGGGCTGATCGAGGGCCCGAACGGAGAGGTGGATTGGGTCGGGAGCTGGGACGACTCGTTTGGGCTCCTGTCGCAGATCGACACGTGTGTCCTTGGCGGCGGGATGTACCCGGGCTACGAGGAATACTGGCTCGCGATCCTGGCCGACCCCGAAGGTGTCCTGCCGCTGACGGGAGAAGTTCCCACCGAGGACGAGATCGCCTACGCGCGGTTCGCCGATCAGACGCCCCATTTCGTTCTCTCCAGCACCCTGGGCGAGGTCAGGTGGAAGACGACCCGCGTCGTCCGGGAGGTCGAAGCGATCCGGCGTCTGAAGCAGGAACCCGGCAAGGACATCTACGCCGTGGGTGGCGCCACGTTCATCTCCAGTCTGATGAACCTGGGACTGGTGGATGAACTCCGCCTCACGGTGCGTCCAATCGTCCTGGGTCGAGGCAAGGCGCTGTTCAAGGACGTCAATCAACGGCACCCGCTCGCACTCGTTCGCGCCGAGCAACGGGAAGGCGAGAAGGTGGGGCTCATCTACCAGCACGCGAATGCCGCCACGTCCGACTGATCAGCGGGTCCGAGATGCCCTAGTAGCCGGTTCCCGGCTCGGAGTCCAGATTTCGGTCTTGTCGGCCACTGTCGGTACTGACATGCTCGGCTCATGATCCCCCGCCACTCGCGCGCGAATCTGCTCTCCACCATCGCGCCCTCATCGCTCTTTCGGGCGCCGCCGCTGTGTTCCTGGTGATCACGCGCACCGCCAGTGCGGCGACGAGCTGCACGTAGACCGGAGCGCCGGTCAACCTGCTCGAGGTCGAGGAGACCGCGGCCGGCGACCTGACGCAGGTGAAGTCAAGCCGACGACCGGGGAGACCATCGTCAACGATTTCACGCAGCAGCTGAGCTGCGGAGCGACCGCCCCGACCACGCCGAACACCGACCGCATCGCGATCCACAACAACAGCTCCGCGGCGATCTCCGCTGCCGTGGATCTCGGCGAAGCGGAACCGAACCGGTGTTGGGCCTCGCCATCGTTCTCCTCGAATCGCAGCCCATCTCGTCGCGGCGGTCCGGGCGCGGCTCAACCCCTTCGGCCCCTCCGGGCAGCCCCGACCGCGGCGGCGATCCAGGATTCCGGGGGGACGCCTGCCGTCGCGGTGCCCGATCGATAGAGCCGGCACTTCAGCCCGTAGTCGGTTCGGCCCTGGGCGTTCGGGTCGACGTCGCGGGAGTCGATCCGAATGGTCGGGGATCCGAGGAATCGCTCGCGCTCGGCTTCCTCGGCGGTCCTGATCAGCCTCAGCTCGATCTCGTCGGTGACGCCGAACCGAGTCAGCTCATCGTGCAACTTCCGAGCGGCGATCTCGAAGTTCGGACAGCCGGCGATGTAGAGCAGCTCGACGGTCACGGGGACCGGGCCTCCAGGCGCGCCTCAGCGGTGTCGACGGGAGCGAAGGCGATGCAGCCCGTGCTTTCCCGGCGCCCGGTGAGCGCGTTCGGGAGCGCGAGCACCTCGCATCCGGCGTCACCGCGCGCCGCGACGACGAGCAGAGACGCTCCGAAGAAGAGGAAGATGGATCCGCCGTCGATCGGACTGACGAAGGTAAGACCGGTCCCGATCATTAGAACCAAGGCAAGAACGGCGACGCTCACCGTCCAGATCCGCGCATAGGGCGATGAGCCCCGGCCCGCCAGCGTGCGCTCGTACGCGAGGCTCGCCACGAAGTAGAGGAGGACGGCGAGCGCCGGGAAGACGATCAACGCCGCCGCGATGTCCCACAGGCTGATCCCGAAGGCCGCGATCGGGTAGGCGATCGCGGCCAGCCCCGCGAGCGCGCGAGCGGCGGTGCCGATCGGCCCGATCTGCCGGCTCACAGCCATCGCCGAACCTCGGTCATGTAATCGCGGTAGGGCTGGCCGAAGCGGCGCAGGAGGTAGGCCTCCTCGGTCGCGATCACGAGCCGGTCGACGGCCGCGATCATCAGCGGGAGCACGATCAGCGGCCAGACGAGCCCGAGTGCGAGGGAGAACGCCAGATAGAGGAACGCCATGCCGGCGTACATCGGGTTGCGCGTGAGGCGATAAGGCCCGGTCGTGACCAGGGCGCTGCTCGGGCGCACCGGCACCATGCTCGTCCGGGCGCATGCGAACGAGATCATCGCGGCGCCGTCCAGCGCGAGCCAGCCCGCGATCCCGATCGCGGTGCCGGCGACCATGATCGCGACCGACGGCCGGTCGATCGGGAACGCCGCCTCGAGCGCGAGGCCGATCAGAATGCCGGCGACGTAGTAGAGCGGCGGCGGGACACGTACGCCCGAGGCCTCGGTCGAGCTGGCGGTGAGCTCGGGCTCCAGCACGGGACGCTCAGGCCCGCCGGCACGCCGCGACGTGATCCTCGTTCCCGGCCAGGAGCTCGCGGGCGAGTGAGACCATCGCCACGACGCGCGCGTCGGCGATTCGGTTGTAGACGGTTCGGTGTTCGCGCCGGGCCTCGAGGAAGCCGCACCAGCGCAGGCAGGCGAGATGGTTGGAGACGTTCGGCTGCGCGACCCCGACTCGCTCGACCAGCTCGCCGACCGAGAGCTCGCCCTCCTGCGCGAGGGCCTCGAGGATCGCCAGCCGGACCCGATCGGCGAGGACCCGAAAGTACTTGGCCAGGAGCTCCTGCTCGCTGGGCCGGGCTGGGATCCTGAGCGGAGCGGTCTCGAATGCTGCCATATGCCCGTGTGATGATATAGGTTATCGCTGATGTTAGGGAGGCAGAGAGGGCGGAGAGCGGAGGAGCGTGGCGGCGGCGCAGCGCGAGCGGAGCACACGGTCGTCGACCTGATCCCCTTCATCTACGTCACCGACGTCGGGGCGTCGATCGCCTTCTACGAGGCGCTCGGCTTCCGCGTCGTCGAAACCCATGCGCCCGGCGGGAGGCTGGAGTTCGCGGAGCTCGAGTCGACCGCCGCGGCCAAGCTGATGCTCGCAAGGGTCGACGAGCTGCCCGAACCCGATCCCGGTCATGGAGGCACCGGCTTCCTCTACCTATATGCACGCAGCCTCGACGCCCTTCGCGCGCGGCTGCTCCAGCGTGGATACGAGCCCGGGCAGATCGCGGATGGTTCCCCGGGCCCGCGCCGAGAGATGTGCGTGCGCGGTCCGGACGGACACGGCCACATGGTCGCCGAGGTCTCGCAGAGCTCGATCGCCTCCGACCGGGCCAATCCGTGAGGCCGATCGGGCTGATCGGCGGGATGAGCTGGGAGTCTTCGGCTGAGTACTACCGGCTGATCAACGAGGACGTGCGCGCCCGCCTCGGCGGCATGCACTCCGCGGCGTGCGTTCTCTACTCGTTCGACTTCGCCGAGGTGGAGGCGCTCCAGCGGGCAGGGGACTGGGAGCGCGCGGGCGGGCTTCTCGCCGACGCGGCTGGGGCGCTCGAGCGGGCCGGCGCCGGGCTGCTCGTCCTGTGCACGAACACCATGCACCGCCTCGCCCCGGAGGTCGAGGCAGCCGCCGAGATCCCCCTCGTTCACATCGCGGATCCGACCGCCGAGGCCGCGCTCGCAGCGGAAACCGAGACGGTCGGCCTGGTGGGCACCCGCTACACGATGGAGGGCGAGTTCTACCGCCGCCGGCTCGAGGAGCGTCACGGATTGCGGGTCCTGATCCCGGACGAGCCCGATCGTTCCGCGATCCACGAGATCATCTACGACGAGCTCGTCGTCGGACAGCTCCGCGAGGAGTCGCGACGGCGCTACGCGATCGCGATCGAGGATCTGATCGGGCGCGGGGCGCAGGCAATCATCCTCGGCTGCACCGAGATCGGGCTCCTCGTGGGGCCCGAGGACGCCTCGGTGCCGATTCTCGACACGACCATCTTGCACGCCCGCGCGGCGGTCACGCTCGCGCTGGAGATGTCGTGATCGCGGAGCGAGGCGCCGATCGGCTCGCTCGCACCGCGGCGGAGGTCGCATCCCGCTGGAGGCTGATGCTCGAGCCCGCATTCAGGTCCTCGTGCCACGCGTACGTCGCGCCAACGAGCGCCGGGACCGTCCTCAAGGTGACCTCGCCCGAGGACGACGAGGCGGACGAGGAGGCCGAAGCGCTGGAGCTCTGGGGCGGTGATGGTGCGGTCCGTCTCCTCCGCCACGAGTCCGGATCCCGAGCGATGCTGCTCGAACGGGCGAGGCCAGGAGACGACATTTCAGGCTTGCCCGAGCATGAGGCGACCGCGATCGCGGTCGAAGTCGGCACCCGTCTCTGGCGGCGAGCCGGCTCTCCCTTCCGCTGGATCGGCGACCACGTCCCGCGCTGGCTCGACAACGCCGAGCGGGCCAGGGGGCCGTCCGCGGAGCTGATCCCGCTCGCCCGCCGCATGCATGCGTCGCTCGAGGTTGGCCGCTCCTGCCTGGTCCACGGCGACCTCCATCACCACAACATCCTCGCGACTGCCGGAGGCTCCGTGGCGATCGACCCGAAGCCGATGCTCGGCGAGCGCGAGTTCGACGTCCCACCGTTCTTCTGGAACCCGATCGCGCAGCGGATGACGCTAGATCTCGCACAGGCGCGCCTGGAGGCGTTCGCGGCGGCCGGGCTGGACCCGGCGAAGATGCGCGCGTGGGTCGTTATCCGGGGCGCCTGTCTCGGAGTGGATGAAGGTGATGTCGCTGTTCTGCGGGCGCTGATCTCGTGAGGTTCAGCTGGAACAAGCTCGTGGCCGGCAGACCCTGATCTTTGGCTGTCGCTCTGCGCGGAGGCGCAGGCACGGTGCGACCAGCAAGCCGATCAGGCTGAGATCGCGGACGGGTGATCAAGCGCTCGATCCGGCTAGCGCTGATCGGGGAATCCTCGGTGGAGCTGTCGGTGCGCTCGCTCGTAGACGCTCCGCACACCGGTCCGGGATGTCGCGGGCCGAAGGCTATGAACACGAAGACGAGTGCTCCGGCCTCGTCGCGGGCGAGCTGGAGTACGAAGGCGAAGGGTCTTTCTGAAGGCGGCCGGCTCCGGCCGGCAGGTAGAGCTTCGCGCAGCCGGCGAGCTCCGTCCTGTCGGGGCCGTGCTCTTCGCACGGCAGAAGCTGATCCAGGGCCACCCCCTCCTGCTCCAAGCTCCGGCGCGCGGTTACGGCGATCTCATGAGCCGTTCCAGAGAATCCCCGCGTTGCCTCGCTCCAGATGGCCTCGTCGAAGCGCACGCCGAGGCACCGGCGCGCCGGATCTTTGGGCACCCTTAGCCCTCCCCGTCGGGAGAGCCCATCTCCTCAGCGAGCGTTCCGAACTCCTCGGCGCCCGCTGGCTCCGTTCCCATCCGGTCATGAGCGTCGCGGAGGCTCGGCGGCCCGCTCAATGCGAGCAGTTGCGAGTTGAGCCGCTCCATTCGCTCGGCGACGCGCCGCGCCTGGTCCTGGTCGAGCGGTCGGAGGCCGGACAGGGTCCTCTCAGCCCGCTCGAGCTGCTCCTCGAGACGCTCAATCGTTGGTTCAGTCGTCTCGCTCATCGCTCCGCCAAAGCTACTCCTACGCGCTGACGTTACCGGCCGAGCCGATTGGGCAGACAAGCCGTTTGTCTGCCCGAATCGGGATTCATCGTGCGTGACCGAAGGCAAGACTGGCTCGCGCCCAACACGTCGCGATCGCCTCGGCCAAGCCAGATTCCCCGATTTCGGATCGACGATTATGAGTCCGCTGCTCTGACCAGCTGAGCTACCGGCCCTCAGGGTTCGATCGTGGCTCTACCGCTCCGGGAGCTGGATCCAGAGCGCGCGCGCTCACGCGAGG
>JBOGZL010000352.1:0-1948 GCA_050697195.1 Solirubrobacterales bacterium
ACCGCGGCGAACGTCGCGGCGAGCATCGCCGTCAACGCCCCGTAGACGAGCGTCGCGCTGATCAGGCGGTCGATCTCGTACAGGCGGTAGCGGAGGACCGCGACGCCGATCGCAACGGGGATCGCGACGATCGCGACGGTGAACGGGATTTCGGTCACGAGCCCTGGGTCGCGATCGAAGACGACACCCTCGATCGTCCCCGCGAGGATCGCGATCGGGATCGTCACCGCTGCGTACGCGACCCACTTGATCTGCGAGCGAAGCACTCGATCGGCGCCACGGAGACGCGAGCGAATTGCGACCACGGCGAGCACCAGGGTCGCGATCATTCCGAGCAGGCCGAGATTGTGGATGGTGCCGGCGACGCCGTCGGGCAGGAGGGCGAGCGGCTCGACCTGCTCGAACGGCGCATCGAGTGGCTCGTCCCACAGCATGCCCCCGGCGAGCGCCATCGCAAACGAGGCGGCTCCGATGATCACCGCCGGTCGCCATCGCGGTGACGGCAAACGGCCATCGGGGAACACGAACGCGATCGCGACCACGACCGCGAACTGGAGCGGCCACCCCCAGGTGACCCACGCCGCCGCCAGCCGCACGCCCGTGTGGTCCTCGCCGTGGTTCAACCGGTAGCCCGCGTACGCCTGAGCGAGGCCCGCGATCACGATCACGGCGGCGTTACCGAGCAGCAGCCAGCCGATCGGGTTCCGCGACCGCTTCAACGCGAGCACGAGGCCCACGATCAGCGAGGCGACCGCCGCCACGACGCCGAGGACGATCGTGCTGACCTCGGTGCCGTACGAACCCGACCCTGCGTCGAGCGCGATGACGATCGGGATCGACGCGGCGATCAACCCCGAGACCAGCAACGCCGGCGTCTTGGCACCCCGCATCAGCCGCGATCATCCTCGTTTGGCCGCCGTTCGGCAACCGTGGCAGCACTGAGAGTTCTTCCGGGGACCGACTACCGCGTGGTGCGCGCTATCCGCGCCTCGTTCCCTCGCCCGCGTCTCCGGCGTCGCCGCCCTCGCCGAGGCTCTCGGCCGCCTGCTGGCCCTTTTCGAGCACGCTGCCCTCTCCCTGGGCTATGTCGGAGAGATCTCCGGCCTTCTCGGACAGACCATCGATCCCGCCGCCGCCGCCGATCAGCTCCCGTGCCTTGTCGATCAGATCCATGAGGCCCATGGGGCCACCTTAGCGAGCCTGGACCGCCGAGCGTTGCGGGGCTTGAGATCGCGTCCTACGAGCCCGGCGATGAGTTACGCGACGCGCAGCGGTCATAGGGGTAGGTTAAAGCGGCACCCCGGTGCCGACGGATGAGGAAAGGAGACAGAATGGGACAGCCGGTTGTGCACTTCGAGGTGATCGGCACGGACGGCGACAAGCTTCGCGGCTACTACTCGGAGCTGTTCGGCTGGGACTTCGGCGACACCGTCGGGCCCACGAACTACGCGCTCGTCCAGCTCGATGAGAACGCGAGCCGCGACGACGTCGGAGTCCCGGGCGGCGTCGGGACCGCGCCCGACGGATACGACGGCCACGTCACCTTCTACGTCGAGGTCCCCGACGTCGAAGCCGCGCTCGCGAAGGCGGAGAGCCTCGGCGGAACGCGGATGATGGGCCCGGACAAGATTCCCGAGGTCGATATCGAGATCGGCCTGCTCACCGACCCTGAGGGCCATGTGATCGGGGTCGTCAGGCAATGAGCAACACACCGCTGATCACCGGGACCGACTTCATCACGGTCTCGACGCAGGACTTCGACACGGCGGTCGGCTTCTACGGCGACGGGCTCGGCCTGCCCGAGTCCAAGCGCTGGGGCGAGATGCCCGCGGCCGAGTTCGAGACCGGCAACCTGACTATCGCCGTGATGGAGTCGGATGCCTTCGGCCTCGAGTTTCGCGCCAACAACCATCCGATCGAGCTCCACGTCGACGATTTCGAAGCCGCC
>JBOGZL010000353.1:0-16425 GCA_050697195.1 Solirubrobacterales bacterium
TCTACTGGACGAACAACGCGCAGAGTGAGGGGACGACGATCGGGCGCGCCAGCAACGACGGCAGCGGCGTCGACCAGAGCTTCATCGCGGGGCTGAACGACCCCACCGGGGTGGCGGTTGACTCCCGACACGTCTACTGGGCGAACCGGGGCACCAACACGATCGGCCGGGCCAACATCGATGGCTCGGGCGTCGACAAGGACTTCATCACCGTTGTCGGTGAAGAGAATCCGTTCGCCGTGGCGATCAGCTCCAGCCGGATCTGGTGGGCGAACCTGGGGACGTTGGGCACCAGCGATGACGGGTCGATCGCGCGCGCGAACCTGAACGGGACCGGGGCCGACTTCGATCACATTCCCGGTGCGCCCCAGGTCAACGTGCCGTGCGGGACAGCGGTCGACTCCGGGTTCGCCTACTGGACCAACGGCTCTGGGAGCGTCAACCCCACGATCTGGCGCTCGCCGCTCGGAGACCCGTTCCCGGAGCAGGTCGTCGGCAACTCCGGAAGCTTTCTGTCCTGCTGGCCGTCCGTCGGCGGCTCCCACATCTACTGGGCGAACGCCTCGTCCGGGATCCGACGCGACGACGTTGACCCTGACACCCCCGAGCCCCCAGAGGACCTGCTCCCGGTGAACGCCTTCGGGGGCACTGCCGTTCATGCCTCGAGGTTGTACTGGGCGAACAACGCCGAGGGGACGATCAGCCGCGCCAACCTCGACGGCAGCTCACCGGACTTCGCGTTCATCACGGGCGCGGACATGCCGCTCGGCCTGGCGGTCGACTCGCGCGGGCCGGGCGGCGGCGGCGGGTGCGACGACCTCGCGCTCGGCAAGGCGAAGAAGAACAAGCGCAAGGGGACGGCGAAGCTGACCGCCGAGATCGGGTGCGCCGGGGCGCTCGAGGTTGGCGGCAAGGGCGTCAAGCCCGCGGAGCGGGAGGCCGGCGGCGCCGGCGAGGTGAAGCTGCCGGTCAAGGCGAAGGGCAAAAAGCGCAAGAAGCTGAGGCAGAGGGGCAAGACGAAGGTCGAGGCCGAGGTCACGTTCACCCCGGACGGCGGCGCCCCGGTGACCGAGGACAAGAAGGTGAAGCTGGTCAAGAAGTAGCCCCGCCGCCACCTGCTGCGCGCCAGGGATCTGGTCGACGCTCGCTACTTCGAGCCGCTGAGAGTGGACGATCTCGCCGGCGCCGCCGGCCTCTCTCGCGCCCACTTCGCCCGCGAGTTCCGCCGCGCGTTCGGCGAGTCGCCGCACGCGTACCTCATCACCCCACGCCTGGAGCGCGCCGCGGCGCTGCTGCGGACCACCGATCGCTCCGTCACCGACGTGTGCCGCTCGGTGGGTCTGCGCAGCGTCGGATCGTTCACCACCGGCTTGACGCGCAGCTACGGCATCTCGCCGACCAGGTACCGCGCATCGTTTCCGCCGGCCACGCAGCAGGCGCTGATCCCCGCGTGCGTCCTGCGCGTCCACGGGCGCCCGAAACACCGCACGTTTGGAGAAGACAGGCGACCGGCGGGCGCCTACGGTGGTCGGCGTTCAACACCTCGACCAAGGAGGACCCGATGATCAGGATCGCCAACGCGCAGCTGTGGGTGCACGACCAGGACGAGGCGCTCGCCTTCCACACGGACAAGCTGGGCATGGAGGTCCGCGCCGACGTCACGGTCGCGGAGCTGGGCGACTTGCGGCGAAGGGGTTCTCGGGGACGATCTTCCTCACCACCGACGACGTCCATGCCATGTACGACGAGCTCGAGGGCCGCGGAGTTGAGTTCGTCGAGCAGCCCGAGGAGCGGCCCTACGGGATCGACTCGGCATTCCGCGATCCGTCCGGCAACCACATCCGGCTCACCCAGGTTCGGGAGGCGCCGGGGGCCTGAGGGCGGGTGCCAGGATGCGATGAGTTTCCGAGGCGGGGACGGTCGTACCTCTCGGAGCCGCAGAAACGGTGGAGATCCCAAATGCAGACCGTGACCTCAAAGGACGGCAGCCGCATCGCCTACGACCGCCACGGCTCGGGCCCGGCGGTGATCCTCGTTGCCGGCGCGCTCGGCTACCGCAAGTTCAAGAAGACGGAGCAGCTCGCGAAGCTGCTCGCCGAACGTTGCACCGTGATCAACTACGACCGGCGCGGGCGCGGCGACTCGACCGAGGTGAAGCCGTTCGCGCTCGAGCGCGAGATCGAGGACATCGCGGCGCTGATCGAGGCCGAGGAGGGCAATGCGTCACTCTGGGGCACGTCCTCGGGCGGCGCGCTGGCGCTTCGCGCAGCGGCAGCGCTTCCGGGCATCGAGAAGGTCTCCGTCTACGAAGTCCCGTTCATGGTCGACCCGAACCACGACCGGCCGACCCCGGACTACGCCGAGCGCCTCGATCAGCTGGTCGCGGCCGACGATCGCAGCGGCGCCGTCAAGCACTTCATGCGAAACGCGATCGGCATCCCGGCGCCGTTCGTGGCGGTGATGCCGCTGATGCCGATGTGGCAGGGGATCAAGTCCACGGCGCACACGCTCCCCTACGACTGGGCGGCGTTGGGTGAGCACACGATGCACGGCGCGCCGCTCGATTCCGCTGAGTGGGCCGCGGTGACGATGTCGACGCAGGTCGTCTACGGGTCGAAGACCGCGGACGTGCTGAAGCAGGGCTCCCGCGCGCTGGCCGAGGTGCTGCCGAACGCCGAGCTGCGCGAGCTCGAGGGAGTGAGCCACAACGTGAAGATGGACGTTCTGGCGCCGGTGCTGATGGAATTCTTCGCCGTCGTGAACGAGCCGCCAAACAGGGGGGACTCCGAATGACGCGCCGACTCGCCCGGCTCGCGGACATCGCCTACCGTCGCCGTGGCACCGTGGTCCTCGTCTGGATCGCGGCCCTGGTCGCAACGATCGGGCTCGGCGGGGCGCTGGCGGGCGAGTACAACGCCGACTACGACACTCCGGGATCGGAGTCGAAGGCGGCGTCAGACCTCACCGAGCGCGAGTTCGGCGGCTACTCCGGCCAGGAGATCAACGTCGTCTGGAAGGACGAGGGCGGAGCCGACAGCCCCGCCGCGAAGGAGCGCGTCGACGCCTTCCTCTCCGAGGCGAAGGAGGTCGATCACATCGCGCAGGAGACGCCGATCCGCGTCTCGGAGGACGGCACGATCGGAGCGACCACGCTGCCGCTGACGGTCCCGGGGTGGGACGTTCCCAAGGAGGACGGCGAGGCGCTGATCGCCGCCGCGGAGCGCAACAGCGGCGACGGGCTGGAGATCAGGCTCGGCGGGGACCCGATCTACGCGGCCCAGGAGGCGACGAGCCCCGAGGGGATCGGGTTCCTGGGCGCCGCGATCGTGCTCCTGATCGCCTTCGGCTCGGTGGTCGCCGCCGGGCTGCCGCTCGCGATCGCCCTCGTCGGCCTCGGGATCTCGTCGGGCGGCCTGATCCTGCTGCTCGCGAACGTCGTCGACGTCCCCGACTGGACGACGGCGGTCTCCGGGTTGATCGGGATCGGGGTCGGGATCGACTACGCGCTGCTCGTCCTGACGCGATTCCGCTCGGCGATGAACGCGGGCAAGGACCGCCACGACGCGGTGGTCGAGGCCGTCACCACCGCGGGACGCAGCGTGATCATCGCCGGGGCCACCGTCGTGATCGCCGTCCTCGGCCTCTTCCTCACCGGCTTGCCGTACATGTTCGGCGTCGCGATCTCCGCCTCGATCGCGGTCCTCGTCGTGATGCTCGCCGCCGTCACCCTGCTGCCGGCGCTGCTCTCGTACCTGGGTCCGAGGGTCGACCGGCTGCGGATCCCGTTCCTCGGCCGAACGCTGAAGGCGGAGAGCGGTGGCGAGTCGCCGGCGGCGCGCTGGAGCCACACCGTCCAGCGCCGCCCGGGGCCGTTCGCGATCGCCGCCACCGCGGTCCTGCTCGCATTGGCGGCCCCCGCGCTCGGGATGCGGCTCGGCTTCCCCGACGCCGGCAACGACCCGCCCGACACCATGACCCGCCAGGCGTACGACCTCAACACCGAGGGGTTCGGGCCCGGCACGAACGGGCCGCTTGTGATCGCCGCCGAGCTGCCCGACCCGGGTGCGGCGGGCGACGTCGACGCCCTGGCGGACCGGCTTCGCGGCGAGGACGGGGTGGCGTTCGTCCCCGACCCGCAGATCAACGAGACGGGCACCGCCGCGATCGTCACGGTGATCCCGGCCACTTCTCCACAGGATGCCGAGACCGAGGACCTCGTCAAGCGGCTGCGGGAGGAGGTCGTGCCCGAGGCACTGGGCGGCTCCGGCGTCACGGCGGAGATCGGAGGGGTGACCGCGGCGCTGGAGGACCAGAGCGAGTACATAACCGAACGGATGCCGGTATTCATAATCGGCGTCGTCGGGCTCTCGTTCCTGCTCCTGCTCGTCGCGTTCCACTCGCCGTTGATCTCGCTCAAGGCCGGGGTGATGAACCTGCTCTCGGTCAGCGCCGCGTACGGCGTGATGACGCTGGTCGCGAAGGGAGGGACGGTCGGCGAGCTGATCGGGATCGATCACGAGGTGCCGATCGCGCCGTTCATGCCGGTGATGATGTTCGCGATCCTGTTCGGGCTGTCGATGGACTACGAGGTGTTCCTGATCTCGCGGATCCGCGAGGAGTACCTGAAGGACGGAGACACCCGGCGGGCGGTCGCCGACGGGCTCGCGAAGACCGCGCGGGTGATCACGGCGGCGGCGGCGATCATGGTCGTCGTCTTCCTCGCCTTCCTCGCGGCCCCGGACACCTTCCTGAAGCTGTTCGGGATCGGCCTCGCCTCGGCGATCTTCCTCGACGCAACGGTCGTGCGGATGGTGCTCGTCCCCGCCGTGATGCAGCTCCTCGGGAGTCGCAACTGGTGGATTCCGGACTGGCTCGAGCGGATCCTGCCGCGACTGGACGTCGAGCGGCGCGCGGTCGGCGCGGAGGGAAGGCCCTAGCGCCGACGGCCGCAAGCGCCTCCTCGCGCCGGTTCGGCCGCCGCCGCGCTACCGGCCCTCGCGCCGCTCCTCCTGTTGCTCGATCTGCTCCTCGCGCAGCTCGATCCGCTCCTCGCGGCGGTCCTCGCGCGCGTCCAGCTCGGCGACGCTCGTCGGCCCTAGCTTCGCCGTCACCGCGACGATCACGATCGCGACGATCGCCGCTGCGACGGCCAGCGACGCGATCACCTGAGCGGTTTGAGATGCCCCAGGCCTCATCTCATCGATCCGCGAGGAAGCTGCCCGCCGAGCTCAGCCACGTGACCGCGATCAGCGCGAAAAGGGTGAGCCCGAGCGCGGGGAGGAACCGGCCGAGCGTGCGACCGCGGCGCACGACGGCGATCTTCAGCGCGAGCACGGCGAGCAGCGCCGTGCCGGCGGCGACGTGGACGAGCTGCTCGTCCTCGAACCCGAGGTAGGAGATGCACATGATCGCGACGACGACGACGATCACCGCGATCGCGTCGCCGGCGAATCGGTGGGCGGCGCTCGCGGGTGCCGAGTCCAAAAACCGGGGGCGAACCCTGCCGTAGCCGACCGCGATCAGGACGAGCTGATAAACCGCGAGCGCGGCCACCACCGAGGCGAGCACGACCTTGACCTCGGTGACGTTGCCGCGGGTCAGGCTCTCGACGAGGTCCTCCACGCGCGACCGGGATGCTCTCAGGCCCTCGCGACCAGCTCGTCCAGCGCCTCGCCCAGCCCGGCGAGGTCGGCGAGCTCTCGCCCGGTCGCGACGTCCGCGCGCTCGTCGAGGCGGTTGATCCAGATCGACGGGATCCCAAGCGCGGCGGCGGGGCGGACGTCGTGGTAAAGGCTCGCGCCGATGTGCACGTGATCGTCAGCCTGCCCGCCGGTTCGCTCGTCGAACGCGTCCCAGTGCCCTCGCGCGGGCTTGTACGACCCGATCTCCGAGGCGACGATCGCGAGCTCGAACGGCGCACCGAGGCGCTCCATCGACGCCTCGATCAGATCGCGGTCGGTGTTCGAGAGGATCGCGAGGCGCCACCCGCGCTCGCGCGCGTCGGCGAGCGCGCCCGGCACCTCACCGAACGCCGGCCACGACGGCAGCGAGCGCCCGAGCGCGTCCTCCTCGGCCTCGGGGAGCTCGGTGCCCTCCTCGGCCGCGAGCCGCGCCAGCACCACTGCCATCACCGACCGGTAGCTCGCGGATGGGTCGCCGCGCTGGACCGCCGGCTCGAGCTCGTGGTAGGCGGCCAGCAGCCGTTCCGCCTCGGGCTCGCCGAAGATCCGCGCGAGCTCGGCGCGGATCCCCGCGTTCCAGTCGATCAGCGTCCCGTAGCAGTCGAAGGTCGCCCAGCGCGTCACGGGGGACGACCCTAGCCGACGCGGCTCAGCCCGGCTTCCGAGCCCTGACGATCGCCGATCCGGCGTGCTCGTGGACGCGATGGGTCTCGACGACCTCGATCTCCTCGAAGCCTGCGCCGGCCAGCCCGGCGCGGAAGTCCTCCTCCGTGAGCGCACCCGCGATGCAGCCGGTCCATCTCGCCATGTCGTTCCGGGTCGCCTCGTCCATCTCCGGGTCGGCGACGATGTCGGTGACGGCGAAGCGTCCGCCGGGGCGAAGCACCCGCGCCGCCTCGCCGAGGACCGACGGCTTGTCGGCGGAGAGGTTGATCACGCAGTTGGAGATGATCACGTCGACCGACTCGTCCGGAAGCGGGATGTCCTCGATCGTCCCCTTCAGCCACTCGACGTTCGCGATTCCGGCCTGGAGCTGGGCCTCGCGCGCGGCGTCGAGCATCTCGTCGGTCATGTCGAGCCCATACGCCTTCCCCTCCGGCCCGACCCGCTCGGCGGAGACGAGGACGTCGAGCCCGCCGCCGGACCCGAGGTCGAGGACCGCCTCGCCGTCGCGAAGGTCGGCGACCGCGGTGGGATCGCCGCACCCGAGCGGCGTGCTGCTCGGCCCGCACCCGCACCCGTCCCCGCAACAATCGGCGTCGGCGTCCAGGCTCTTGGCGGCGGCCGCGTAGCGCTCGCGCACGACGTCGCGTATCTCGTCATCCGTCATCAGCTGCTCAGCCATGCGCTCAACTCCTCCGTTGCGTTCGGCTCGACGTAGTAGTAGGCCCAAAGACCGCGCCGCTCGGACCCGACGATGCCGGCCTCGCGGAGGACCTTGAGGTGATGCGAGACGGTGGGCTGGGAGAGATCGAAGAGGGGGACGAGCTCGCACACGCACACCTTGCCTGCGTGCTTGCGCAGCACGTCGACGAGCTGCATCCGGATCGGGTCGCCGAGGGCCTTCGCGACGTGGCCCATTCGCTCCGCCGCCTCGCGCTCGATGTCGGGGTACACGACCGGCTCGCAGCACGGCTGGCCGACGGGGCGCTTCTGCTTCGGCGCGAGCTCCAGATCGACAGCCATCTATCTACGTATATCAATTGAAATCAAGGATGTCAATGGAATACGATCAGGGGACTCCGACTTCGAAGGGGCAGGAGGAGGACCGAGATGGCGATCCGACAGCTCGACCCGGCGACCCGGGAGCACCTCGACCGCGGCCTCGACTCGCTGAAGGAGGAGTTCTCCGGGACCTTCTCCGGTGAGACGATTGAGCGCTATGTGGAGGAGTCGCTGGATTCGCTCCGGAACGTCCGCTTCGAGGACTTCGTCCCTCTGTTCGTCCACCGCTTCGCACGCGAGCGGCTGCGGGCGCTCGCCCAGGTCGAGGGCAAGATGACCAAGAACGTGCCCGAGGTCCTGTTCGTGTGCGTGCAGAACGCCGGCCGAAGCCAGATGGCCGCCGGGCTGATGGACAAGCTGGGCGCGGGTCGGGTCCACGTCCGCTCGGCCGGAAGCGCTCCCGCCGACCAGATCAACCCTGCGGTGCGCGAGGCGATGGCCGAGGTGGGTGTCGATCTCGAGAAGGAGTTCCCGAAGCCACTCACCGACGAGGTGGTGCGGGCGGCGGACGCCGTGATCACGATGGGGTGCGGCGACGCGTGCCCGATCTACTCTGGGAAGCGCTACGAGGACTGGGAGCTCGACGACCCCGCGGACGAGGACCTCGACGGGGTGCGCCGGATCCGCGACCAGATCCAGGAGCGGGTTGAGAACCTGCTGGGCGAGGTGGCCCCGGACGAGCCACGTGGGCCGGCCTGACCTCGCGCGCCGGGCGCTCGCCGAGGGCCTCGCCGCGTTCGTGCTCGTCTTCGCCGGCTGCGGCGCGATCGTCGCCGACGCCGTCTACCACAATGCCCTCGGGACGGTCGGCGTCGCGTTTGTCTTCGGGCTCGTGATCATGGCGATGGTCTACGCGATCGGCCACCTCTCGGGCGCCCACATCAACCCCGCGGTGACCCTCGCTTTCACGCTCACCCGCCACTTCCCGCCGCGCGAGGCGGGCGCCTTCGTCGCCGCTCAGCTCCTGGGCGCAACCGCCGGAGCGCTCGTGTTGCTCGCGATCTGGCCCGATCAGCCGGCGGAGCTCGGCGCCACGGTCCCGACCGTCGGGGCGGGGAGCGCGCTCGTCTATGAGCTCCTGCTGACGGCGCTGCTGATGTTCGTGGTCATGGCCGTGGCGACCGACGCCCGCGCGGTGGGATCGGGGGCGGCGATCGCGATCGGGGGGACGATCGGGCTCGACGCGCTGTTCGGCGGCCCGGTAACCGGTGCCTCGATGAACCCTGCCCGTTCAGTGGGCCCGGCGCTCGTCTCGGGCGAGTGGGCAGACTTCTGGGTCTACCTCGCGGGCCCGCTTGGGGGCGCGGCGCTCGGCGCGCTCGCGTACCAGCTCGTCCGCGGCGAGCATCCATCCCCGCCTGACGCGGACGAATAGGCTGGGCGCCGATGCCCGATGCATTTCGGACGCCCGACGAGCGCTTCACCGCCCTCCCGGATTTCCCGTTCGATCCCGCCCACGTCGAGCTCGACGGGCTGCGCATCGCCCGGGTCGACGAGGGACAGGGGGACCCGGTGGTCTTCCTCCATGGCGAGCCGACGTGGTCGTTTCTGTGGCGCAAGGTGATCCCGCCCGTGCGCGAGGCGGGCTTTCGCTGCATCGCCCCCGACCTCGCGGGGTTCGGTCGCTCGGACAAGCCTCTCGATCTCGAGTGGTACTCCTACGACCGCCACACTGAGCTCGTCCACGGGCTCGTCGAGGAGCTCGACCTGCGGGGCGCGACGGTCGTGGTCCACGATTGGGGCGGGCCGATCGGGTTGCGGGTGGCGGTCGAAGCACCCGAGCGCTTCGCCCGCCTCGTGATCATGGACACGGGGGTGTTCACCGGCCATCAGCGGATGACGGAGGCGTGGCTGGCGTTCCGCGACTTCGTCGCCCGGACGGAGGACCTCCCGGTCTCGATGCTCGTCCGGCGCGCCTGCAAGACCGACCCCGGCGACGACGTCACGGCCGCGTACGACGCCCCGTTCCCCACCCCGGAGTCGAAGGCCGGCGCGAGGGCGTTCCCGCTCCTGATCCCCCTCGAGCCCGAGGCTGAGGGCGCCGAGGCCGGCCGGCGCACGCTCGACGCGCTCGCCGACGACGAGCGACCAACCCTGATGCTGTGGGCGGACTCGGACCCGGTCCTCCCGCCCGAAACGGGGCGGCGGTTCGCCGACGCGATCGGTCGCCCCGCCCCCGAGACGGTCGAGGACGCCTCCCACTTCCTTCAGGAGGACGCGGGCGCCGCGATCGGCCGCCGGATTGCCGCCTGGCTGACGAGCTAACGCGGTCGCGACCTGATAGATCAGCGCTGGTAACCGACCGAGAGGAGTGGCGATGCTCTGCGCACTGACCGTACGGAAGCTCAAGCCCGGCACGGCGGAGGACTTCATGCGGACCTTCGTTCCGGACGACGACGCCGACGTCCCGGCCGGCTGGAAGCGGTTCTACGCGATCCGCAGCGTCGGGGACGAGAACGAGGTGATCACGTTCGGCTTCTTCGACGGCACGCTCGAGGAGCTGCGCGCCGGCCAGGAGAGCGGCGAGTACGACGAGCGCCGCGCAGCGGCCGACGAGTTCGTCGAGTCGCTCGGCGCCGACGGCATCTACGAGGTGGTCGAAGAGCGCACGATGGAGTGAGCCGTCAGGTGGGCCGGCAAGAGCTCGACGCCGTTCGCGCGCAACACGAGAGGTTCGCCGAGAGGCAGGAGGTTCTGCCCGAGATCTACGCGGAGGCGGCCGAGTGGATGGCGGCGCGGGAGGATCCCGACGCCGCCACGCACGTTGGCGCCGAGGCGATCCAGGCCTACTTCGACCAGTGGGTGGAGATGTTCGAGGGGATCGAGTTCGAAGCGACCGAGCTCATCGACGTCGATGACAAGGTGTTCGCCTGGATCAGGTTCAGCGGCCGGGGCGTTGGCTCGGGCACGCCGGTCGAGTTGGAGCAGGCCCAGGTGTGGACGTTTCGCGACGGCAGCGTCGTTCGCGTCGAGGAGTACTTCGATCGAGCCGAGGGGCTGCGGGCGGCGGGAATCGCCGGGACCTGAGCTGTGCGGTGGTCGTCGACCCGCGCTCAGCGGGACAGCGTGGTGTTGGCGCTTGAGACGACCCAGCCGGGCTTGGTCCTGGCGCGGATCCGCAGCCAGGTCCGCTCGCCGGCGTCGGGCAGCGTCGCGCTGCCCTTGCGGTCAAGCGCGAGCCGCTGCCGCCGCCCGCCGGCCCATGCGGTCACGCGCAGCTTCCGCACCTTCGCCCCCCGGACCTTGATCCGCACCACGGCACCGTCGACCCTGAGCACCACGCTGTTGCGCTCCGCGTGATCGAGCAGCACGGCCTTGCCGCGGAGGCTCGCCTTGTCGCTGGCCGTCGCCGCCGTACCGGCGCTCTTGGTCACCCGGAGCCGCTTGTCGCAGGCGAACGTCTCGAACAGCTGGATCCGGCTATCACCCCGGTGGATCGTGCGGTCGAGATGGGTGCGGCCGCACTTGACCCCAACGCCGTCCTGCGCGGCGACGAACTCCCCGGGGTCGGGTCGCGGCAGGAGGCCTCGACGATTGGGTGCGTCGAAGCGATACAGCGGCAGCCCGAGCCGTGTCGTGCCGGGCTCCCGCTCGCCTGCCCCCTCGTTGCACGGCGTCGTGGTGGACGCGTTTACGATCACGGTGTCCCTGACCTCGTCGGAGATCGCCTGCGTGTTGAGCAGGTTCTGCGCCGAGAGGAAGTCGAGGACCTCGCCGTGGACGACGTCGTACGTGCCCCCCTGACGGAAGTTGGGGATCCCGGGCGCGGGAATCGTGCTGCCGTCGATGGCGCGCGACGCCTCCCCGAGCGCGCTCGCCAGGCCCACCGCCCCGTCGTTGGGCGTGTAGTACTCGAACCCCGCGAGATCGAAGCCGACACCGTCGCCGGCGATCCCCGTCACCGGGCAGGAGCCGATCCGTTGCTTGGGATTCCAGCCCGTGAGGAAGCCGTTGGTCAGCTCGGTGGTCGCGACCTCGCCGAGGTCCTTCAGCATCAGCTGGGCGACCTCGACGACGCCGTCGCAGATCAACTGCTCGATCTCATTTGAGAAGTCGCACTTCCCGCCGTTCAGCTGGATCGCCAGGTCGGCGACCAGCGACCCCGTATGTGGGGTCCCGAGCGTCGTCAGCGAAAGCACCTCGACGCCCGCGTAGGCGCCATCCTGGGTGATCGCCGAGCGCGACCACAGCCCGCCGTCGGAGTGGCCCACGATCTGCAGCCTCTCGAGGCCGTACGCGTCGCGCAGGAAGCCGATCAGATTCGCGAGCGCCCTTCCGTTCGCGTCGGCCTCGCCGTTCGAGTCGATCACCACGGCGTCCGGCGGCACAAGCTCCCCCGGGCCGGAGCACGGAGGAAGCAGGGACCCGCCCGTCTGGCGAACCGGGGCGGTGAACACGTCGAGACCGGCGGGCTTCAGCGTCTTCGCGATCCCCCCGGCGGGGTTCCACTCGGGTCCCTCCTTGCCGTCGCAGCTCGGGTCCGGAGTGGTGAACGGGGACGCCGTGTCGAAGCCGGACACGAGCAGCACCGCATCGGGATAGGTGGCTGCGGATGCGGAGGCAGGGATCGCGAGCATCGCGCCGAGCGTCAACGCCGCGACCGCGAGCCACCGTCGCCGACCCCTCCGCTTCGACCCCTCGTCCCGCACTGGCGGCGACGGTACCAGCCCGCGCGGCGCGCCGTCCGTCTCGTCTCAGCGCCGAGCGCGTCGGTCGGCTCTCAACCCGGCTCTCCGCGATGTCCAGGGTCATCGAGCGACAGCCACCCCCTGTCCTGGAGCTGGAGCACGAGATCGATGCGGTACGGGATCGCGATCGCGCCGAATCGGAAGTGCATCCGCTTCAAGCTGCGCTGTGATCCGGAGCCTTCCGTATCCAGATACGGAACCCGCCGGATGTTAGTCCGGGCAATTCCGTACAATCGGCCCCGGATGGCAGACCGCACACTCAACCCATTCACCTGGACCGATGCCTTGCCGAGGGCGGATGCCGTCTCGCGTGAGCCGTTTACGGAGCAGGTGGCCCTGACGCTCAAAGCCGGCACACATACATCGCTGTTCGGCCCACGCGGAACCGGAAAGACGAGCTTTCTCTTGGAGCTGAAGGAGGAGGTCTCTCGGGAACATGGCAAGGACGCGCCGCCTTGGTCGATGATCATGATCGATCTGCGCCGCGCGATCAGCCTCCCGGCATTCATCGGTGCCGTCAGCGATGCCCTTCGCACACACCCGGATCGCGCCTTGCGGCGCAAGGCCAGCACCGCACTGAGAGATGTCGAGAAGGAGTTCGGGATCAACCTCGGCGTCGTGAAGGCGGGCGTCAAATCGGGACGGCGGCGCGGCGATGACGTCAACGAAGACGTCATCCTCCACGCGCAGCTTGCGGCCTTGCCCAAGCTCGCCGATCGGATCGCTATCGCCTTCGATGAGTTTCAGCGCCTCTACCACTGTCCTGGCGATCCACTGAGTCAGATCCGATCGGCGCTGATGGGTCCGGAGAACGCGCGACACGTCTCGTTGATGCTCACCGGGAGCCTGCGCGAAAAGCTCAAGCTAATGCTGAAGACCGATACCGAACCGATCTGGGATCAGGCACACGACATGGATCTTCCGGATCTGCCGTTCGCTGAGTTTGTCGACTACCTACAGCTTCGGTTCGAGGCGAGTGGTCGTCCGATAAGCGATCACGCCGTCGAGCACCTAGTGGAACTCGGAGGGAACCACCCGAAGCGCACGCAGCAGCTCGCCTGGAACATCTGGGAGCGGGCCAGCGCCGACGAGACCATCGACGACGAACTCGTTGACATCTCCTACGAAGCCCTCCTATCAAGCGAGGAGCAAGTAGCCCAGATCGTGGACTCCCTGCTGGCCGGCGATGAGGCCGAGGTCAATCAAGCGCGGGTCCTTTTCATGCTCGGTGGCGGCGAAAGCCTGGGGAGCCGAATCAGGGCCAAGAAGTACGGACTCGCCGACGAGAGCGCTGCGCTGCGAGCTGCGGAGCGCCTCAAGAAGCGCGGGATCATCGCCGGGAGCGGAACCGAGTACCACGTCGTGGACCCGCTCCTCGCCGAGTGGCTTCGCCGTAGCGATCCGGTGTGGCTCGGACTCTAGGCGCCGGGCCTCATAGTCGCGGCCGGATGGCCAGCGCGGCCCGCCACTCGGCTGGACTCGTCCACCCGCGGGGGAAGCGTAGAACGAGAAAGGTGACGTCGTGCAGGGCGAGGACTCTGGTCATCTCCCAACACGATGGACCTGCGTGACCCGAGCAACGCATATAGGTCAGAGTCACTAGACGGCGAAGGGAACCAGAATGTCGAGAAACACTGCCTTCCTCGGTGCCGTATTGGCCGCCATCACGATCGCGGCGTGCGGGGAATCCGACGACTCCTCCGAGGTGAACGGCGAAGGCGCGAGCGACCCACCCGGTGATCCCCGAAACGTGGAGCTGGCAGCGGTCAAGCTCGACCATGGACGCGAGGTTGAACTCCGCTCGTCGCTGCCTCCAAACGCCGCGCCGGATTTTCCGCCATGCCTGAAGGTAGTCGGGATCGACGAGCAGACCCGCGCGTGTGGCCGGCCACCATCTGAGGTTGAGCCCCCGATCACAGGTCCGGTCGTCGCTCAGGCAGTTGCGCAATCCGGTAAGCAGGCGGCGCTGGAGGTTTACGGTGCCACCGGCGCCGATGTCGCCGAGGTCCGCGTGATCTACACGGTTGGTGGATCCTCTAAGCGAGTCAGCGCGACGCTGCTTCAGGTCGCGGATGAGGAGGTCTTGAGCCAGGCCCGAATCAGCGAGCCGTTCACCTACTTCCTGGCCGAATTGCCCGCACAAGCGTCCGACGTGCGGGCGATTGCGCTGGATGTTGCTGGCGAGCAACGAGGGTCCGATGACTTCGATCGCTACATGGGCGAGGCGCGACGCCAAGCCTTCATTGAGGTCCGTATTAGGGACCCCGCCCTAAGGCCAGTAACCCGTAAGCGGTGATAGCTGTTCGGGCCCAGCACCGAACACCTTTCGGGGGATCAATCGACCCTTTCAAGTGGGGCGACCCTGCCGCGGGAGGATCGCCCGCTTCCCGACTCAGGCTCCGCGCAGTACTAACGGATGTCAATCACTGTCGCCGACATGTCATTTCGTTGTCGCCGACATGACATTCGGCGTCGTCTGCGTGGACGTTCGCTGTCGCTTGGGGTGACAGGAGCTGTCGCTTCCCAGGCCAAACAGCTGTCGTTTGACACTACCCGCAGCCCGTGTTGTTCCCGCAGCTCGAGCACGTGTAGCACGAGCCCGTGCGCTGCATCATCCCGCCGCACTGGTCGCAGGCGGGGCCGAGGTCGCCGCCGGCGAGCTTCGCCGGGAGGACTGGGGGGGTGTCGGTCATCGTCTCGGCCGCGGGCACCGGATCCGGTGACGCTGCGGGCGTCTCCCCGCCGTTCGCGCCCTGCGCCGCGGCGCCGCCGTTGCCCTCGCCGTGCCCGTTGCGGCCGCCGCTTTCCTCGCCCTCGCCGGCGAACAGCGCCTGCTGCGCCTCGCGCCGCGCGCGCACCTCGGCGGTCAGGATCCCGAGGTCCTCGAGCAGCTCGGCGTCGTCGACGAACCGGCTCGCGAGCCACCGCATGATGTAGTCGGGCATCGACTTCGCGAACGGGATCTCGGGGTTGCGGGTGATCCCCTCGGGCTCGAAGCGCACATAGCTGAACTTCTTCACGAACACCTCGAGCGGGACCCCGTACTGGAGGCCGATCGAGACGGCGGTCGCGAACGCGTTCATCATCCCGCGCATCGTCGAGCCTTCCTTGCCGATGTCGGTGAGGAAGATCTCGCCGACGGATCCGTCGTCGTACTTGCCGGCGGTGATGTAGCCCTCGTGGCCGCCGATCGAGAACTTGTGCGTGATCGACTCCCGCTCGACCGGCATCCGGTGGCGCACCGGCTCCTGTGACGGCGACTCGGCGGGTGCCTCCGCCACCGCCTCGGTCTCCTCGTCCTTCTTCTCGCCGGCGTCGGTGCGCAGCGCCTGCGCGGTCTTCGACCCGTCGCGGTAGATCGCCAGCGCCTTTAGCCCCAACTTCCAGCCCTGCGTGTAGGCGTCGGCGATGTCCTCGACGCTTGCCGTCTCGGGCAGATTCACGGTCTTGGACTGGGCCCCACTGGTGAATGGCTGGATCGCGGCCATCATCTTTACGTGGCCCATGTGGGAGATCGCGCGCTCGCCGACCGCGACATCGAACACCTCGAGGTGCTCGTCGCGAAGCTCGGGGGCGCCGATGATCGTGGCCTTCTCGTTCAGGTAGGACTCGATCTGCTCGATCTGCTGCTCGGTGTAGCCGAGCGTGCGAAGTGCGAGCGGGACGGAGCGGTTGACGATCGTCATCTGACCGCCGCCGACCAGCTCCTTGAACTTGACGAGGGAGAAGTCCGGCTCGATCCCGGTCGTGTCGCAGTCCATCAGGAAGCTGATCGTCCCGGTGGGAGCGAGCACAGTCGCCTGGGCGTTGCGGTACCCGTCGCGCCCTCCGAGCTCCACCGCCTCGTCCCACGTCTGACGGGCCGCGTCGAGCAGGTGCTGCTCGACGAAGTCGTCGTCGATCTCGTACGCCGCGTCGCGGTGCATCCGCATCACGTTGTTGTGCGGTTCGCGGTTCTTCGCGTACTCCTCATACGGTCCCATCGCCGCAGCGATCTCGGCCGAGTGGCGGTACGCCCGCCCCGTCATCAGCGCCGTGATCGCGGCCGCCACCGAGCGCCCCTGATCCGAGTCGTAGGCCATCCCGTCCGACATCAGCAGCGCCCCGAGGTTGGCGTAGCCGAGCCCTAGCTGGCGGAACGCGTTCGCGTTGCGGTCGATCTCCGGTGTTGGGTAGCTGGAGAACCCGACGAGGATCTCCTGCGCCAGGAACATGATGTCCACCGCATGGGAGAAGTCGGCGACGTCGAACGTCCCGTCGCCGTTGCGGAACTTCATCAGGTTGAGCGACGCCAGGTTGCACGCGGAGTCGTCGACGTGCATGTACTCGGA